>JAZULS010000172.1:0-10283 GCA_045603205.1 Eubacteriales bacterium | reverse complement strand
ACTGACCGGGCTGAGAGAGGGGCTTCTTCTCGGTGAGAGTTGCGCCTGCACCGAAAAGGGTCTCGATGTCAGCAGCGCTGAGGTGTACGTGACGGGCAGATGTTTCAACAAGAACTTTAGCCATTTTTTATATGTCCTTTCGGAATTAAATTATATTCTCCCTTAATTATATACTTTCCTAATAAGTTTGTCAAGTAAGAGAGAAAATTAATACTGTCCGCAAGTATATGTCGACGGCTGAAAGTTTAGACTTTGCGTATCTTGAATAGAGAATTCAGAACCAGCCAAAGAGAGGGGAAGTAATCCATGATGTTCCACACGCTGATACCATTCAGGTTATATTCGGGTACGAGTCTCAGCTTGGCATCAACGCTTCGGGCGTTTTCAAACCAGACTTCGTGCTCTATCGCATCTGCGAAGGTGGAAGGTCTGTCGTAATAATTGAAAAACGGCGATTTTGCCACCTCATCAAACTCAATAGCAGCTCCCCTCGCTCTTGCTAAATTCACAGCCTCTACGTTAGAGAGACTGTCGGCGCGACTTTCACCCCTAACGTAAGGCAAAGCCCAATCATAACCGTAGTTCGGTACACCAAGCTGTATTTTGCGGCTGTCTATCACAGAGGTCCCGTATTCCACAACTCGTCTGACTTGATCTATGGGAGAAACGGCAAGGGGAGGTCCGAAAGTGTAGCCCCATTCATAGGTCATAAGCAGCACGTAGTCCGCTGCCGCACCCAAAGCAGGATAGTCGTGACCCTCGTAAAGAAGTCCCCTCTGCTCCGGTGAATTTTTGGGTGCGAGAGAAACAAAAACGGGATAATCATCTCCCAGTGCATTACTTAACTTAGTAATAAACTGAGGAAATGCCTCAGCCTCACCCGCCTTGATATACTCAAAGTCTACGTCAACACCGCCGTAACCTGACTGTCTGACTTTGTCTACCGTGTTTCGTATGACTTTGTCGGAGAGTATCTCGTCGGTGAGAACTTTCGTGGCAAGATCGTTTGAAAAATATCCTTCGGAATTTAGACTTGTCAGCATCATCAGCGGAACTACGTCATATTCTTTTGCAAGGGTAATCAGTTTTGCGTCACCCTGTTCCGGAGGAATAAGCTCACCCTCGTCTGTGATCCCGTATGTAAAGATCGACAGATAGGTAAGGTAGGGAAGAGTCCGCCTCAGCGTAACCTCATCTATGAAAGGATAGGCATAGCCATTTACTGCTATCTCACCAAAGGGTGGCTCTCCATAGGAAATGTTAAGAATCTGACCGGGGAACACAGTAGCTTGACCTGACAAAACAGGATTGTTTCGGTAAAGACTTAAAATATCCGTACCGTACTGACGCGCGATGGATACAAGAGTCTCCCCGCCTTTCACCGTGTGAGTTTGGGTCGGACTCAAAATCACGAGATCCTGACCCACCACCAGATTTCCCGGGTTTTCGAGAGAATTGTCCGTAATGATCCTTGATGGCGGCACCTTGTAATTTCGGGCGATGGAGTAGATGGAGTCTCCGCTTTTCACTGTGTAGATTATCATAAAATCTCCCTTTCACCGCTTCATGCGGTATATTTTCAAAACTAATGCAAATACTTTTTACTGCTCAGTTATTATATGTGAGAGAGGCAATGAAATATGCTTTGCAGAAATAAAATTACAACAGTTACCGCCAGAGAGATTCTTGATTCCAGAGGAAACCCCACACTTGAAGCCACAGTCGTGCTTGAGGACGGTTCTGTGGGATGTGCCGCTGTACCCTCGGGAGCATCAACGGGAAAATACGAGGCTCACGAAATGCGCGACGGAGACTCTATGAGATATCGCGGACTTGGAGTACTCCAAGCAGTAGAAAAGGTCAACGGTAAGATCTCACGTTTGCTTTCCGGAATGGTCTGCAACCAAGGGATGGTTGACTGCCTTATGATCCACGAGGACGACACAGACAATAAGAGCAGACTTGGTGCCAACTCTATGCTTGCTGTGTCTCTTGCGGCAGCAAAAGCGGGGGCAGCACACAGCAAACTCCCACTTTATCGTTATATCGGAGGCGCCCAAGCGGTGAGACTCCCCACGCCTCTTATGAATATTCTTAACGGTGGTGCCCACGCCGCAAACAATATAGATTTTCAGGAATTTATGATAGTTCCTTCGGGATTTGGCACCTTCAGCGAAGCTCTCAGAGCAGGTTGTGAGATATACCATGCCCTCGGTAAGATTCTGAAGACCGACGGTAAGACCTCGGGCGTGGGTGACGAGGGCGGATTTGCTCCCGACCTTGCGGATGAAAGCGAAGCTCTTGACTATATTATGAGGGCAATAGACGTTGCGGGCTACACTACGGACGAAGTGAAGCTTGCCATTGACTGTGCCGCCAGCGAATGGACAGACGGCAGCGGATATACACTCCCCAAAAGCGGCTTTCGCGGTACTTCCGATACCTTAATAAAAAAGCTGAAAGACCTGTCCGACAAATACCCCATCGTTTCCGTTGAGGACGGACTTGGCGAAGATGATTTTGACGGATGGCGTAATCTGACCGACGAGCTGTCCCACAAAATGCTTCTGGTAGGAGACGACCTCTTCGTTACCAACACTAAGAGACTAAGAGAGGGAATAGCCAAGGGCGCGGGCAACGCTATCCTTATAAAACCAAACCAGATAGGCACCCTCAGCGAAACCCTCGACGTTATCCGAACAGCTTCTCATAACGGATATAGACAGATTCTATCCCACCGTTCGGGGGAAACCACCGATTCATCTATCGCTGACATCGCCGTGGCGGTTAACTGCGGATTTATCAAAACGGGCGCCCCTTGCAGAGCGGAGCGTACCGCTAAATATAACCGTCTCTTGAAGGTCGAATCGGAGCTTGGCAGTATGGCTGAGTTCGGAAGCAATATATAATAAAAAATGCGGTGATTTTCACCGCATTTATTATAAAATTCAGCACCCGACCGAAAAGCTTAAGATCGCTGTGGTGGTGTCCCCCGTAGTGTCATAGAAGACTCTGTTGGCTATATCCGAAAGCCCCTTGACTTTCCCGTTAAGCTCCACTGTCACCACAACGAAATACTCGGGATATCTTCTTGAAAGCCTTGACTGCAGAATGATCGGTTCACCGTCGTAAACTCCCGCAAGGCTTCCTCTGACAAAATCTTCAATGTGGCGACTTGAAACATCTTTGACAATGCCGTAATCCAAGGTCTCGAAATAGTCCGCGTCAATGTATGTGAAATAGCGGATGCCGCCGTCGAAGTTTACCGTTACCTTGCAGTGCCAGCTGATAATCGCGTTATCCTCTCCGCAGGTGGAGTGATAATTTACGTGATAGGCTCCGCATAATTCGTCGGACTCAATTCCGCACATAACCATATTATCGTAGTCGTACTGCGACTCTTTGATATATACGTACGTTTCGGCAATTTTCGCGGCTTCATCTACAGATATCTTTTCTTCTGAGCTGTAATCTTTCTGGGGTTCGTTTGACCCTACAATAGTTACGTCCAGTACGTTATTCTCACTGTCGAAGAGATACGTAGTTTTATATCCGTCGGAATATAGGTAGAGAGGGCCAATGACTTCGTTTTGAGTTGTGCTTTGGTAGTAAAGAATGAGCTCCTCGCCGCGGCTTGTGGTAATTACCTTGTCCTTCTCCATTGCTTCGGGTGTATAATACTTGTGGCTACCGGAATAGTAGTATTCGTTGCCGGTTTCGGGAGCTTTGTCCGCCTCCCCTGTGCTCTCTTGGGGGAACCATAGAGATGGGGAGAAAAAGTTTCCTGCGGTAAGAACGTAGATTATAAATATAAGCACCAAAAGAGCAAAAACTCCGAGAAAAGTTGTGAGGAATCGTTTTGCTTTGTTCATGTCACCCTCCCCAAAGGCATAATTTGGAAAAATATCCTACACTTTGATTTTACAGTAAATAAATAGGTTTGTCAACTCAAAACTTTAGTAAAAGGAAATGGGCGAAGCCGAAGCACCGCCCATAAGGGATAAATTATTCATTTTCGAGAGGGAAGATAAATACGGTCGAAAAGAAGCTTTCGAACTCGTCCGGATCATCTTTAAAGCCGCCATGTGAATGTAATTCGGAGTTTGCTATATGCTCGGATTTGTTGATCCAATATGCATTAACGTGTGCAGTGATACAAATGCAAAAATCATCTCCGTTTTTACGAATATTCATAGCTTTGATGACATATCTGTCGTATCCGAAAATAGGTTTATCTTCTTCGTCGTATTCCTTTATTCCCACTTTATTTAGAACACCGTCGATAAAGGTGTCTATATCAGCCTGTGAGATTTTTTCAAGTATAGCAGGGTCCAAATTTCTCAGAGAGAGTGGATTATTCTTGTCGTAGCTGGACACCTTGCCTCTGGGGGTGACGTTGACTTCGAAGACTTTGTGCTTTAAAAAGCCGTCGTTGCCGAGGTGGGTGTAATAGCTTATCATGAAGCTCCAGCCTGGAGAGGGGGCTCTTGATGTGATCTCGTATACATCGTATTCCTCTTCAAAATCTTCTCCTAAAAATGCTCTTAAAAATTCATTAGCCGCAACGACAGCCCCTTCTTCGTCTATCTTGCCGTGTCTGTCATAAACGCTGGTTTCAAATCCACCTTCCCATTTTATGAGGTCCCAGTCTGTGTTGAAGGTGAATCTACCGGATTCTTTACAATAGTACTGTGCTTCAGGGAGACGTTCGCCATCTTCCCGGGTGCTTTCCAGCGTCATTTTATATTCCGTACCGTTTGCTAAGGTGTAGCTTCTGGTCTCCGGGATTTCCTCCTCAAACTCCATGGGGATTTCGATCGTCTCAAAGGGCTCAGCCGTTTCGTGGGATTCAGAGGACTGGGGCGAATCTGAGAGGCTTTGCACTTGGTCGTTGTTTTTGCCCGTCTCATTACAAGCCACAAGGACAAATCCTAGAGCTGAAACGAGAACTACTGCTAAAATGCTAATAAGTAATTTCTTCATAGTCGTGCCTCCTTTAATTTATCTTTTGCATGTCGTCGGTGCAGACAATATTACACCTATCCACCTATATTTTACCACAAATTTCTCCTTGTGTAAAGTGAATTAAAGAGCTTGATTGTTTTTTGTATTTTCGTCACTTCGCACAAATTAGCGTTTGTGTTTTCGTGAATTGCAACGGAAAATATGTATTTCCAAGCACAAACAAAGCTCACAACGGAGAGGGAACAGCAAAGAAATTTTCCCGTAAAATAAAGCATCTTTTTCGCTTTTTCTCTTGCATAAGAGAAGTAAATATGGTATACTATCAAGTGTGACTGAATAGTCACGATACGGATAACCCGTAGAATAAGGCCATACCAGCCGGGGGAGCAGCGGCACCTTGTACCTGAAATCCGCTATAGCAGGGGTGGTATCCCGAAACGAGGGTCGGACTTGTGTGGTCTGCGGCTTGTTTTTCTGTGTTGAGGAATTGGTCCTGCGCGATCGGCGGCTGTGAACCATGTCAGGTGGGGAACCAAGCAGCATTAAGCAGTTTAGCCGTTGTGCCGCAGGGACGCCTGTTCTGAGCAGAAAGCAAGTCGGCGCATGTGAGCTCGTCTCGACTTTCGGGTGTATGGTCTTATTCTGCGGGTTATTTATATATTTTTTGAAATTGAAAGGTGGCAGGGCTATGGAGCATCAGGCACTTTACCGTAAGTACCGACCGAGGGCGTTTGAGGACGTCTGCGGACAGGAGCATATAACCTCTGTGCTTAAATATGAGTCTGAGCACGGTAAGCTTTCCCACGCTTATCTTTTCTGCGGACCGAGAGGCACAGGTAAGACAACCTGCGCAAAGATACTCTCCAAGGCAGTCAACTGCGACAACGTTGTGAACGGTGACCCTTGCGGAGTCTGCTATAAATGTACTTCCATTGACGACGGAAGCGCTACGGACGTTGTGGAGATGGACGCGGCATCCAACACGGGTGTTGAGTATATCCGTGACATTCGCGACGAGGTAGCCTATACTCCCGCGATCATGAAAAAGCGAGTGTACATCATCGACGAGGTACATATGCTCTCCATGGGCGCGTTCAACGCTCTTCTGAAGACTCTCGAGGAGCCGCCGGAGCACGTTGTGTTCATCCTCGCAACAACGGAACAACACAAACTCCCCGCAACCATCATCTCCCGTTGCCAGCGCTTCGACTTCAGACGTATTACAACTGAAAATATTGCTTCAAGGCTTGAGTATATCGCGGACAAAGAGGGAATCTCCCTTGAACACGACGCCGCACTTCTTCTTGCAAAACAGGCGCAGGGCGGTATGCGTGACGCTATCAACCTGCTGGAGCTTTGTTCCGGCGGAGGACACGCGGTAACTGTCGAAAGAGTCAGAGAAACTCTCGGTATCACCGGTCTTGAAAATGCATACAGAACTGCACTTGCAGTAAAAGCTTCCGACTATAACGCGCTGTTCGCGGCGGTTGCAAACGTGGTGTCCTCGTCAAAGGATATTTCCGTCTTCTGGCAGGAGCTTATCTCCTTCTGGCGTGATATGCTGGTAATGAAGAGTACCTCAGACCCCAAGGCGTACCTCGACCTCACAGGCGGAGAAGCGCAGATCATTTCCGAGGCGGCATCAAAGTTTACCGTGGCGGACCTGATGTACCACGCGACGATCCTCGACGAAACACTAATTACAATGTCAAAGCTTCCTCAGGTTAAGCGAAACCTTGCGGAAATGGCACTTGTCAAGATGAGCTCCCCCTCACTTGACGCCACCACCGAGGCGCTCCTTTCGAGAATCGCTGCCCTTGAAGATAAAATAAAGCTTCTCGGCAACGCTCCCGTGGCGAAGGTACAGCCTGCAACACAAGCAGAAGCACCTCAGCCCAAAGCTGAAGTGGCAAAAGAGCCCGAAATTAAGGTGACTCCTCAGCCGGAGAAGAAATCTGCACCGGCGGCTGCTTCAAACTGGAGAAGGGTGCCCGACACCAGCGAGCTGCTTGAGAAGATCTCATCACTAAGCCCCATGCTTACGGGATTTGTGTCTAAGGCCACATGCTTTGTAAAAGTCGACGGCAGTGAAGCAAAACTCCGCGTCCCCAATTCCTTCTTCCTTTCGATGCTTGATAAGGAAGATTCAAAACGTACTTTAACCGATGCCTTTGTGCTCAGCGGGCTTGCCGAGTCGGGCGTTGGAATCAGCTTCGAGCTTGGCGAGACCCGTGACGACGGTACCTCTCCCATGGACGAGCTCGAAGAAATATAAAAGAAACATTTCGGAGGAAATTAACTATGAAGGCAAGATTACCCAAGGGTATGGGCGGCGGTCCCACAAACATGCAGGGAATGCTCAAGCAGGCACAGAAGATGCAGGAGGATATGCAGAATCTGCAGGAGGACCTTGACGCAAGAGAATACGACATCAAGGCAGGCGGCGGCGTTGTTTCTATCAAGATCAACGGCAAGCTTGAGGTCAGCGAAGTGAAGATTGACCCCGAGATCGTAGATCCCGATGACGTTGAAACACTTGAGGACATTCTCACAGCTGCAGTAAACGAGGCAATCAAGACAGTAAATGCTACAAACAGCGAGGAAATGGGTAAGGTAACAGGCTCACTCGGTATGGGCATGGGCGGCTTCCCCGGACTCTTCTGATATGGCAGGAAATATCGAACCTATCGAAAGACTGACGGATATGTTCAGGCGTCTTGACGGCGTGGGTAAAAAGTCAGCCCAGAGATACGCTTTCTGCGTGCTGAACTTTACCGAAAACGAGGCAAGAGAGTTCGCTGAGGCGATCATGGCGGTGAAGACTGAGCTTGTTCTCTGCGAAAAGTGCCAGAATATTTCAAGCGAAAGGATCTGTCCCGTTTGCGCTTCTCCCAACAGAAACAAGTCTCTCATTTGTGTTGTGGAGGATCCGAGAGCAGTTATCGCGGTGGAGAACACGGGTCACTTCCACGGCACGTATCACGTTCTCCACGGTACTATCTCCCCCATGAAGGGCGTGTCCCCCGATAACCTCAAGATTCGCGAACTTCTTGTAAGACTTCACTCTGAAGAGGTCTCAGAGGTCATCCTGGCAACCAATCCCACGGTTGAGGGCGAGGCTACGGCGATGTATCTGTCCAAACTTATCGCTCCCCTCGGCATCAAGGTCTCCCGTATTGCTAACGGCGTACCCATCGGCGGTGACCTTGAATATGCTGACGAAGTTACTCTCAGACGTGCCATCGAGGGACGTTATGAGCTTTAAGTCTACATAATTTTTTCAAAAAATGTTGACTTGAATTATCTTATGAAGTATAATGAACTTATGTAAATCTGTGCCATTTTCGGCATTTGGAGGTTAAAACATGAAATTAGGTTTTGTAAGTGCTATCCTCGACACATATTCCTTCGAGGAAATGATGGACACCGCGTCCAAGATGGGCTTTGAGTGCGTAGAGGTTGCGTGCTGGCCCCAGGGCAAGGCTGAGAGAAGATACGCAGGCGTATCTCACATCGACGTTGAAAATACCAGTGACGAGTATGTAAACTACATCAAGAATTATGCTGCTGAAAAGAACGTTGAGATCTCCTCTCTCGCATTCTATCCCAACACAATGGATGCTGACCTCGAAAAGAGACAGGCAAGCATCGACCACCTCATGAAGGTTATCAACATGTCCTCTCTCCTCGGCGTAAATATGGTTACTACATTCGTCGGCAGAATGCAGGATAAGACTGTTGAAGAGAACATCGAAGAGTTTGGGAAGGTATGGCCCGCAATCATCAAGTTTGCAGAAGAAAAGGGTGTAAAGATCGGTATAGAGAACTGCCCCATGCTCTTCACAAACGATCAGTGGCCCGGCGGACAGAACCTTGCTACAACTCCCGCTATCTGGAGAGAACTCTTTGCAATCGCTGACAGCGACAACTTCGGTCTCAACTATGACCCCTCTCACTTCGTATGGCAGATGATCGACTACATAAAGCCTATCTATGAGTTCAAGGATAAGATCTTCCACGTTCACTATAAGGACATCAAGATCTATCGTGACCGCCTTAACGACTACGGCGTAATGGCAACTCCTCTCAAGTGGATGTCTCCCAAGCTTCCCGGTCTCGGCGACGTTGATTGGGGCAAGTACGTTTCCGCTCTTACCGACATCGGTTACAACGGTTGCACTTGCATCGAGGTTGAAGACAAGGCATTTGAAGGCACTAAGGAAAGAGTTGAAGAGTCCCTTATCCTCAGCAAGAGATACATGGAACAGTTCGTTATCTAATTTGAATAATAAAACGAGGGTGGCGTCTTGTCACTCTCGTTTTACTTAAAGGAATACCATGATTACTGAAAAAGTTGAACTAAAGATAGAAAACGCGAAAAAAGAGTATACATTCCTCCACATTTCCGACGTTCACGTTTCCTGTATGCCAACAAACGATGACGAGGGTGAAAGAAATTATGCTATAGGCAGCACTGAAAAGTGGACTCGTGACGGCATAACACCTATAGAACGCTTCGAAAGCTTTATTAGGTTCGCCAGCGAAGCAAAGCCCGATGCAGTTATCCTCTCCGGAGACGCAATCGAGATTTGCCGTGAGCATAATATTGCTTTTCTCAGAGAAAGCTTTGCAAAATTCCCTTGTCCCGTGCTCTTTGCTACCGGAAATCACGAAACCTTCGGACTTAACGGTGCGCCATATGATCATCACTACGCGGATTTGATGAAGGGAAGTCCCAAGCTTTGGTGTGAGGATTTCGGAGATCTCCTCGTGGTGGGTGTGGACAACTGCCGCAAGAATATCACAAGGGAGCAGATCGACGGTCTCCGTGAGATTCTTAACAGAGGTGTTCCCACCATTCTCGTTATGCACGTGCCCTTTATTACAGATGTTCTCCGCGAAAAGATCGCAGATTTTTGGGGCGAAGACGACGTGGACTACTTCGAGTTCTGTGGAAAGAGCGCTGACGGAGAGGTAAAGGAGTTCGGCGACCTTGTGAAGAATTCCGACAGCGTTATTGCCGTGCTTGCAGGTCACGTTCACTTTGCTCATACCGACGAGATCGCAGAAGGCAAAAAGCTGTTCGTAGCCGCACCCCTGTTTGAGGGATTTGTGAGAGAAATTAAAGTAAAGTAAATAGTAAAAAAGAACCTGATTCTATGTCAGGTTCTTTTTTAGCTCAATGTCAATAGTTGGGGTAGAGAAAAAACTGAGAGAATAAAGAAAAGTGACTAGGAAATGAGAAAAAGATGCGTGAAGGCGAAGCCGAGCGCGTCTTTTTCTCATTTCGGGCGCGGTCAGCCTAGTGAACAAAAGAG
>JAZULS010000171.1:0-3142 GCA_045603205.1 Eubacteriales bacterium | reverse complement strand
ATATCCAGCTGACGAAAATTCACAGGATTGATATATAGGGACAAACAAAGGAAATAAAGGTCGGGCAATTCAGATGCCTGAAGTATATGGCGGTGGCAACCCTGCCACCGCCTGTAAGGAGAATTTATATGTTATATGTTTTGAAGCTTGCCTCCGGCGGAAATGGAGGCAAATAATATAGGAGGTATCGCCAATGGTAGAAAAATTGCAATGACTATTGAAGAAGCTGCTGAATATACCGGTATCGGAAGAAATACATTGCGTTTATTAGTGAGCGAACGCAAAATACCCGTGCTGCTCATAGGTCGTAAACATATTATTAGAACCGATGCGTTAACAGAGTTTTTAAAGATAAATCAAGGCGTGGATCTACTCGATATAGATAGTGTAAAATCAGTAAGCTGACAGGTCAAAAACATATAGGAACTGTTGCAATTTTGCTCAAAAAATGGTATAATATAAGTATACATTGCAACAGTTCCGTTTGCCAAAGGAAAGAAGTTTTATTATGGCAAAAGGATCTGTCAAAGGAAAGTCCTAACAGTGGACTTCTGCGACACCCTGGCAGAGATTCTACGAACGGCCAAGCTTGAACAGCACAAAAATCGTTTCAAATATGGCGAATTATTCCGCCTCAATTATTACTGTGAGGTTAAGGAAAAAGACCGCAATTACTACGAGGTCTATACGCTACCGATAAACGAGAAGGTTCCCGAGGGATACAAGGGGAGATATCCTTTGTATGCTTAAGACCAGACGGAGCGTATGAATCGCCAAGCACCATCGGTATTATGTGCAAGAGAGCAAGCAAAAAGGAAAAAGGCCTCGTAGGATTTCAATTCCACCAACTGCGACACACATTCACAAGCAATCTGCTCTCAAACGGAGCAGCACCGAAGGATGTGCAGGAGCTTTTAGGTGACTCTGGTGTCAGTACCACGATGAATGTCTACTCTCACTCTACAAGAGAGGCGAAGCGTACTTCCGCAAGACTACTCGATAAGGTAGTAGGCGGATAAAAACAAAAACTTTCCCTTATTTTCGCTCATAAGGGCAAAAACAAGGAAAAAATACATAACAGTTGAGTTTGTAACAGGCGAAAAACCCAGTAATATCAAGGTTTTTTAGAGTATAGAACAGTTAATGTCTGATAAATTGGAATTTGTTTACTTTTTACGGTGAAAAATGAAATTTTATTTTGCAGATGAGGATTTCGAAAATTTCAGTCTCAGCGAAGACGGTATGTTTGCGCTTCCCGTCAGCGTGACTCAAGGTGCAGACGGCGAGGTGACGGTAACATCCTACAAGATAAGCGAGGACGTGGCTCTTGAATTTTGCTCACTTTTCGAAAGTGATCCTTTTTCAGAGAATGCCCGTGCTTTTCTTACGGATAAGCTGACTCCGCTAATGGAAGGCTATTCCCTATACCCCACGAAGGAAACGGGCGACGTATTGCTTGATTTCCGTATGGATGTTATACCCTGTGATACGACAAAATCAGTAATACTTGGGACAAACGAAGAGGTCTCCCGATACTCTGCAGACACCACGCTGTGGAGACTTGAAGTAGATGACGAGGATCCGCTTGACGTGATCTGTGCGGTGATCGAAAACGAACGGATAGTCTGTTTTGCCGCGGTGAACGATCTTTCGGAAGAGAGTGCGGAGATAAACGTGGAGTGTGCCCCCTCGGCAAGACGCAAAGGATACGCTACCGAGTGCGTAAAAGGCCTCACGAGGCATATTCTGTCCCATGACGCAGGTGAGGTGTCTTACGTTTGCAGAGAGAGGAACATCGCCTCAGTAAAGACTGCCCTCAAAGCAGGTTTTACCTTAAAGGGAAAAAGCATGAATTTCGTTTTTTACAGATGACATACAAGGAGGATATCCCCCGTGGCATTTGATGCAGGAATACTCAGGTCCGTACTGCGTGAGACAGAGTCCCTTGTGCTGGGCGGCAGAGTTGACAAGATATATCAGCCTGAGCGGGACGAGGTAGTTTTCGTTTTCAGAGCATCGGGCACAGAACGCAGACTTCTTATAAACGCGGGCTCATCTTGCCCTCGTATGAACGTAACGAAGCTGAAGCCCGAGAACCCTACCACTCCCCCTATGTTCTGCATGATGCTGAGAAAGCATTTCGCGGGGGCAAAGCTGCTTTCAGTTTCTCAGCCGGGCTTTGAGAGAGTTGCAAGGCTTACCTTCGAGTGTCACGATGACATGGGTTTCCGCACGGAAAAACATATCATCTGCGAGATAATGGGCAAGTACAGCAACATTATCGTTACCGATGCAGAGGACAAAATAATCGGCATTCTGAAACCTATCGACTTTGCGGCAAGCACCATCCGTCAGCTCCTTCCCGGAATGATATATTCTCTTCCCGAGCCTCAGAAGAAGCTTGACCCCACCTCGATGACCAGGGACGACTTCAACCGTGCGGCAAGGGAATCAGATATTACGAGAAGCGCTGTAAAGTTCATCAGCGCAAATTTCATCGGATTTGCCGCGGTCACCGCAAGAGAGATAGTCTACCGTGCCGCAGGAAAAGCTGACGCCACGCTTATGGACTGTGCCGACACCCTTTACGACTCCATTGTTTCGATGGTTTCCGCTGCAGACGAGGGTGGTGTGTCCCCCTCACTTGCAAAAGACCCTGACGGGATGCCCATCGACTATCTTTACGTAGAGCTGACTCAGTACCGAGGTGCTCTTGAGGTCATCACCTTCGACTCCGTCGGGGAGATGATAGACGAATACTACATGAAGCGAGCGGGGGAAGAAAGGCTCAGACGAAAGGCATCGGACATTTTCAGAATACTTTCCGCGGCGGAAGCGAGAATCACCAAAAAAATCGCTCTTCAGTACGAGGAACTTGAAAAATGCGAGCTTGGCGAGACCTATAAGAAGTACGGCGACCTTATCACGGGTTCGATCTACATGCTGAAGCGTGGGGACACGAAGGCTGTTCTCTCAGACTGGTATTCCGAGGGTGAGATGATCGAGATTCCCCTCTCAGAGCGACTGACTCCCGCACAAAACGCTCAGTCTTACTACAAAAAATACAACAAATCCAAGAGTGCAAAGCTTCATCTTGCGGAGCAGATCACCTCTGCGGAGGCGGAGCTACAGTATATCGGCA
>JAZULS010000170.1:0-4719 GCA_045603205.1 Eubacteriales bacterium | reverse complement strand
CATAGAATATGCATTTGAGCTTACTTTCCTTGATGAAAATGCCTACGAACAAAAGAGAGTTAACATTTCTTCCTCGAATACCACTCCTTATATTTCCTTTAACGAAAATTGTTGTTCTATTGAATCCGGTAAATTTGACGTAGAGTTTTTGGAAAGCTTGTTTACTGACAAAAAGAAAGAAGTCGTTGATATAACCGTAACCAAAGTCGCGGAAGTCGATGTTGTGGAACCATTTTATGAAGATGACGTGTATATCTACATTTTTGGAAATCCTCAGAGTGATTATACCGTCGTAAAATATTCCGACGGTAGTAAACAGAAACTTGTTGACGCACTCAGAGAAGGAAACATCAAAATCACAGACCTTGATACTTTCGGTATAAAGTACTATTCAGAGATCAAGCCTGTTGACAATCCCGAATTGTCCTATGAAGTTCAGCAGTCAAATGATTACAATATACCAACGGATTTGTTACCTATGATTGATGCAGTTGATCTTGTAATCGTGGGAACGTATGATGGAACTGTGTCAACTTATGCAACAGAAACCGGGCAGATATATTCTATCGGAAGGGTTAGTGATTTCTATATTTTGAAAGGCGAAGCATCCCTTGAAACGAAAGAAATTACATTTTACGGCGGAGCATTGCCTGTTTCGGAGTTTATGAAATATGTCCGCCCCGATATTTCTGCCAATCGTGGTTTCGATAAACTAACAAAGCTTGAAGCAGACACAAAATACGTGGGTGTTCCCGTAACTCAGTATTCTGCAAATCCCATAGAAGGAACAAGATATATGTTCTTGCTCTCTTATGATGAATCTACCGGAGAATACTTTATTGCCTGCGACGGATACGGAGTACGAGAGATTAGCGCAGACGGAACGGGAGTATGGAACCCCGATACAGAGGAATTTGAACCGTATTTCGTAGTTAATGAGAAAAAGTAATACGGAGAAGCAATATCAATGGGATGTCGGCAACGGCATCCTATTTGTTTATATTAATTATACTGCTAAATCACCAATTCTTCAATATCATTCCGTGAACAAGTCCTTTCTTTCGCCATTACATTTTGCTCATACTTACATTTTACTCATATAAAAAATCGAGTTTTGAGGAGTCGCTCGGCCACAATTTTGTGAGTTTTCAAGGCTTCGAAAATGGTGTAATAATTACAACTTCAAATTGAAAATCCCCTCAACTTTTTGATTTTCCCTCACAGCTTATCAAAATTCCCCCAAAACAAAAAAGGCACTTCTCAAAATCAATGAGAACTGCTCAAATTTGTTTGAAAAACCGCTCAAAAAACGAGTGGTTTTCTTTCTATCAATTTCTATGCCCCAACACATTTCAATTATATCTTAAAAAACTCTTGACATACGTATTTCCCTGTGATATAATAACTCCAACTTATTTAAATGCGTTGATGGAATTATTCCTCCTTTAAGCCGCGTTTCAGAGAGCCGACGGTCGGTGCGAGTCGGTATCGGTACAGGTGGGAAGTCTCGTTCCGGAGCAGAGCCGCAGAAATATTTTTTATAAAAGTATGCGGCTACGGCTTGTCCCGTTATCATGACAAGGAGCTTGCCTGAGCTCTGATGAGTTGACCGTTCTACCAGACGGTAAACAGGGTGGTACCGCGAAGTTTTTCGTCCCTGAGTTCACGTATGAACTCGGGGCTTTTTATTTTTCGTACACGCCGCAGGCAGATTTTTGATGATTTGAAAGGTTATAAAAATGAACGCGATCAAAATTGCCGAGACCACGCTTTGCCGTGAGGACAGAAGCTTCAGCTTCAAGGAGAGACTTGAGATCATAAGACAGCTTGACCGTATGAACTGCGACACAGTCGAGCTTCCCGAAATAGAGAATCCGAAGAGCGATATCCTTATGGTGCGTACCGCCTCTTCCTTTGTAAAAAACAGCATAATCTCCGTTGCCGCAGGAAGCAATGCGGAAAGCATAGAAAACGCGGCTGCGGCGCTGAGTGCGGCTAAGAAGGCGCGCATCCGCATCGAAGTCCCCACCTCATCTGTTGGTATGGAGTATTTTATGCGCAAGAAGGCGCAGGGAATGCTCGAGTGGATCGCCAAGGCTGTGATCATGGCGAAGTCCTACATTGCCGACGTTGAATTCTGTGCAGTTGATGCCACAAGAAGCGAGGAGGATTTTCTTATCGAGGCGATAAAGACCGCAGTTGAGGCCGGAGCCACAAGCGTTTCGGTCTGTGACAGCGCGGCTGATATGCTCCCCGACGATTTTGCCGCCTTTGCGGAGAAGATCGTCTCTGCCGCAGGGGTTTCTGTGGGAGTTGCCTGCTCCGATAAAAACGGACTTGCCGTCGCTGAGGCTATTATGGCAACAAGGGTAGGTGTTACTACGGTAAAGACCTCTATCGGCGGTGATGCTGTACCCACCGAGACATTTGCTGCACTCATTAAGAACTGCGGTGAGTCCTATGGCTTTGCTTCAGCCGTAACTCATACAGAGCTCCACCGTATCGCAGAACAGATCCGCAGGATCGCCGGTATCACTAAAAACGAAAAGGCTAAGGCGATCGTCTCCTCCGCTGAGGATTCTTCCATCCACCTTGACGCCTCCGACGATGTTGAGGCTGTAGCGTCTGCGGTAGCCCGTCTCGGCTATGACCTCTCCGATGAGGATGCGGGAAAGGTTCACGAGGAGATTTGCCGCGTTGCCGAAAAGCGTAGGGTGGGTGCCGCCGAGCTTGAAGCCATCGTTGCTTCCGTGGCTCTTCAGGTTCCTGATTCATATAAGCTCGTAAGCTACGTTATCAATAACGGAAATATCATAAATTCAAGCGCACAGATCACTCTTGAGAGAGACGGCAAGGCCTTACTCGGTATCGCAGTGGGCGACGGCCCCATCGACGCTGCCTTCGTAGCCATCGAGCAGATCATAGGACATCGCTACGAGCTTGACGATTTTCAGATCCGTTCCGTTACCGAGGGTAAGGAGGCTATGGGTAATGCCATTGTAAAGCTCCGCTTCGAGGGTAAGCTTTACTCCGGGAACGGTATTTCTACCGACATCATCGGAGCTTCCATCCGTGCGTATATCAATGCCGTAAACAAGATCGTTTACGAAGAGCATAACGCCTGAGCTAAGAGGTGAATTACAATGAAACTTTCATTTTCCACAAAGGGTTGGCACAACAGTACCTTCGAGGATTTCTGCAATACTGCGGAGGAGCTGAAATTCCAGGGTATTGAATTACATAATATAAATAACCGCCTCTTTACCGACAGAGACGGCGCCTTCCACGACTATTCCGCCGCATCCACTATGAGACTTCTTTATGAGAAGAAGCTCTCTGTACCCTGCATCGATACTATCTGCGACATTTCCATCGAGGGCGGTGCCGAAGCGGCTGAGGCTGAGACCGAGCGCTGTTTTGAGATCGCACAGTTCCTTGGAATTCCTTACATTCGTTTCAAGAGCCGCCTTCAGAGTGATTCCGATAAGGGTGTGAAGTGCGTTGAAGAATTTATCGAGAAGGTTCTCGGACGTGCCGAGGAGCTCGGTATCACCCTTCTTCTCGAAACCTCGGGAATTTACAGGGACACGGCCCGTCTTCGCGCAACACTTGACCGCTTTGCAAGCGACAGCGTAGGTGCTCTCTGGAATGTTTCCGAAGCGTATTTTGCAGAGCACGATCCCGAGGTGATCATCAAAAATCTCGGCGCATACGTCCGTCACGTTCACTTTAACGATATCGTTACGAACGATAACGGAGCATTCGAATACTGTCTTGCCGGCGAGGGAGAGCTTCCCGTGCGCGAGATAATGAACGCGCTTCGCAGCGTAAATTACGACGGCTTCGTTTCTCTCGTATGGGACCCTATGTGGTGTGAGGAGCTTGACGATATGGAGCTCATCTTCACACAGTTCCAAAACTATATGAGACAGTTCTGCGACACCCCACAAAATGAGAAGACCTTCTACTACAACGAGAGCCGCACAGGTCGCTTCGTGTGGAAAAAGGATGATCTCATAGATCTGACCTTCTCCGAGGTCCTTGACCGTATGGTAGAGGATTTCCCCGATCAGTATGCCTTCAAATATACTACCCTTGATTATACACGAACCTACAGCGAGTTCAGAGACGACGTTGACACCTTTGCAAGAAGCCTTGTCTCTCTCGGAGTCAAGGCGGGGGACCACGTAGCCGTCTGGGCGTCAAATGTGCCCCAGTGGTACATCGCTTTCTGGGCGACTGTCAAGCTCGGCGCTGTTCTCGTTACGGTAAACACGGCTTATAAGATACATGAGCTTGAGTACCTGCTTCGTCAATCCGATACCCACACCCTTATTATGACCCAGGGCACCAAGGAGACCGACTACGGTGAGATCGTGGCAGAGCTCTGTCCCGAGACTCTTACCGCGAAGGCAGGAAGACCGCTCCATTGCAGAAGACTTCCGTTCTTACGCAACATCATTACCGTAGGCTTCAAGCAGAAGGGATGTCTTACTTGGAGTGAGGCTATCGCCCGTTGTGAGGACGTTCCCGTCACCGAGGTCTACAGAATGGCTGCCGCAGTAAACAAAAACGACGTTTGTAATATGCAATATACCTCGGGTACCACGGGCTTCCCCAAGGGGGTCATGCTGACTCACTACAACGTAGTCAATAACGGAAAGTATATAGGTGACCATATGGATCTGTCCACCGCAGACCGTATGATGATCCAGGTTC
>JAZULS010000169.1:0-7316 GCA_045603205.1 Eubacteriales bacterium | reverse complement strand
TCTTCATTTATTCTTCTTTGCGGTATTAAGTGATGCGATCTGCATTCGCTTGATTTCTTCTGCAAGTGAAAGGAGTTCATCAAAGTTATATTCTATCAGATTTGTTCTTTTCAGAAGCGTGAGCCAATATATGCTTTCACCGGTTTCCTTAAGTGAAATATGAAGCTTTGATATAAAATCCGCTTTGCTGTTACCGTAAACTGCTTCGTTTATGTTTGCACCAACACTTGTAGCAGAACGAAGTAACTGTTTTGCGATTGTTGTATCTTTTTTTGTTTCAGAAAAATCCTCGTAAAACAATACTACCTGTGTTGCAAAATCAAGAGATTTATCGAGCAAAGGACTGTTCATTCACCATCACCTCTGATTGAATTATACCACAAATTATTATATAATTCAACGCTTTGCGAAGCAAAGCTACCTTTTCTCTTCTCTTTTCTCTCTTATCTTTTATCTGGAAACGACAATTTGAGAGAAGAGAGAAAAGTGAAAAGAGAAGAGTGAAAAGAACAAAAAGAAACGACAATCTTCTTCCGAAAATTGTCGTTTCTTTTTGGTGCGAGAAACGGGACTTGAACCCGTACGGTGTGAACCACACGCCCCTCAAACGTGCGCGTCTGCCAGTTCCGCCACTCTCGCGTATTGCAGCTCTCGCTGTCAACGGATGTTATTATACTACATGTCATTTCATTTGTCAATACGTTTTTTGAAAAAAATCTTCTTTTTTTAAAACTATTTTCCCCATTGATTTTTCGCTCTTTTAGGTATATAATAAGTGTAGCAAAACATATTTTTGTGCCGAATCCCGGCAGAACGGAGTTTTAATATGAAGAAATTTTTCACAGAATTCAAAGCTTTTATTGCCAAGGGCAACGTAATTGACATGGCTGTGGCTGTTGTCATCGGCGGTGCTTTCGGAAAGATCGTTACCAGCCTTGTTAACGACGTGATCATGCCCGTTATCGGTCTTATCTCCGGTGGCGTAAACGTTGCTACCCTCAAGTGGGTCTTCAAGGAAGCTGTTCTTGATGAAGCAGGCGCTGTTATTACCCCCGAGGCAGCTCTTACATACGGTAACTTCATCCAGACCGTTATCGACTTCCTTCTGATCGCCCTCTCTATCTTCGTTTTCCTCAGAATCATCCTTGCTATCAAGGCTAAGTTTGAAAAGCCTGCGCCCGAAGCTCCTGCTGAGCCCGAAGAGAAGAAGGAGACAAGCGAAGAGATCCTCTCTGAGATCCGCGACCTCCTCAAGAATAAGAACGACTGAATTTAGACAAACGACTAACTATTCAAGCGATCCGCCGCTTCCACACTGGTAACAGAATGGGAGCGGTGGATTTTTTTGTACCCGTTTTCGACGACAAAGTCACCAAAACGACAGCATATTTTGTGTGCATCTTGCCAAATCGCACCTACCTACACAATATATTGAAGAAACCGCTTGACTTTGCCGCGAGATATTGATATAATAATTGTGCTGTCGTTTTTGGACGCACAATATATAGATAACATTTAAGCCTGCGACACAATATATAGATTTGGAGAGCCCTGTGAGGCTCGAACGGAGGAGAAAAAATGAAGATCATAAAGAGAAGCGGAGCAGAAGTTGTATTTGATCCCCAAAAAATCGTTTTAGCCGTTACCAAGGCTAACGATAGCGTTGTTCCCAGCGAAAGAATGACCCCCATTCAGATAAGGAGAATTGCCGAGGACGTTGAAATGGCGGCTTCCGGTATGAACCGTTCCCTCAGCGTGGAGGAGATCCAGGATATGGTCGAGGACCAGATCATGAATCAGAGAGCATTTGAAGTAGCTCGCCGCTATATTACATACCGCTATACCCGTGCTCTCGTTCGTAAGGCTAACACCACAGACGAGCAGATCCTCAGCCTTATCGAGTGCAATAACGAGGAAGTTAAGCAGGAGAACACCAACAAAAACCCCACCGTCAACAGCGTACAGCGTGACTATATGGCAGGTGAGGTCAGCAAGGATATTACCAAGCGTCTTCTTCTCCCCAGAGAGATCGTAGAGGCTCACGAGCAGGGTATCCTTCACTTCCACGACTCCGACTACTTTGCTCAGCACATGCACAACTGTGACCTTGTAAACCTTGAGGATATGCTTCAGAACGGCACAGTTATCAGCGGCACCCTTATTGAGAAGCCCCACAGCTTCTGCACCGCTTGTAACATCGCCACTCAGATCATCGCTCAGGTAGCATCCTGCCAGTACGGCGGACAGAGCATCAGCCTTACCCACCTTGCACCCTTCGTTGACGAGAGCCGTCAGAAGATCCGCTCACAGGTCATCGCAGAGATGGAGGGTATTGCCGGCGTTACCGACGAGGACATCGCAAGGATCACCGAAAAGAGACTTCGCGACGAGATCAAGAGCGGTATCCAGACCATCCAGTATCAGGTCGTTACCCTTATGACCACCAACGGTCAGGCTCCTTTCGTAACCGTGTTCATGTACCTGGGTGAAGCGAAGAACGAGCAGGAGAAGGCAGACCTTGCCCTCATCATCGAGGAGACTCTCAGACAGCGCTACCGCGGCGTAAAGAACGAGAAGGGCGTATGGATCACTCCCGCGTTCCCCAAGCTTATCTACGTCCTTGAGGAAGACAACATCCACGAGGACAGCAAGTATTACTACCTCACAAAGCTGGCGGCAAGCTGTACCGCTAAGCGTATGGTTCCCGACTACATCTCCGAGAAGATCATGCTGAAGAGCAAGATCGACAAGAACGGCGACGGTCACTGCTACACTTGTATGGGCTGCCGCAGCTTCCTTACTCCTTATATTGACGAGAACGGCAAGCCTAAGTATTACGGCAGATTTAACCAGGGCGTTGTTACCGTAAACCTTGTTGATATCGGACTTTCCGCAGGCGGAGATATGGACCGCTTCTGGAAGATCTTCGACCAGCGTATGGAGCTGTGCCACAAGGCTCTCCAGTGCCGTCACGAAAGACTCACAGGTACTATTTCTGACGCTGCTCCTATTCTTTGGCAGCACGGCGCCCTTCTCAGACTGAAGAAGGGAGAAACTATCGACAAGTACCTCCACGGCGGATATTCCACCCTTTCTCTCGGTTATGCGGGACTTTGGGAATGCGTTCTTTCTCTCAACGGAAAGAAGCTCACCGAGCCTGAAGGAGAAGCTCTCGGCCTTGAGATCATGAAGAAGCTTAACGAGTACACCGCTAAGTGGAAGGCTGCAGAGAACATCGACTATTCTCTTTACGGAACACCCCTTGAGAGCACGACCTACAGATTCGCAAAGGCACTTCAGAGCCGTTTCGGCGTTGTAAAGGGCGTTACAGATAAGAATTACATCACCAACAGCTACCACGTACACGTAACCGAAGAGATCGACGCTTTTGACAAGCTGGCTCTCGAATCCAAGTTCCAGGCGCTTTCTCCCGGAGGAGCTATCTCCTACGTTGAGGTTCCCAATATGCAAAACAACATCGACGCTGTTCTCTCCGTAATGAAGTACATCTATGACAACATCATGTACGCTGAGCTGAACACCAAGAGCGACTTCTGCCAGAACTGCGGTTACGACGGAGAGATCGAGATCAAGGAAGACGAGGACGGAAAACTGGTTTGGGTGTGCCCCAACTGCGGTAACACCGACCAGAGCACAATGAACGTTGCTCGCCGTACCTGCGGATACATCGGTACTCAGTATTGGAATCAGGGAAGAACTCAGGAGATCAAGGAAAGAGTTCTGCATCTGTAAAAAATGAATTACGCCACTATAAAAAGAAACGATATAGCCAACGGACCGGGGATCAGAGTATCCCTGTTCGTTTCCGGCTGCAGGCATCACTGCCCCGGTTGCTTCAACAGGGAAGCGTGGGATTTTGACTTCGGCGAGAAGTTTACTCCCGAGGTAGCAGAGTCTATATTTGCCGCCTCTGAGCCTTCCTACGTTGAAGGAATGACCCTCCTTGGCGGAGAACCCTTTGAGCCGGAGAATCAGGCGCCGCTTCTTGATTTCGTCAGAGAATACCGAAAGAGATTCCCCCACAAAAGCGTGTGGTGCTACACGGGATTCCTTTTTGAGGATATTTATGCCGGCAAGGTGGGAGACCCTGACATGGCGAGGGCTCTTCTTGAGAGTATCGACACTCTCGTGGACGGAAGATTCGTCGAAAGTAAAAAAGATCTTTCCCTAATGTTCAGAGGGTCCTCAAATCAGAGGATAATCGACGTTAAAAGATCCCTTGCGGCAGGAGAAGCTCTCATTATGCATGGCAAATGGGAGAGACGTATGGGCTCGGGAGACATTGAAGAAACGCTGTAAAGCAGAACGGAGACTGATATGAACGCAGTATACAAGACCGATTTGCACTGTCACACATCGGAAATGAGCGGATGTGCCAAGGAAAACGCAGTTGACACTATAAATAAGTACGTAGAGCACGGATATACCTCACTCGTAATTACAAACCATTGCGAAAACACCCGTATTCATGCGCCTCTCGATTATAAATACAGATATGACTCTTACGAGGAGCTCATAAACAAGATCTACGATGCCATCGACTATACCAGAGAGGTTGCGGGAGACAGACTGTACATCCTTTCGGGCTTTGAGCTTTGCAACAGTGAGACTGAGAACGATTATCTCATCTACGGACTCACCAGAGAGCAGGCTCTCGGATTTGACCTTTGCTTCTCAAGAATGGAGCAGGTCAGCGAGTATGTCAGAGCTTGCGGCGGAGTTATTATTCAGGCTCATCCCATGAGGATGGATATGACTCTCGTGCATCCCGAGATCGTGGACGGATATGAGATATACAACAGTAGCGAAAACTGGCTGTACGTAAACAATTTGGCGTCTCTTTGGGTACAGATAACCGGCGGAGATAATAAGATTCTCACTGCGGGTAACGACCACCACAATCCGAAGGATATCCCAACGGCAGGTATCATCACGTCTAAGCCTATCACAAACGATGCTGAGCTTGTTCGTGTGCTTAAGGAGAAGGATTTCCTTATTTTCCATGGCACGAAGATGAATTGCGGCGATTGACAAGATAAAATAGACATTTGTATAACGATTAAGAGAGGGAATATGAAAGTTAGAGTAAAAAAGCTGGTAGAGGGAGCGATCCTTCCGAAATACGGTTCTGCTTCTGCGGCAGGCGCAGATCTTTACGCATGTACCGAAGGTCAGAGTGTCACCGTAGAGCCCGGAGAGACAAAATTCATCCACACGGGAGTGGCACTTGAGATTCCCGAAGGATACGTTGGACTTATCTACGCAAGAAGCGGTACCGCTTGCAAGAGAGGCCTTGCTCCCGCTAACAAGGTAGGTGTTATCGACTCTGACTACAGAGGTGAGATCATGGTAGCCCTTCACAACCATTCCACGGTTGCTGGGGTCATCGAGGACGGCGAGAGAATCGCACAGCTGGTCATCGCACCCTACCTCACAGCAGACTTTGTAGAGGCAGAAGAGCTTGACGACACCGCAAGAGGCGACGGCGGATTCGGTTCCACAGGAAAGAAATAATTCGTTTGGGAGACGTCTGAGAGGGCGTCTCCCTTTTTTGAGGAAGTTGGCAAGAAAATTTAAAACTTTTCAAAGAAAAACTGGGATTTGCAGTGGAAAACGTACAATCTGCCTACCCACTGTCATAAATCCCCCTGCCTCAGAATAAATTGGTTTATAACCGTCGGATTTTATTCAAAATTCGTTCAAAAAACAAGGAAAACGCATTGACAAAATTATACATATTGTGATATAATTATACACACGAAAACACAGGTTTGTGTGTTATTTGTACAGTTTAAAAATTCCCCGCGTATCAGGGGATAATACGGAGGATACACTTATGAAAATTTGTCCCGGTTGTGGAAACCAAGTAGCAGATAACGCCGCTTTCTGCACAAAGTGCGGCACACAGTTCGCTCAGGCGGCACCTCAGCAGCCCTACTACGCGCCCGTAGTTGATCCCTACGATCACACCGCTGAGTTCGATCCTAAGGATATTTCCGATAACAAGGTAGTGTCAATGCTCGTATATCTTATGGGTTGGATCGGTATCATTATCGCGCTTCTCGCTTCCAATACATCAAGATACGCTTCCTTCCACGTAAGACAGGCGCTTAAGTTTGTTGTTATTGAGACCCTTTCCGGTCTTTGCGCAGCAATCCTTTGTTGGACATTTATCGTTCCCATCGCAGCAGGTATCTTCGCAGTTGTCCTTTGGGTAATCAAGATCATCTGCTTCTTCTCTATCTGCAACGGTAAGGCTAAGGAGCCTGCGATCATCCGCAGTTTCGGCTTCCTCAGATAATTTTAACTTATCAAACCATAAACGGCGTGTTCTTCACGCCGTTTATTTCTAAAACTATGTTAACGGAGTTTCAGTATGGACAACAATTTTAACTATCAACCCGAGGCCCAGCCGGCACCCCAGAGCGAGCCACAGATGCAGTACGCGCAGCCGCAGATACAGAGCGAGCCTCAGGTGCAGTACGCACAGCCTGTAGCACAGAGCGAGCCTCAGATGCAGTACGCGCAGCCGGCACCCCAGAGCGAGCCACAGATGCAGTATGCACAGCCGGCACCCCAGCGCGCGCCCCAGACTCAGTACGCACAGCCGGCACCCCAGAGCGAGCCTCAGGTGCAGTACGCACAGCCTGCGACTCAGAGCCAGCCTCAGATGCAGTACGCGCAGCCTGCGGTACAGCAGCCCCAGATGCAGTACGCACAGCCCGCAGTGCAGCAGACACCTCAGATGAACTACGCTCAGCCCAACATCAACATAAACGTGGCTCAGCAGGCTTCTCACCGTCCCGTGCTTCAGCTTGCTAACGGACGAGGACTCCTTATGTATATTTTACTCGGTATTATAACTTGCGGAATCTACCCTATCGTTATTATGAGCCGTATCGCTGACGAGATCAATATCACCGCCAGCCGTTATGACGGACGTAAGACAATGCCTTACTTCGCGATGTGCGCTGTTGCTCCCCTTACACTTATGATCCTTCCTCTCGTATGGATACACAATCTGTCCAACAGAATCGGTAACGAGGCACGCCGCAGAGGCTATCAGTCAACCATGAGCGCCACCTGCTTCTGGCTGTGGAACGTTCTCGGTTCACTTATTATTGTGGGTCCCTTCATCTACTGGTATAAGTTCTTCAAGGCTATGAACCAGATCAACACAAGCTACAACATGTACGGCTAAAAATAAAGTGCAGAGAGCTTTAAAACTCTCTGCACTTTTGTTTTGGTGCCTTAAAAGGCGTGAAAACAACCCCCAGTTTTACTGGGGGCAATAA
>JAZULS010000168.1:0-3529 GCA_045603205.1 Eubacteriales bacterium | reverse complement strand
TTTCAATCTTTTTTATCTCTGCATCTTGAAGTTCTATTACTTTTTCTGTATAATTGACTGTAGGCATATCTGCTCCTCCGATAAAGTTTTGTCTAGTCAACTTTATTTTATCAGATTTCGGCAGATATGCCTATCTTTTTTTGATATCTGTCTGAGCTTACCCCAACTTTTATTATAGAACCAGAAAAAACACACCCAAAGGTGTGTTTTTCTTTATGTGGGCCATCTAGGACTCGAACCTAGGAGCTACCGGTTATGAGCCGGGAGCTCTAACCAACTGAGGTAATGGCCCTCACGAACGGTTACTATTTTACCACAACGTGGGTCCCTTGTCAACACTTTTAGAAAACTTTGTGACAGCGCGCCACAAAGTTTCCTTTTCAGCCTTTATTCGATAACTCCTGCGGCTGCCACTTCGTCGCCGTCATAGATCACCGCTAACTGTCCCGGCGAGGGCGCTCGCTGATTTTCCGCGAATTTTACCTCGAGTTTCCCCTCGCTTTTGTTGAAAACTTCACACTTCGCGGCGCGGTGGGCGTACCTTATCTTACATTCAAGCTCTTCGCCGTCCGAAATTCCATCTCTGCCGATGTAATTCACGTCCGTCAGCGTCACGGAAGGCTTCATCAGCCCCGCGGAATCTCCGAGAACCACGCGATTGGTCTCTGCATCCTTCGACAGGACGAACATGTGGCGGCCGAGGGCGATGCCAAGACCCTTTCTTTGACCTATGGTGTAGCAGCACTGACCCTTATGCCTGCCGAGGATATTGCCGTCGGTATCCACGTAATCTCCCGCCTCTGCGGATCTGCCACGCCAAGCCTCGATGAAGCCTACGTAATCTCCGCCCGGCACGAAGCAGATGTCCTGACTGTCCTTCTTGCCTGCCGTGGGCAGTCCGAGTTTCTCCGCCATCTGTCTGATCTCATCCTTGGTGTACTCCCCAAGAGGGAAGTGTGCCAGGGCAAGGGCGGTTTCGGGCACGGCGGCAAGCATATAGCTCTGATCCTTTGAAGAATCCCTTGCCCTCAGCAGCTTTGTTCTGCCGTTTTCGTGAGCAAGTCTTGCGTAGTGACCCGTGGCAACGCCGTCAAAGCCGTTTTTCTTCGCGTAATCCACCAGAAGTCCGAACTTGATCTCTCTGTTGCACACCACGCAGGGGTTGGGGGTGAGTCCCTTTTCGTAGGCGAAGACGAAATATTCCTTCACGTGGCGGTCGAATTCCGCGGAAATGTCGAGGACTCTATGGGGAATACCGAACTTTTGCGCACAGGCGGCGGCGTCCTTCACTGCAAGCCTTGCCTCAACGCTGTCGTCAATGGTGAAGGTGATCCCCTCCAGAGTGTGTCCCGCCTCAAGAAGCAGGGAAAGCGCCACGGAGCTGTCCACGCCTCCGCTCATTGCCACAAGCAGTTTTGCCATTTCGGTATTCCTCCTTTTTATTTCGTTAATTTTCTTTAAATTTTTCGAGGAAGCTGTGCTCCTCGTCGTTCAGCTTGTACCCGACGAGCGTGTCTACGTTGGCACGGTGGATGCTGTTAAAGATGTTTTTCTCCACGTCCTTGTTTCCCTCGTCGCGAAGACGCCGGATCAGCGCCTTAGTCTCCCGTCTCTTGGAGGCGGACTCGTCCACCGCGGCGGAAGCCGTCATTTTGCAGGCACAGCCGAGGAATTCAAGGTTATTGTAACGTGCCCAAGCGATAATATCGTCCTCGTGGACGCGGTAAAGGGGGCGGATCAGCTCCATTCCCTCGAAATTCGTGCTTTTCAGCTTCGGGAGCATCGCCTGAATCTGCGAACCCCAGAGCATACCCATGAGGGTAGTCTCGATGACGTCGGAGAAGTGGTGCCCCAGGGCAATTTTGTTGCACCCAAGCTCCCTTGCGAAGCTGTACAGGTGGCCCCGTCTCATTCTGGCGCAGAGGTAGCAGGGAGAGCCGGTAGTCTGACCCTCTGCCACGCCGAAAATGTTGGTTTCGAAAATTTTGATGGGGATCTCCAGCGTCGCCGCGTTGTCGATGATACGCTGACGGTTGGCAGGGGAGTAGCCGGGGTCCATGACGATGAATTCGCACTCAAAGGGGACGTCGCTGTGGCGCATGAGCTGTTTCATCAGCACCGCCATGAGCATTGAGTCCTTGCCGCCGGAGATG
Organism: Eubacteriales bacterium; assembly: GCA_045603205.1. Taxonomy (GTDB): domain Bacteria; phylum Bacillota; class Clostridia; order Oscillospirales; family CAG-272; genus RUG11130. The sequence continues at coordinate 1,376 of JAZULS010000168.1, read as the reverse complement.
CAGACGCCGATTCTGTCTCCTTCGGAGATAAGTTCGTAGGTTTTGAGGGCTGAAACGAAGGGAGCCCATATTTCTTTTCGGTATTTTTTCAGCACGCTTCGGGTAGCGATCTGCGCCGGCGTACGGACTTTTTCTGACATGGCAATTTTCCTTATAATAAGATGTAAAATGCAAAGTGTTACGTAGTATGTGTGATCAATAACGTTTGATTTTCGGGGGCGCGACAGCCCAACATCGTATGGGACGGCGCTATCCGTGTACCTCAACGTTAATTTTCCGCCGCACGTCCAAACGTACAAACCTCGGTAGGGGAGGGGCCCTGTCCTCCTCCCGTTTCGTTTGGTTTTGGTTTAACGTGATTCTTTTATACGCCCTTTCTTTCCGTGAAAGAAAGAGGCACAAAGAAAGCCTTCAATATGGGGGCAAGCCCCCCTTGAGAAGCTTCACCCCCCGCGGCACCTAACCCATCCGCAGGCGTGAACGCACTGCTGTGTTTCGTCTCCTGCAATGGGGGTATCGAATCTATCGTCACGTCATACCCCACAATTTTGAAGATCGTGCCGCATTGGCGATAGATAACGTTTCGGTTTTCTACATTTTGTTTCGTCTTACCGTGTACAGGCTTCGCCTGAGCAGGTGAACGGTTGGTTTCTTTGTAGGGGCGATCTGTGATCGCCCGTTACGTTGGATTTTCGCCGCACGATATTGATATCCTCCCCACGTCCAAACGTACAAACCTCGGTAGGGAGGGGCCCTGTCCTCCCGCCGTTTCGTTTGGATTTTAGCTTCACAATATTCAGACTATTGTAGGGGCGGATTCCATATCCGCCCGTTGCGTTTGATTAAAACTTTACGTAATTCATTTATACGAATTTTCTTTTATAAAAGAAAATTCACTAAGAAAATCTTCAATATGGGGGCTCCGCCCCCCTTGAGAAGCTTCACCCCCCGCGGCACCTAAACCATCCGCAGGCGTGAACGCACTGCTGTGTCTCGGTTCCTGAAATGGAGACATCGAATCTATCGTCACGTCATACCCCACAATTTTGAAAATCGTGCCGCATTGGCGATAGATAACGTTTGATTTGTAGCCATATCGTTTTACCTTACCGTGTACAGGCTTCGCCTGACGTGGCAAACCTTATGGTTACATCTGTAGGGGCTGACCCTGTAATTAGCCTTCTCCAGTGGGAGAAGGTGGATTTTGCGAAGCAAAAGACGGATGAGGTGTTTTCGTTGATTTTCCGCCGCACGAAATTGATGTCCACCAAAACGTTATCAACGATGGTAGGGGCGGGTCTTCCTCCCCCCTGTTTTTATTCAAAAAACCACGACCGCCCAAAGGGACAGCCGTGGTTATGTGAAAAATTATTTTC
>JAZULS010000167.1:0-6700 GCA_045603205.1 Eubacteriales bacterium | reverse complement strand
CGGAGAGGCATAGTCTAACTGCGGCTGTTAACTGAAGCGGAGCCTCGCGCTGCCGGTGGCAGGAGGAGCGAGGCGAGGCTTGCGCCGCGGTCGGGAAGGTCGAGGCTGGTACCGTCCAGCCGAAGAGATTTCCGGGTACCGCAAGCTGAATGGGTCGTTGGCTGTTGTTTCAATTTCCTGAATTACGTTCTGCATAACTCCCACGCAGGCACCATCTCAGGCGCCGAAGTTGCCTCACTCGGCAAGCCTCGCTCACCTCCTTGGCTCGCCTGTTCGAGGATGACGATAAACATAAAAGCGAAAATAGGAAATGTTTTCCGTATTTTCACTTTTTATTATAGCGACATTCAACTTAATCGCCAACGCTGCTGTCCGACAGTTTTTTATTTACACAATCTTGCCGATCACTTTCCCACATTTGTCTTTTTCGCCGGCTTTACTGACACAGTGTTTCTCTTATAAGGTGATTTAACGTCAGTGATGCCGAGCAAATAGTCTACGCTGGTACCATAAAATAGCGCAAGCTTTATAAGGATATCCGTGGGAATATCCCTCTTTCCCATCTCATAGTTGGAGTAACACACCTGTGTGCAGTTCAGATGTTCGGCTATGTCTTTCTGAAAATAATCGTTATCTTCTCTGAGATCTCGGATTCTTTTATACATCACTATATCCTCGCAAATTGCCTTATACCCAAAGTATAAGTAAAACATTTTGTTATGTTGACAAATAAAACAAAATGTTATATAATGTAGAAGCTTTCAAAGATCCGAAGATAAAGAAGAGTGGGTATGCATGTTGGTACAATCTGCGATTATTTTGCGGTGGAAAATTTTGGATCCACCCAGCAAACGGTGAACTTTCAACGGCAGTTTTCTTCGCTCGGAGCTGCTTAAATCAAGTACAAGAATCTAACAAAAAACACACAAAAATTTGGTGGATTTTATACACATTATTTTCGTAAATGACTTGTAAAACAGTAGTAAAAGTGATATAATTATACCGGATAATGCCTTAATGTTATCATTTTCAAGTTTTCGTGGAAATATTAGGGTTCGACGGGGTAAATAAGGTGTTTTTTTGCCACGGCAAACCGCCCGATATCCCCCCCCCTGGTTTTGACATTTTAATTAAGAGAAGTATTGTCGCGCCTTTGGCGGCATGTGAAGTAAAAAGGAGATAAAGAATGGGTAAACAAGAAAACAATACCGGTGAATTTTACACTATAGACGTTTTACATATAGTAAAGTCCTTGTGGAAGAGAGTTTGGGTCATCGCTATTTGCGGTCTCTTGGCTGCAGTTGCAGGATTTTCAATAGCAAACTTCACTATTGCCCCCACATATTCATCACAGATCAAACTTTACGTAAACAACAGCTCGTTTTCTCTCGGAAACACAAGCTTCAGCATTAGCGCGTCACAGCTTACTGCCGCACAGAGTCTTGTTAAGACTTACGGCGAAATTTTGAAAAGCCGCAGTACATTGGAGCGTGTGGTCGAAAAGTCAGGCGTCAGTTACTCCTGGAAGACTCTTTCCGGTATGATCAAGTACGCACCTGCAGGCGAAACCGAGATCATGGCGGTGACCGTTACCTGCGAAGACCCCTACGAGGCCAGTAAAATAGCAAATACCATCGCAGAGGTGCTCCCCGTGAGAATCTCCGAGATCATCGACGGAGCATCCATGGAAGTCGTTGACTCCGCGATCCCCGACCTTGCAAAGGTTGCACCCAGCATTACCCGCTACACGGCAGTCGGACTTATCCTCGGCGTGTTTATTTCAGCGGCAGTGCTCGTAGTCTTTGCGATGCTTGACGATACTATTCACGATGAAGAATATATCATCAGAACCTACGATTATCCGATTCTCGGTAAGGTGCCTAACCTGCTGAGCTCCGGCGGAAAGTCTTACGCGTACTACGCGAGCAGAACTTCCGGCAAGGATAAGGCGTGAAAGGGAGGAACATGTAATGGGACTGTTTGGAAGAAGCCACAGATATAAGAAATTCACCATGTCAGAGGCTAACACAGCGAAGACTCTGCATAAGAACCTTGAATTTACCGCAACAGAGCAGTATAAGCTGATCAGAGCTAACCTTGAGTTCACCCTCCCCGTAGACGGAAGATGTCCCGTCATCGGAGTAACTAGCTCCATGCGAGGCGAAGGCAAGAGTACCACGGCAGTAAATCTTTCCTACGTTCTTGCGGAAAAGGGAAGCAAGGTACTTCTCATCGACGGTGACCTTAGAATCCCCTCCGTTGCGAAAAAGCTCGGAATTGAAAGCACACCCGGTCTTTCCGATCTGCTTAAAGGAAGGGGCGCACAGCTCTCCGAGTTCAAGACTTGCCTTCTTGAAAATTGGTTCGTGCTTCCCGCGGGAGAAATTCCGCCGAACCCCTCAGAGCTTCTCGGCTCCTCCAGAATGGAGAACATTCTGAACACTCTGAGAGAAGCATTCGATTACATCATCATTGACCTGCCGCCGGTCAATATAGTATCCGATGCCATCGCAATTTCAAACTTCATCACAGGCATGGTAGTGGTTATCCGCGAGGAATATACTGAGAAGAAGGACCTTGAGCGTTGCATCAGACAGCTTAAGCTTTCAAACGTAAACGTTCTCGGAACGGTTTTGAACGCAGCTAAGTCCGGAGGAGGCTCATACGGTAAGTACAAGAAGTACAGATATTATAAGTATTACAAGTACTACCAGTATTACCAGAGCGAGCCCGGCAAAAAGAAGAAATGATAGACTGGCACAGCCATATATTACCGAGAATGGACGACGGCAGTCGTAGTGTGGCGGAAAGCATTGCGATGCTCGAGGCAGAAGCGTCACAGGGCGTGGGTACGGTAGTAGCAACCCCCCACTTTTACGCTGATGACGAGTCTGTGGAGTCTTTTCTCGAAAGAAGAAGAATTTCTCTCGAGGCTTTAAAAGCTGAAACACCTGACGGACTTCCGAAAGTTATCCTCGGCGCTGAGGTAAGATACTACCCCGGAATCAGTCGACTTGAAGGACTGAAAAGCCTCAGGATAGAAGGTACAAAGCTTCTCCTTCTTGAGATGCCAATGGCAACCTGGACGGAGAGCGTGGTGAGAGAGCTGGTTGAGCTGTCAGCCAAAAGCTCCTTCCGTATCGTTCTTGCCCACGTGGAACGGTATATGAGCCTTCAGAATAAGGGTGTGTGGGACAGAATCATCGAAAACGGTATTCTGATGCAGTCCAACGCCGGATTTTTTACGGCGTTTGGAACAAAAAGACGGGCGCTGTCCCTTTTGAAAAGAGGCACGGTTCGTTTCGTGGGCTCCGACTGTCACAACATGACGGGAAGACCGCCCCTCATAGGCAAAGCTTTCGATGTTATATCGAAAAAGCTTGGCAACGAATTTTTAAGTCAAATAACCGAGTATGGGTACTCCAAACTCGGTATAAATAATGAATTAATTTGAGGAAGGAAGAACCTTAACAATGAAGAATGTAATGACAATTTTTGCAGCTATCCTTATGGTAGCAACCCTCAGCGTAAGCGCTTTTGCTGCTCCCGGTGCGTTTATCGAAAGTATTTCCGGTCAGCCCACTCCCGGCGTTATCAGCGTTGATGCTGAAGGCTGTGACCCCACGATCGTAATCACCCCTTACTCCGAAAGAGATAGTCTTGATGAAGACGAGCGTGGTCTCTTTGAGGACGCTTACGACGGCATTTCCTCTACCGATGACGTAAAGACACTCAGTGACGATCTTGCAGACGTTGCAGGCGACAAGACGGTAGCAGTAAGCGACTTCTTTGATATTGACGTTGAAAACTGCGATCACGAAGCAGGTCAGCACGACTTTGATATCGTACTTGACGCAGACACTCTTGAAAATTTCGTAGCTCTTATGCAGTACAACGAGGACGGTACATGGTCTCTCGTTAAGGGAGCTCAGGTTGTTGCAAACGGAGAGCATCTCCAGTTCACACTTGACACTCTTTCTCCCCTCGCTATCGTTGTGGAGACAGGTGTTGACGCTCCTCAGACAAACGACGACAGCATGGTAGGCGTTTACCTCACCATTATGGCAGTTTCTGCTGTTGCTCTCGTTGTTGTCCTCGGCGTAGCTCACTACGGCAAGAAGAAGCAGAGCGTTTAATTCAAAACTGATTTTAAACCAAATTCAGAGAAGGCGGTCAGAAAGTTATGGAAAAGAGAAACAGTTATCTGAAATATATAGCGATAGCCCTTGTTGCCGTTTTCCTTGTTGCCTCCGCCTTGCTCGTTCTTGAAGTGTGGGAAGGCAGACAGCATAAGTTCCCCACTTCAGACACTGAGTACGGAGTTGTTACCTATGAGGGCAAAGAATACGCCAAGCGTGATGGCGTTGAGTCCTTTTTGCTCCTTGGACTTGATAAGTTCGAAGGGCAAACCACAGCGGATTCTCACGAAAGCGGCGTACAAACTGACTTTTTGATGCTTTTCGTTATAGACAACGACAAAAAACAGTACACGGCGATCCACATCGACCGTGATACTATGACCAAAGTAAACAAGCTGGCGATAGGCGGCACTACGGTGGTGGAAAGCTTCACGAAGCAGATCGCCGTGGCGTATAACTACGTAAATGACGACAACGATAAGATCAGATGCAGGAACACCAAGGATTCCGTTGAGCATCTCTTGAAGGGCGTTAAAGTTGACCACTATCTGTCCTTGACTATGGACGCAGTTCCCGCTATCAGTGACCTTGTGGAAGGCGTTGAAGTAACCGTTCTTGACGACTTTACCGGCATTGACGACGGGCTGATTAAGGGTGAGAAAGTAAACCTCACCGGTGAGCGCGCTCTTCGTTACGTTCGCTCCCGTCAGGGTCTTGAAGACAGCTCCAACAGCGCAAGAATGGCACGTCAGCAGCAGTTTATTGAGGCGCTGCAAGGAAAGCTTGCCTCAAAAATTGCGACAGACGAAGAATTCGTCGTAAATCTGGCGGAGATAATGGACGATTACGTTGTTTATGATTCGTCCAACAGTAAAATGCAGAAGATTGCCGAAAAGTTTGACGAGTACGAGTTCCTCGGAACGAGAAAGATCGACGGCGAAGCAAAAATGGGCGAGGAATTTATGGAGTTCCACCCCGATGAAGCATCTCTTTGGGAGACTGTGCTGGAGTTGTTCTACAAAGAGAAGCCTGTAGTAACAAAGTAAGCTACAGAGGATATTTTCGGCAAGTTTTACATAGCAAAAAACAGAAGGCAAAGAAGCAAGCGACATCAGGGCAGGGGAAGGTTTGAGTTTTCCCTGTCTCGTCGTTTATTCTTGCCGAATGGATCCAAAGGGGGGAGACCCCACAAAAAATAAGTGTACGCTTAAAGGTGAAGTGAGCGGGGATCATTTGAATTAGTGCCTCGCGAAACCTAAAAAACATCAGGAAAGGACAAGGACGAAGAAAATGAGCAGAAAAAATTCTTCCTCGAAAGAACTTAATAAAAAAGCAAATAAGTCCCCCCTTTCCGAGCGACTTCACGTTAAAGACCTGTTTATGATGCTCTACGATCTGGCGGCGGTCACCGTAGCGTATTTTTTCGCCCTGTGGTTCAGATTTGACGGCAGATTCATGGAGATACCGAGGGAATACCTGATGTCTTGGGCAAATTTCGCGCCCATTTACGCTGTAATCAGCGTTGCGGTATTCGTGGTGTTCCGCATGTATCAGAGCATTTGGAAATTTGCGAGCTTCGTTGAGCTGAAACGTATACTCAGCGCGTCAGCAATTCTTGCGGTAGTCCATGCCGTGGGAATTACGCTGATATTTAGGCGAATGCCGATCTCCTACTATGTTATCGGAGCGGCTATCCAGTTCTTGCTTGTTACAGTGGCGAGATTCTCCTACAGATTCGTGCTTCTGGAACGCAATATAAACATAAAGCTGTCTCAAAACGAGCAGACCGACAGGGTAATGCTTATCGGAGCAGGTTCCGCCGGACGTATGATCCTTCGCGACCTGAACAACTCCAAAAAGGTCAACGAGAGGGTCTGTTGTATCATCGACGACGATAAAAAGAAACAGGGACGAACCCTCGAGGGCGTGCCGATCGTCGGCGGCAGAGACGATATTCTGGAAAGCGTTCAGAAATACGGTATTCAGAAGATATATCTTGCTATGCCCGGTGCGGATGCTAAACAGAGAAGAGATATATTAAACATCTGCAAAGAAACGGGATGTCAGATGAAAAGTCTTCCCGGAATCGCTGAGCTTGTGTCAGGAGTTGTTTCCGCAAGCTCAATGCGAGACGTTGACGTGGAGGACCTTCTCGGTCGCGAGCCGGTTAAGGTCAACATGGACGAGATCTACGATTTCGTAGCAGGTAAGGTCATCCTTGTTACAGGTGGCGGCGGCTCCATCGGAAGCGAGCTTTGCAGACAGATCGCGGCTCACAACCCGAAGCAGCTGATCATTTTCGATATTTACGAGAATAACGCTCATGCCATAGGGCTTGAGTTGAAGGATAAATACCCAGAGCTTGAGCTTGAAGTGCTGATCGGTTCAGTCCGTGACAGCAGACGTGTTGATCAGATCTTTAAGAAGTATAAGCCGAATGTGGTCTACCACGCGGCGGCTCACAAGCACGTTCCCCTTATGGAGGACAGCCCCTGCGAGTCCATCAAGAACAACGCTATCGGTACATATAAAACTGCGTATGCCGCTATGATGAACGGTTG
>JAZULS010000166.1:0-5200 GCA_045603205.1 Eubacteriales bacterium | reverse complement strand
GTTCCGCATTTTTTTTGTTATTCATTTGCATTTTGACGGTCAGAGCCTTCTATTATCGCTGCACGCGGCCGGAGCCGTCACCGCCGGCGAGTTTCTCTACTTCGAAAACGCTGTCCCGGTTGTAATCGCCCTCTACGGAGTGCTTGAGCGCAGATGCCGCCACAGCGAATTCTATAGCCTCCTGAGTGGACTTGCCATTAAGGAGAGAGTAGATAAGTCCGCCGCCGAAGGAGTCTCCGCCGCCTACACGGTCAACGATATGGAGGTGGTAAGACTTTGAGAAGCAGTAGTTCTCACCGTCGTAGAGCATACCCGCCCAGTCGTTGTCGCTGGCAGAAATGGAAGAACGGAGAGTGATAGCTACCTTTTCAAAGCCAAACTTATCAGCGAGCTGTTTTGCAACGGATTTGTATCCCTCGTGGTTCAGTTTGCCGCCGTAAATATCGGTGTTTTCAGCTTCGATGCCAAACACGTCCTTTGCATCCTCTTCGTTAGAGATACAAACGTCAACGTACTCACAAAGCTTTGTCATTGCTTCTCTAGCTTCAGCTCTTGTCCACAGCTTACCACGGTAGTTAAGGTCACAGGAGATCTTTACACCGCGAGCCTTTGCCGCCTTACAAGCCTCAAGGCAGATCTCGACCATGTTGCCACCGAGAGCGGGAGTAATACCCGTAAAGTGGAACCAGTCAGCTCCATCGAAGATAGCGTCCCAATCAAAGTCAGAAGGAAAAGCTTCAGCAATGGCGGAGTGCGCTCTGTCGTAGATACAAACGGAGCCTCTCTGCGAAGCGCCCTTTTCAAGGAAGTAGATACCTACTCTGTCGCCGCCGCGGACGATCTTAGTGGTGTCAACGCCGAAATAGCGGAGAGAATCAACAGCTGCCTGTCCGATAGCGTGCTTCGGGAGCTTTGTTACGTAAACGCTATCGAGGCCGTAGTTCGCAAGGCTTACAGCAACGTTTGCTTCACCGCCGCCGAATGTAGCCTGCATCTGATCGTTCTGGAAGAAACGGTAATATCCATTGGGAGCAAGGCGAAGCATAAGTTCGCCGAAAGTTACAACTCTTTTCATTTTTATAACCTCTTAAACTTGAAAATTACTTCTTAATAAGGTGAATTGCAAAACCTGCAATCTCATTCTTCGCGTAAACGAAGGTCATGTTGCCACTGCCGTCATACTTTGCGGTGGAAAGATCGAACTCGAGGCCGCGGCGCTCAAGATGATATACTGCACGGTCAACGTAATTTGTAGAGAGGGCAATGTGTCCTACGCTTCCCTTAATGGGGTCAGTCATTACCTCAACCTTATCTCCGCTCCAAACGGAAATGTCGGTTTCTTTTGTACCAACACCAAGAATTCTCGCAAAGAATGCAGCTTCTGCAAGGGCATTTTCCTTAGTTGAGTTAATACCAACGTGGTGAATGTTAAGGTCAAGCATGAGAGAAACTGCGTCCCGGGTAAGCTTTTCGATCTCATCAAACTTCCCTTCGGAAATCATTTTGCTCGACGCCATCCAGCTTCCGCCGCAAGCGAAGATCTTACCGAATGAGAGATAATCGTTGATATTCTTCTCGTTGATTCCGCCGGTAGGCATGAACTTGATCTTACCGTAAGGAGCCGACATTGCCTTTATCATAGCAAGTCCGCCTGCCGCCTCTGCGGGGAAGAATTTTACCGTATCAAGTCCGAGAGTCATAGCCTTCTCGATTTCAGTAGGTGTGGCACAACCGGGAACGATCGGATAACCCTTGGAAATGCAGTGTTTAACCACTTCAGGATTGAGTCCGGGGGAAACGATGAATTTTGCACCGGCGGCAACGGCTGTATCGGCCTGCTCAGGTGTAAGTACGGTACCTGCGCCGATGATCATATCGGGGTATTCGCGGCTCATAATTTTGATAGATTCCTCAGCCGCTGCAGTTCTGAAAGTTATTTCAGCGCAAGGAAGTCCGCCACTTGTGAGAGCACCTGCCAGAGCTGACGCATCCTTCGCATCGTTAAGGGCGATAACCGGAACGATACCTATAAGTGATAATTCTTTTATAATATCCATATATTTCTCCATTCTGCCGCAGATCGGCAAAATAATTTCTTTAACCAAACTATATTATATTCCAACCTATACCGAAAGTCAATAATTTAACGTTTTGTTCTTAGCTTTTCTTTGTTTTAAATTTAAAAATTACCACTCATAATATTTTGTCTGTGCATCATAATAAAAGCGAAGAACAAACAGTTCTTCAAATCAAAATTGATTATACGATTTGCCCGATTTATTCAAGTGGGCAGAAAGGAATGGTAATTTATAATGGCACAGAGCAATAAAATTGTTGTTCCCGAAGCTAAGGCAGCTATGGAACAGTTCAAGATGCAGGCAGCAAACGAAGTTGGTGTACCCCTCAAGCAGGGTTACAACGGTGAACTTACCTCCCGTCAGGCAGGTTCTATCGGCGGTCAGATGGTTAAGAAGATGATCGAAAGCTACGAGAACAACCTCTCCGCAAAGTAAGATCCTTTAAAAGAAAAACGGCTCAAAACGAGTCGTTTTTCTTCTTTTTTAATTTAAATGGAATCTGTGCGATAATGATAGCGACAAATATCAATGCACAGCCGATGTAACCTTTTGTACTTAGTCTCTCTCCGAGCAAAATCACTCCGGAAAGAGTTGCGAAAACTGATTCCATGGAAAGAGCCAGAGAAGCAGGCACGGGATCTGCAAACTTTTGTCCGACTATTTGCAAGGTATAACCGACACCCACAGAAACAATTCCACCATAAAGAAGCGGAACAGCGGCACTTTTTATAGAATTCAGAGTCACGGTATCGAAAATGACCATACAAATCAAACTGAGCACTGCGGCAACAAGGTACTGCGTTGCGGAAAAAGCAAGTGGATAAATATCTCTTGCAACTTTATCAACTAAAATTATATGAGCCGCCCAAAGAAAAGCCGATATTAAGAGGAGAAGATCCGCAAAGCTCATGGGACTCGTGCCACTGAAGGTAAGAAGATACATTCCAACGATTCCGAGAATCACGCCAGCCCAAACGTTAAACGTGGGAAACTGCTTTAAAAATATGCTTATCACGGGCACGATCAGTATGTAAAGACAGGTAATAAAGCCTGCCTTTCCCGAGTTATCGCCAAACTGTATACCGTACTGTTGAAGAGTAATTGCGAAAAACATGACAATTCCGCAAAGAAGACCTGGCAAAAACGTTTTCTTGAGTCTCGTTTTTTCTGCTCGTCTAACTTCAAGTAAAAATATCACAGGCAACAGTGCAAAGAAACCGATTGTAAATCTAAGTCCCGTAAAGGAAAATGCACTGAGATGCTCGGCTCCCACCGACTGGGCAGAAAACGCTACTCCCCACACAAATGCCGCAGTAAGAAGTATCGGAATACCCTTGAGATTTGATTTTAAACCTTTCATATACACTTCCCTTTCGGTCGATAAAATCTTTATAGCGTTGTTATTATATCATCTGTTCCGATGGGTTTCAAGTGAAAATTAAAATTGTCTTCAAATGTTGTCGAAAAACCGTAAATTAGAAAAACAGCAACATCAAAAAATATTTCATCAGACGACAACAAATGTTACTTTTTACATTGACTCTGCCACTTTAGTGTGCTATAATTACCCTATATTTTTATTAAGGAATGGGCACATTTATGGGAAAAACACTTGCACAAAAAATTCTTGACGCTCACATCGTTGAAGGTGTAGCTGAAAAGGGCTCAGAAGTTGCTCTGAAAATCGATCAGACTCTTACTCAGGATGCTACCGGAACTATGGCTTACCTCGAATTCGAGGCTATGGGTATTCCGAGAGTTAAGACTGAGCGCTCTGTAGCTTATATAGATCACAACACTCTTCAGTCCGGCTTTGAAAACGCTGACGACCACCGTTTCATCGGTTCCGTTGCAAAGAAGCACGGCATCTACTTCAGCAGACCCGGTAACGGTATATGCCATCAGGTCCACCTTGAGAGATTCGGTATCCCCGGAAAGACTCTTATAGGTTCCGACAGCCATACTCCTACTTGCGGCGGTCTTGGAATGATCGCTATCGGTGCGGGAGGACTTGACGTTGCTGTTGCAATGGGCGGCGGCGCTTATTACATTACATATCCCGAGATCGTGGGTATCAAACTCACCGGTAAACTTTCTCCTTGGGTTGCGGCAAAGGACGTTATCCTTGAGGTTCTCCGTATCCTCTCCGTTAAAGGCGGCGTTGGCAAGATTATTGAGTATTTCGGCGAGGGTGTAAAGACTCTTTCTGTACCCGAAAGAGCTACTATCACCAACATGGGTGCCGAGCTTGGTGCTACCACATCCATCTTCCCCTCTGACGAGACAACCCGTGAATTCATGAAGGCTCAGCACAGAGAAGCTGACTTCGTAGCACTTTCTGCCGACGAGGATGCTGTTTACGACAGAATCATTGAAATTGATCTGTCTACACTTGTACCTATGGCGGCTTGTCCTCATTCTCCCGACAACGTTAAGACTCTTTCCGAGATCGGTAAGATCAAGATTGACCAGGTTTGTATCGGTTCCTGCACCAACAGCTCCCTTCTCGATATGCTGAAGGTTGCTTATATCCTCGATGGAAAGACCGTTCATCCCGACGTTTCTCTCTCTATTGCTCCCGGATCCAAGCAGGTTCTCGGCATGATCTCAAGGAACGGTGCTCTTGCTAAGATGATCGAAAGCGGCGCCAGAATTCTCGAGTCTGCTTGTGGTCCTTGCATCGGTATGGGTCAGTCCCCCAATTCCGGCGGTATCTCACTCAGAACCTTTAACCGTAACTTCGAAGGAAGAAGCGGAACAAAGGACGGACAGATCTATCTTGTATCTCCTGAAATTGCTGCATACTCCGCAGTTCTCGGCTACCTTGCAGACCCGAGAGAAATCGGCGAGATGCCCGAGTTCAAGCTTCCCGAGTATTTCGACATCAACGACAACATGGTAACTCTTCCCGCTTCCGAGTGCTGTGCAGACTCCGTTGAGATCCTCAGAGGACCCAACATTAAGCCTTATCCCGTAACAGTTCCCCTTGCTGATCGCATCGAGTGTGCTTGTTCACTTAAGGTTCGCGACAATATCACCACCGACCATATTATGCCTGCCGGTGCAAAAATTCTTCCCCTCAGATCAAACATTCCCGAAATCTCAAAGCACTGCTTCACAGT
>JAZULS010000165.1:0-18145 GCA_045603205.1 Eubacteriales bacterium | reverse complement strand
TTATATGTAGAAGAATAAAAAGGTACGCGATTGCGTTCCTAAATCACAAGGGAATCGAACCCCGCCTTCTTTGCAGGGCAAAGAAGTGCGTTAAAACTTGCTCGCATGCGAGCAAGTTTTACCCGAGTCGGAGGTCTCTTCCTCCGTGAGCAAAAAATAAAAGGAACACTTTCGTGTTCCTTTTATTTTTTGACCCGTGGGGGAATCGAACCCCCGTTTCCAGCGTGAGAGGCTAGCGTCTTGACCGCTTGACCAACGGGCCTTGTCTCAAGCCTCTGTATTATATCACACATTTTTTCATTTTGCAATACCTAAATTAAATATTTTTTGGATTTTTTCGATATTTTTTATTACGTCTCCTTAAACATAATGCTGGACTTTGTTTCCGTAATATGATAAAATAACTTTACAAAGTATGATCAACGGAGACTTATGTTTTGAAGATAAAAAAAGTAATTACTGCCATTCTAACGGTGATATTTGCCGTCACGTTTTGCTTTTCCGCCTTTATGGTGGTCCGCGGACTTGTTGGATACAAAAAAGCCGACGAGTTCTACGACGACCTGCAGAATCGCTTCGTCAGCGTTTCCACCGACGACCGTCTTGATGCATCAAACGATGCCAACGAGCCGTCTGACTCTTCCGATAATAAGCTCACCACGGATGCGGAAGACGAAAAAGAGCCCTCGGGAGACAAAAGGAAACCCACGAAGCCTAAAAATCCTGAAAAAGCTCCCGTCAGCGTTAATTTCGACGCGCTCCTTGACTACAACTCCGACATTGTAGGTTGGCTCTACTGCGAGGACACTCCCCTCAACTACCCCGTAGCCAAGGCTCACGACAACGACTACTACCTCCGTCGGGACCTGCAGGGTAACTACCTCGTCACGGGTACCATCTTTGCCGATTTCCGCTGTGACACTCCTGCCGTGGACGAAAACTACATGATCTTCGGCCACAATATGGACAACGGCACCATCTTCGGCATGTTGAAGAACTATGCAGGCGAAGAATACCTGAAGGACCACCCCGTGATATACTACCTCACTCCCGATGGGGACTACATGATCGAGGTATACACGGGAGCCACCGTGACAAACACCGACAGGATATACCGTGTAAAGGACACCGAGGGACTGACGGACTACGTCCGCTCTCTGGCGGAAGCATCGGGCGTTGAGCCTCTCTTTGAACTTGATGAAGACGACAAGCTCGTCACTCTTTCCACCTGCTCCTACGCCTTTGAGAACGCCAGATACATTCTCATAGGCCGTGTGACAAAACTTGAGAAAGCGGGTGAATAAGATGGCAGAGAAGCTGATAATGGAGCCTGTGGCTCACATCAGAACGGATTTCAAGGACAAATTCGGCATTCCGAGGCAGAGCGGACGGGTTGAAGAGCTGACGGGACGCATCGTTTTCGAGCCGAAATACCGTCATCCCGACGCTCTCAGGGAGATCGAAGGATTTTCTCACCTGTGGATCATCTTCGACTTTTCCATGGCTCACAGGGAAAATGCCCGGTGGTCCCCCACCGTGAGACCGCCGAGGCTTGGGGGAAACCGCAAGGTAGGCGTATTTGCCAGTCGTTCTCCCTTCAGACCCAACTCTATGGGGCTCTCCTGCGTGAAGCTTGAGGGCGTAGAGCAGACGGAGAATGAGGGCGTTGTTCTTGTGGTTTCGGGAGTCGATCTCCTTGACGGAACGCCCATCCTTGACGTGAAGCCATACCTTCCTTTTGTGGACTCAAGACCCGATGCCGTTGGTGGCTACGCGGACGGAGAATCAGGGCACAGGCTTGAGGTGGATTTCCCCACGGAACTACTCTTGAGGCTTCCCGAGGACAAAAGAAGTGCCGCTGTGGCGTGTATTGCCGAGGATCCTCGTCCCTCGTACCAAAGCGACGAGCGAGAATACACAATGACCTTTGCAGGCTTTGAGATCGACTTTAACGTTGTGGACGGCGTAGCGAAGGTGTATAACGTCAGAACGTAAAATAAACACGGAGGTCAGTTGTGTCAGGCCTCCGTTTTTTGCTTGCATAGCAAAACAAAAACCCGATGTTGCCATCGGGCTTTTATTATTCATATTATCTTCCGAACTGTCTCGGTACGCGGGAACGAAGTCTCTTCTGTCTCATTCTCGCCTGGAAGAGTACGTAGACCACGGTGAGGAACACGAGGGACACCGCTGTGGCGATGAAGAATCTGCTTCCGGTGAAGTCGCTGATTCGGTCGAGAGCCCACAGAAATTCACTTCTGTCCACGTCCGAGGTGGCAATCAGCGTGACTCTGCCGATCTCCACGTCGCCGTACATTACCTTTGCACTACCCATCTCCTGTCCCTTGGTGATAGGCGCACTGACTACTTCGTCGGTGGTACTGGTGATGCGGATCTCCTTTTTGATATCCACGTTGCTGGGCAGGTATACCGTGACCGATTCGGAGGGAACAAGGGTGATGTAGTCTGCCGTGGAGGACAGCTTTACGGGGACCTCGCAGACCACGGTACGGGTGGAAAGCACGTCCTTGTATTCGTAGGCACGGAACGCCCAGTTGAACATGTCAATGGCACCCTTGTAGTTGGTGAGAACGTCATCTTCACCCTCAACCTCCGACTCCACGGATTCAGCGTTCATTATAACGCAAAGGTAGGTCAGAGTCCCCTCGGGGTTTCTCGCCACGGAGACGGAGGAATATCCGCCTTGGGTGGTGGAGCCGGCGTTCATACCGATGGCGTTTTCGTAGTAGTAGTCGCCGCGGTAATATTTCGACAGCAGGCAGTTTCGGTTGTATATCTTACGGAAGTCGGAGAGGTTGGTCTCCTCCATAACGTACATCTGAGTTCCCACGATCTCCATGAAATAGTGGTTTTCGTAAGCGTATTTCGCGATAAGAATGGTGTCCGCCATGGTGGTGTACATGGAGTCGTCGTGCATACCCGTGGGATTGGCGTAGGCTGTGGAACGAGCACCGATCTCAATGGCTTTTTCGTTCATCATAACCACGAAATCTTCAACGGAGTCCGCCACAATGTGGGCAAGGATGATAGCCGCATCGTTGGCGCCGTTCACGAGGGTAGCGTAGAGCATCTGCTCTGCGTTCACGATCTCTCCCACGTCGAAACCGATCTTGTTGCCCGACGCCATATTCAGCATGTCCGCGGTGACGGTGATGCTTTTCTTGTAGTCTCCGTTTAAAGCTTCAATGGCGGTGATGCCCGTCATGATCTTGACCGTAGAGGTGGGGTACAGAGGCAACGTCAGGTCTCCCTTTTCGTAGAGAACCATGTCGTTTTCGAAATTATATAAATAAATGTAGGGGGCTTCCTCAATAACGGGGACAGCCATGGGATCGACTTCCTCTTCGCCCTCCGCAAAAACGACGGAAAGGGAGGAAAAGGCAATTACGGAAACGCAAATTGCAGCGAGGGCACGAAGAATGGCCTTTTTTCTGTTTTCTGAGATCCTCATCATAATTTTCCTGACAAATACTTTTTGTTAAAGATTTTTTCAGCCACCTCTGCGTCGCGCTTTATCTGAGCTTTAAGCTCTTCGACTCCGTCAAAGCACGTCTCACCGCGAAGGCGTCTGAGAAACGATATTTTTAGATTTTTACCGTATAGGTCACCGGAGTAACCGACGATATATGTTTCGCACACCGCGTGATACTTGTCCGCCGCACCCTCGCATCTGAGGACGTCGGGGGTGATGCCTGCCTTTTCAAGCTGAACCTCGTCTACCGTAGGGCAGTGGCCGATGTTAGCCGCGCCGGGCAGGATGACTTCCTTTCCGTTTTCCTCAAAGGTTACGGCTACAGCGTAGACTCCCACAGTGGGGACGGGCATACTTTTGGGGATCCTTTGATTTGCCGTGGGAAAGCCGAGAAGTCTTCCAAGCTTCTTTCCGTGGAGAACGGGGAGAGTGAAAGAGTAGGGTCTGCCAAGCATTATTTCCGCCTCGTCCATACGACCGTCGGTGATGGCGGCGCGTATCTTTGTGGAGGAGATGGACTCTCCGTCGGAAGTGGTGACGGGAGGAGCGATCACCGTGTCGATGCCAGCCTCGGCACAGATCTTTTTTAATTCTTCGGCACCCAATGCGGCACCGTGACCAAACTTAAAATTATATCCGCAGACAACGCAGGACAACTTTAGCACGCCCTTCAGTATCTGCTTCACAAAAGCCTCACCGTCAAGTCCGCGTATCTCAGGGAAAGCGGAAACAGCGGCAAAGGAGGCACCGGCGAGACTCAAGAGCCTTGCTTTTTCCGACTTTTCCGTTAGAAGGGGAGCACCTTGCTTGTAGTATTCGTCACCTGCGGCAATGGTCCATACGCCAAACCCGCAGTTCCGTGCGGCGGCTTCAAGACGTGCCGTTTCCAAAATAACGCGGTGGCCCGTGTGGACTCCGTCGAAGAAACCGAGAGCCGCAACAGAGCCCCTTGGCAATCCGTCTTGACGGCTCATTTCGGGCAGAGAATATATAATCATAGAATTCTCCGTTCAGTTCGGGGGGATTGATTAAAATTGCTTATATTAATACACTTTTACCGCAAAGAGCGGGCAAACTCCCGAGCAGTATCCACAAAGGACGCACTTTTCGGAGTCTACCTCCGCGTGATGGGTGAAAACCCGTGTGAACTCGCCTGCGGGCTCAGTCATCGGCGGATTTTCCACAAGCTTTAATGCACCAACAGGGCATCGCTTGACACATTTGCCGCAACCCTCGCAGTATTCCTCCACGTGAAGGATCCGCTTCTTCTCGGAAAGCGTTTTATTTGCCGCCTCGGAGAAGACTCGTCTTTCAAAATATTCGATGTTGGCATCAATTTCGGACTCGGACTGCATTCCAACGGCGACGGCGTCGATAAATCCCGAATCTAAGACGAAATCGAAAGCCTCCGCGGCATTTTTACACAAGTGACCGCCAGCCAACGCCTTCATTCCGAAGATGCCGACTCCAAGCTCGTGGACTTCACGAAGAGAGGCAGCCATGTCCAGGGGGGTGCCGTCGGCGATTCCGATTCCCGTTTTGTTATAGATGGGGTGGATCACGTCAAGCTTTACGCCCCCCCTTGCGAGACGAGCGACTCCCTTGACGGCGGAGACGTGGTGCATTGACGCTCCCACGGCGCGGATAAGTCCCTTTTCGCGGCACTCGAAGAAGTATTCAATGGCTTCCATGTGGCCTCGCAGGGTCTCGTAGCTTTCCTGCTCGTGGAGCATGAAAATGTCGATCACGTCGCGGCCCGTTTTCATCCTTGCTTCCTCAAAGGCAGCCTCAGCTGTGGCTTTGTCGTAGGCGTAAGTCTTTGTAGACAACACAACATCGCCCGACCCGTTGAATTTTTCAAAAGCCAGACGTAAGATGTGGTAGTTATTATAATACTGTGCCGTGTCGATGAAGTTTATCCCTCGTGAAAAAGCGTAGGCGATTATCTCAGCCGCCCTTTCGGGATCGGGATCAGTCTGCAGGGGGCTGAGGGTAAGTGAGCCGAAGGCAAGACGTGAAATTTTAGGCAGACGCGGCGACAAGGAGACCTTTTCCATAAGAGACGGTCAGCCTCAGATGTCGAGGTACTCTTTGAGGAGTGCGTTCATAAGCTCGTCGCGATCGATCTTGCTCATGATAGCTCTTGCGTTTCTGTGGTTGGTGATATAGGTGGGATCCTCGGTGAGGATGTAGCCACAGATCTGGTTGAGGGGGTTGTAACCCTTCTCGGTGAGGGCGTCGTATACGGCTCTGACCATAGCGCGGCGCTCTCTTTCTCTCTCAGCCTCGCGGATGGAGAAGGTTATAGTCTTATCGTTTTCAAACTTTGCCATATCAGTATCCTTTCCGTGCATTGTTTGTTTTGCTTTGCTTTCTGATTTTATTATATGATATATGGTAGGGTAAAATCAAGTGAGGAGACGAAAATGTTATATTTTCGTCACAATTTTTACGCCTGGGGGTAGGCAGCCTCAAAGAGTTCGCGGAGTCTGTAGCCTCTGCCAAGCATGTGGAGAGCTCCGAAGAGAGTCTCAAGACCCGTAGCTCTGCGATATTCGGCAACGGTGGCGTGCTTCGGCACTCCCGAATGAACGCAGTTTCTGCCTCGGCGGAAGGTGTCCGACTCGTACTCTGTGAGGAGAGGCAGAATATTTTCTACAGCCTCACTCTGAGCCCCGGCGGTAACGTATTTTAAGGATTCCACGCTGGGAGATCTCACGCCTGCTTTCACGAGCCTTTCTCTGACGAAGATCTCAAGAACGGAGTCGCCGAGATAAGCAAGAGACGCGGCAGGAAGCTGAGCAACTTCCACTTCTGTCAAAGCCGTAGCTTCTGGTGTCTGATTGTCGCACATAACGTTCGTCCTTTCTTGTCAGAATGTTACAGCCTCGGCGGAAATACACTTTCCCGAGGGAAGATCAATGGTGAAGAGGGCACCGTGAGCGGAGCATTCTCCCTCAGCCGGAGCGAAGGTAACGGGTGTGGCAGAACGGAACTTGTGGAGCACCGCCTCGGTCTTGACGCCTAAAACTCCCGCGTGGGAGCCGCACATACCAAGGTCCGTGATATATCCCGTGCCGCCGGGGAGAACCGTGCAGTCGGCGGTCTGAATGTGGGTGTGAGTTCCTGCGATGGCGGAAACTCTGCCGTCGGCGTACCTCGCAAGAGCCAGCTTTTCGCTGGTTGCCTCTGCGTGAATGTCAACGATGGCAGCGTCGAATCTGCCTGCCTCGGTGCTTAAAATGTAGTCGAGCTTGTCAAATGGGGAACAGGTGCGGGCGTCTAAGTATACCTGTCCCAGAAGATTTATAATAAGGATGCGATAGCCGAATACCTCTACGGTGCAATGCCCCACACCGGGGGAGTTTGGGGGATAGTTGGCGGGACGGATAACAGTACCCTCGTCGTCTAAGAGAGTATACACGTTTTTCTTTTTGAACGTATGGTTTCCGCCGGTGATGACGTCCGCGCCCGCCTCTAAGAGACTGCCCACGGAGGTGGGGGTCATACCGTTGCCGTCGGCGGAATTTTCTCCGTTGACTACGGTTAAAGAGATGCCGTTTTCGCGAACGAAGCGTCTCAGCCTGCCGCCGGACGTAAGATAGTCACAGCCCTGCAGTCCCACTACGTCCCCGAGCATCAGAATTTTGATATTCACGAAGGGTAATACTCCTTGCTTTATGGGTTAAGATGTTAAAAAGCGGGCAACGGACAACGTTACCCGCAGATAAGGTGCGTTTTGCTTAATAGGTGGGGGTGTCAAGTCTGAATCCGTCTTCGGTCATAACGAGAGTCAGCTCCACGTCTTCGGATGGCACTCCGTCAACGAAGGAGGGAAGGCTCACCTTGACCTTTTTGCCCTTCTGGGACACGACGGTGATGCTTTGGGTGTCGTAGGTGCGGTTCAGGGGGAGTACGTCAGTCTTGTCAAGGGGAAGCATTACGAGGCGTTCACCGTATTCCACGTATCTTGCGTCGATGATCTCAGGCTGGCTGATGCCGTCCTCTTCGTCGAAGACCACCTCAATGCCGGAAAATCCCTTTTCAAAGAGAAATTCACAGTATTCCGCTGAATATACCGCAAGAGCGGCGGTTTTTATCTCCTCTTCCGTGTGGTAGGGACTGTCACCTGCGATCTCGTAGTGAGGAAGCATATCGTCCTCAGCCTTCTTCGCGGTAGGGAGACCCTTGCCGAAGAAAATGGTGTTGATCTCGTAAGAAGCTTCCACAAGCTCTGCGGCAGAGGACTTTACAAGCTCCTCATCGTACTTTTCGCCGCAGGAGGCAAGCGTTGTCAGTAAAACAACGGCAGCGGAGAGAACCGCTGCCACGTTTAAAAGTTTTCTAAGTGATTTTTTCATAATATCAATACAGAATTCCGCGACGGCGGCGGTTGTAGTCCGAACGCGGGTTGATTATTTCTCTCCAGTCAAGGTCGCCGCGGTCGAGAGCGCAGATAAGCACCTCGGCGGTGGCAATATTCGTTGCAACGGGAACGTTGTGACCGTCGCACATACGGAGCAGGTTATAGTCGGACTCCTCGATTCTGCGGTCTGAGCTGGGAGATGTGCTGCGGAAGTAGAGAAGTACGTCGATCTCGTTGTAGGAGATACGGGAAGTGATCTGCTGCTGACCGCCGTGTTCGCCTGCCAGAAGCATTTCAATATCAAGGCCTGTGGCGTCGGCAACGTACTTTCCTGTTGTGCTGGTGGCACAGATGTGGTGTTTTGACAAAATTCCACAATACGCTATACAAAATTGTGTCATCAATTCTTTTTTTGTGTCGTCGGCGATAAGAGCTATATCCATAGTCCGCATCCTTTCTGCTTTTCGTTATGTATATCGAGTGTCAGAGAGTGACTCTGCGTCTTTCTTTCTTCATTTTGTAGAACAGGGGAGTTTCGATTCCCTGAATTCGTCTTGCGATGTTCCGTGCCGCGGGGATAACAGGCGAATCGGGCAGCGGTGGTGCGCCCTTGTCCTGAACCTCGGCCAAGTTTTCGTCGGCGGGGATGACTCCGATACATCTTACGGAAGAGCCGTCGATCATTTCAAGTATGCCCGCTCTGCCGCCCCGTCTTGCAACTTTAATATCGAAATTGTTGATAATGAGCCTTGCTTCTCGCATTGTAGTGCCACGCATAAGGTTTACGGCAGTTGTTTCCGCTGCTCTGATGGAGGTACGGCTCTGCTCGGACACGATCAGCGCCAGGGTTGCAAATCCGTCGGCAACGATGCCGGGGACCCTGCTGTCGGCACCCGTGTCGCAAACCACGTAATCGACCTCCGATTCTTCACAGAGACGGTGAAGGGTCTCGGGTATCTTCTCGTACATATCCTCATCCTCAGACTCAAAGACTTCCTCGGAGGGAGCAGCACACAGGAAGAGCGCGCCGGCCTTTGACGTCTTGGTGGGGGTGAAGTGGTCCGTTACGGGAATGAGAAGAGACTCGGCATTGCATCTGCCCAAAGCATAATCGTTGAAGGTGAAGACCACGCTGTCGGACACGCCGAGAATGAGATCAAGGCTTCGGGAGCGGAAGTCAAGGTCCACAAGCGCGACTTTGTAACCGTCGCGTGCCAAAGCAGAGGCAACAAGACAAGCCGCCGTAGATTTGCCGACTCCTCCCTTTAAAGAGGAGAAAAGTATGCGTCCGTTTTGTTTCACAGCCATGAAAAATCCCCCCTCCTGCTGTATTGACTACGGGGTAAAGAGCCCACGAAAATAAAAAACTCTTCCCACAAATTATATCACTAATATACACATTATGTCAATAGGAACGCTTTATTTTTTTGTACTTTCCCAACAAAAAACATTCATGAGCATGGGATTTTTTAGTCAATCGGGCAGTTTTTTACCATATAGATGCCCACGGCCTAAAGTTTCCCCCAATTCATTGACACGAGACGCATTTTGTGGTAACATTGTAAGAGAAAATAAATTTTGAAATTACGGTGGAGAAACATGGGAAATACAGCATCTAAGAAGAAGGGAATTTTAGGCTATGCGGCGATAATGAGCGTTATTATTATGCTCTCCAAGGTCCTCGGCCTGTTCCGCGACATACTGGTTGCCAATTTTTACGGCACTACCACCGAGGCTATAGCTTATGAGGCGGCGTCCCGTCTTCCCGTCACCATTTTTGACCTTGTTATCGGCGGCGTAGTGACGGCGGCGTTCATCCCCGTTTTCAACTCCGTTATGGTGAAGCGCGGCAAGGGTGACGCTATGCGTTTTGCCAACCTTTACATCAACTTTATTATCGTTCTCTGCGCCATTCTGACCCTTTTCGGCGTGATCTTCGCAGAACAGCTTGTCACTCTCGTGGCACCGGGCATCTCCGCGGAGGCGGCACTCCTTGCCAAAGACCTGACGAGGATCATGTTCCCCATGATAATCTTCACGGGTCTTGCCTATTCCTTCGTTGGAATTTTGCAGTCCATGGGTGAATACAACCTTCCCGCCCTTATCAGCCTCGTGTCCAACGTGATAATGGTAACCTACCTCTTCACCCTGAACCGTTTCTTCGGCATCGTGGGTCTTGCTGTGGCGATGCTCCTTGGCTGGGCGGCACAGGCGTTCATTCAGCTCCCGAAAGCGTACTCGCTGGGATACCGTTACAGACCCACCCTCAAGATAATCGACCCGGACCTGCTCCGTGCGGCGAAGAGTGCCCTTCCCATTCTCATCGGCACTTGGACTACCCCCATCTGCAACCTTATCAACACCCGTTTCGCTTCGGGAATCGAGGGCGGACGTGCCATGACCGCTATCGGTTACGCTAACAGACTCTATATCATGATCGTGGGTATCTTCTCCTTCGTTGCTACGAATCTGCTCTTCCCCTATTTCTCAAGAGCTGAGGCTGAGGGAGACCGCGACGGTGCATCAAAGATGATAAAGACTTCCATTAAGACCCTGATCTACATCATCGCCCCCATCGCCGTGGGCATAATCTTCCTTTCAACTCCCTTCACAGCCCTCGTCTACGAGAGAGGTGAGTTCACCGCCTCCGACACAGCCCTGACCGCTACCGCCCTTTCCGGCTTTGCCGTGGGTATGATCTTCATGGCGGCTAACGAAGTTATCGTAAAGGCACTTTTCGCGGCGGAAAAGCCGAGGATCACCATGGCGTCTTCCCTTGGTGCTATGGCGTTTAACGTTATCCTCGTGTTCTTTATGGCGGATCGTCTCGGCGTTATCGGTATCGCTCTGGCTTCAGCCTTTGCAACCGTTCTCAACGTTACAGTAAACCTTATTATGGCTCACAGAACGGGAGTTTGCCGACTTGACAAGAAAGACTGGCTCGACATTGTCTCTTCCGTCATTTCCGCGGCGGCTATGATCCCTGCGATGATCTTAGTGGGACATTTTGTAAACTCAAACATCCTTCTTATCGCCCTTTCCGTGGTACTCGCCGCTCCCGTATACTTCGTGGTAAGCCTTCTGCTCAGAAGCGAAGAGGCGAAATTCATCACCAAAGCACTTCTCAAAAGATAAATCTGCTTATAAGTCCCCTCGTGGTGTGAAACAATAAAGAAAAACAATAAACTACAATATAATACCGGAGAAAACAGCATGAGTAAGATCAAAGTTCTTCACGTTTTGACAGATACCAATATCGGAGGTGCGGGAACGCTCCTTATCAACTACCTCCACTGCTTCGACAGAGAAAAATACGACATTTCCGTGTGCCTTCCCCGCGACGCGGCGCTGATTCCCCGTGTGGAGGCTGAGGGATACCCCGTGATCGAGCTTGAACACGGCCGCGATAAATCCTTAGAGCTGTCCGCTATTTCCGAATTCATCAAGATATTCAGACGTGAGAAGCCCGACGTGGTACACACCCACTCCGCTTTCTCCGCAAAGCTTGCGGCTTACCTTGTTGGCGTCAAGAGCCGTATCTACACCCGTCACTGCACCTTTGATCCCCCTCGCAAGCTGACCACCTTCCCCGGTAAGCAGATCAACGGCCTTGTGAACAACACCCTTGCAACAAAGATCGTAGCCGTAGCTGAGTCCGCCAAGGAAAACATGACCGACACGGGAGTTTCGGAAAAGAAGATCACCGTTATCGTCAACGGCGTTCTTCCCGTGAGACGTGCGTCTGCAGAAGAAGCGGAAGCGAAGAGACGCGAGCTTGGTATCGCAGAAGACGCTTTCGTTTGCGGAATCCCTGCTCGTTTTGAGCACTACAAGGGTCACGCATACCTTATCGACACCATTCGCGAGGTGGCTGAGTCTCACCCGAACATCGTTTGCATGTTCATGGGCCGCGGAAGTGAAGAAGAAAATCTTCGCGCAAAGGTGAAGGAGCTTGGACTTGAAGACAAGATCATCTTCACGGGCTTTATAAAGGACCTTGCCCCCTACTACGCCCTTATGGACCTGAACCTGAACTGCTCCTACGGCACCGAGGCTACCTCTATGGCTCTGGCTGAGGGAATGAGCCTTTCTATTCCTGCCGTTGTAACCTCCTTCGGCGGCAACCCTTACATGGTAGAAAATGACGAAAACGGCTACGTGGTGCCCGTGAAGGATCCTCACGCAATGGCTGAGGCTATTAAGAGGATCATGGACGACAAGGATCTCCATGAAAAACTGAAGACGGGCGCACGCCGTGCCTTCGAGGAAAAGTTCACCGCTGAGGCGATGACGAGAAAGCTTGAGGCACTTTACGACGAGGACGTAGCGAGATAAATTATGGAAACTAAAAGATTTACGAAAAACGACAGCGGTTTTACCTGTCAGGCTTGCGGACGAGAGGTTGAACCTCTCGGATACACCTCCCGAAACCACTGCCCCTGGTGCCTTGCTTCTCTCCACCTTGACAATAACCCCGGCGACAGAGCTGCAGGTTGCGGCGGAGTTATGGACGCTGTGAAGGCGGAGCCGGACCCTAAAAAAGGCTTCATCATTTATCACAAGTGCCGCAAGTGCGGAGTTATCAAGAGAAACAAGGCGGCAGTTGACGCGAGAGGTCAGTGTGACGACATGGCAAAGCTGATCGCCCTTACCGCCAAGGAGCTTTAATTTTCACGGATGGGTATATTTTTCGCCTGAGCGCAAATAATGGTAGAAGAAAGACGTTATTTGAGGCGTTAAATGAGACTTTGGTATATCCTTCACAAATTCATAGGCGGTTTTTTGGTGGGTTTTCTTTCGGGAGCCGCTGCCGCCGCCGTCATAGGAATATCGGCTGGGATATTCTGGCTGATATTCGCTTGAGACTACAGTTTACAGGGAGACGTGCACATGAGACTTGACAGATTTTTCACTTCCGTCGGAAAACTTACCAGACGCGAGTGTGCCGCAGAAGCAAAACGCGGTAAGATAAGCGTAAACGGCGAGGTGGTGAAAAACGTTTCGGTTCACGTTGACCCCGAAAAGGACGAAATTACTTTTGCCGGAGAAGTTGTTCGCTGGCAAAAGTATTTTTACGTAATGCTAAATAAGCCTGCGGGGTACATAAGTTCAACGGAAAACTCGGAACACACCGTAATGAAGCTGCTTCCCGCCGAATACGAAAGGGCGGGATGCTTCCCCTGCGGCAGACTTGACATTGACACGCTGGGTCTGCTCCTTATAACCAACGACGGAGAGGTTGCCCACGCCCTGCTGTCTCCCCGACGCCACGTTACAAAGTCCTACCGATTCAAGTGCTCGGAGCCTCTGAGTCCCGAGATGGTAGAATCCCTTGAGTCCGGCGTAGATCTGGGAGACTTTGTGACTGCCCCCGCGAAAGTGGAGCTTGACACCCCCTCGGAGGGTATCATCACCATAACCGAAGGAAAATTCCACCAGATCAAGAGGATGCTCGCCTCCGTTGGAAGCGGAATTTTGTATCTTGAGAGGCTGAAGTTCGGCACACTCTCCCTTGACACCTCTCTCGAAAGAGGGCAGTGGCGCGAACTGACAGAGGAAGAAACCAAAGGACTTCTTGAGCTGACGACCAAAGAGAAGGAAAGTTTATAAGACGGAGGAAAACATGAACATTAACGAAAAACTTGCTCTTGAGCTGAACGTAAAAGTAAAACAGGTGGACGCCGCTGTAGAACTTCTTGACGCAGGCAACACCGTCCCTTTTATTTCCCGTTACCGCAAGGAGGTTACGGGAGGACTTGACGACGATATTCTGCGTAAGCTTTCTGAGCGACTTGCCTATCTTCGCGGACTTGAGGAAAAGAGAGCCGACGTAAAGAAGCTCATCGACGCTCAGGGAAAGCTGACGGAAGAGCTTGTGGCTGCTATCGACAACGCACAGACCGTGACGGAGATCGACGACATCTACCGCCCCTTCCGTCCGAAACGCCGAACCCGTGCTTCTATCGCTCGTGAGAGAGGCCTTGAGGGACTCGCTGAGCTTATTATGGAACAGAAAAAGTCCTACGAAAAGTCTCTTGCGGAGATCGCGGAAGACTACCTTGGCGAAGAAGTACCCGATGCCGAAGCGGCTCTTGCCGGCGCTTGCGACATAATTGCCGAGGAAATATCCGACAACGCCGACACAAGACGTGAGATCCGCGCTCTCAGCGCAAGGTTTGGCACCATCGAGTCAAAGAAGCTCGCTGACGGCCCCGTTTACGAGCAGTATTACGAGTATGCCGAGCCTGTGGCGAAGATCCCCTCCCATAGGATACTTGCTCTGAACAGAGCGGAGAAGGAGGGTGTGTTAAAAGTGTCCCTCACTCTCGACAAGGGGCATATTCTCACCTATCTCAAGAATACATATATTAAGAACGCCACAAGCCCTGCCGCTGAGTACCTTGTGCCCACTCTCGAGGACAGCTACGACAGACTCATCGCTCCCTCTGTGGAACGAGAAATCAGAGCTGACCTTTTTGACCGTGCAAGCGAAGCGGCTATCGGACTTTTCTCGCAGAATCTCCGCGGACTTCTTATGGGCGCGCCCCTCAAAGGCAAGACAGTCCTCGGTTACGACCCCGGATACCGTACAGGCTGTAAGCTGGCGGTGGTAACTCCTACGGGAAGCGTGGTCGATACCGCTGTTATTTACCCCACCAAGCCTCACGAGAAGGTGGCGGAAGCGAAAAAGGTGGTCGAAAGGCTTATTCGCCGCTGGGGAGTTGACGTTGTTGCCATCGGTAACGGTACTGCCTCGGGGGAGAGTGAAAAATTCATCGCACAGACTCTCTCTGAGCTGAAGTGCGACACGAAATACATTATCGTTTCCGAATCGGGAGCCTCTGTTTACTCCGCATCCAAGTTGGGTGCCGAGGAATTCCCCGATTTCGACGTAACTCAGCGTTCTGCCGTGTCCATCGCAAGACGTTTGCAGGATCCCCTGGCAGAGCTTGTGAAGATCGACCCCAAATCCATCGGCGTAGGTCAGTATCAGCACGACATGAAGAGTGCCCGCCTCGACGAAGCGCTGGCTGGCGTTGTTGAGGGCTGCGTAAACTCCGTTGGCGTTGACCTGAACACCGCGTCTTATTCCCTCCTTTCCTATATCGCGGGAATCAACCTAACAAGTGCAAAGAACATCGTAAAATACCGCGAAGCCAACGGTGCTTTCCTTACAAGAGCCGAGGTTTTGAAGGTGCCCCGCTTCGGTGCAAAGGCGTACGAGCAGGCGGCAGGCTTTTTAAGAGTCCCGGACTCCGACGAGGTCCTTGACAACACGGGTGTTCACCCCGAGTCCTATGGCGTGGCAAGAGCACTGCTAAAGAAGTTCTCTCACACAGCGGAAGAGGTAAAGGCAGGGGGACTTACCACCCTTGACGCGGAAGTTAAGTCCTATGGAGTCGAGAAGCTGGCGGGAGAACTGTCCTGCGGAGTACCTACCCTTAACGACATTATCTTAGAGCTTGCAAAGCCCGGACGTGACCTGAGAGACGATCTTCCTGCTCCCGAACTGAAGGAAAGAGCCATCTCCATTGAGGAGCTTACCGAGGGCATGGAAATGACGGGAGTGGTCAGAAATGTTATCGACTTCGGTGCCTTTGTGGACATCGGCGTACATCAGGTCGGACTTGTGCACATTTCGGAAATTTCCGACAAATTTATCCGTCACCCCTCCGAAGTGCTTTCCGTCGGAATGACGGTAAAGGTTAGAGTCAAGAGCGTTGACCGGCAGAGAGGCAGGATCGGACTCACTATGAAAACGAAGTGATTCTAATAAAATTAGAAAATCTTCTTCCCTCGCAGCCGGCACAAGGAGAGAAAACCTGAGTCTACTGTGCAAGTTGTCCAAATTAACGTATATAATTTTGGAAGAAAAGCCTCTTCCAAAATTCGAGAAAATATTGTATAATGTTATTACCTAAAACTATAGGTGAAATATGATTTTATAGTTCCTACAAGGAGGAATACATAATGGCAAGCCTTTCACTGAAGCACATTTACAAAAAATATCCGGGTGGCGTTACCGCCGTTTCCGACTTCTGCCTCGACATTAAGGACAAAGAGTTCCTTATTCTCGTAGGTCCTTCCGGTTGCGGTAAGTCTACAACACTCCGTATGATCGCGGGTCTTGAAGAGATCTCCGAGGGTGAACTTTTCATCGGCGACAGACTCGTAAACGACGTAGCTCCTAAGGACCGCGATATCGCGATGGTATTCCAGAACTACGCTCTTTACCCCCACATGTCCGTATTTGACAATATGGCATTCGGTCTTAAGCTCCGCAAGACACCCAAGGAAGAGATCAAGCGCCGCGTAGAAGAGGCTGCTCGTATCCTCGACATTTCTCACCTTCTCGAGAGAAAGCCTAAGGCTCTTTCCGGTGGTCAGAAGCAGAGAGTTGCTCTCGGTCGTGCGATCGTTCGTAACCCTAAGGTATTCCTTCTTGACGAGCCTCTTTCAAACCTTGACGCTAAGCTCCGTGCAACCATGAGAACTGAGCTTACAAAGATCCACCAGAGAGTTGGTACAACATTCGTATACGTTACACACGACCAGGTAGAGGCTATGACCATGGCTACCCGTATCGTTGTAATGAAGGACGGTCTCATCCAGCAGGTAGACACTCCCCAGAATCTCTACGATCAGCCCGTAAACCTCTTCGTTGCAGGCTTTATCGGAACACCTCAGATGAACTTCGTAACATCTACTCTCGAGAAGAGAGCAGACGGCGTATATGCAGTATTCGGTGCTAACTCCGTTAAGCTTCCCGAAAACAAGGCAACCGCTCCTGAGCTTCAGGACTACATCGGCGGAGAAGTTGTTCTCGGTATCCGTCCTGAGTGTATCCACGACGATGAGACTCACCTCCGTGCTATGGCTGACGCTATCATCGAGGCTGACGTTGAAGTTACTGAGCTTATGGGTGCAGAGATCTATCTCTACCTCGTAGCTGACGAGACTAACCTCATCGCTCGCGTATCTCCCAGAAGCAAGACTCGTGCAGGCGATATCGTAAACGTAGCATTCGATATGAGCCGCGTACACATCTTCGACAAGGAAACAGAGCGCTGCATTATCCACTAAGATACATAAAATTAAGGCTGTCCGTATGGACGGCCTTTTTGTTGATGACGGTGCATCTATGCAGGGAAGGTGTTTCTTCGGGCTTCAGTCATCTTAACAATTGTTTTCGTTAAATCTAAAATCACCGAGACGGACCGGGCACGCCTTGCAAACTGATGCTAAATATGTTATAATTTTATCGAAGACAGAACTGACGTGCGCATTAAGACAGACACAGTACGAGCTTATGGACTATGAAGAGAGGCGAATAAAATGAAGAATATCAAGAAGAGGACCGTTATAAAAGTTGTTGCCATTTTAGCGGCTGTGGCATTAGTTTTAGGTGGTTTATATATCTTGAGCAACGGCACGATCATCATAAACTTAGTGCCTCCTACAACCATCAGCAGAAGCATCAGAATGTACGATAATTGGGCCAGATTCCGTTGTCCCATCCTTCCGTCCCTGGATGAGGTGGGCGACTACGAGGATTATGATTATCAGTATTACTCGAAATCTTATATCGTTTATGCTTTCAGATCGCATACTCTGAAGCTGAAATACTCCGAGGAGGAATTTGCAGAGCAGAAGGAACTGTTAGCGGAAAAATACGTTTACGCGGAGGAGCTAAGGGAGGATCACCCGAAATATACATGGCCAAAAAGCGGATCCTTTGAGCTTGACGGATATAGCTTCAAGGCTCTGGATACGGAATATTACAACTTTTACTATCCCCAGGAGTTTGTGTTCGTAGGTGTTTCGGAAGAGAAGAATGAAATCGTTTATTTCTTCTTCGATGACACGGACATAGATTGTATTGATATGAGCTATGAGGAATTGCTGCGGGAACACTGTAATTGGAAGTGACCGATCTTGTGCGGTGAAACCTACCGTCTTGAAATTGATGTTGAACCAGCTGACAAATCAAAACAAAAGGGACATCCATAATGGAATGTCCCTTTTTTATTGTACCGAAAAGGTGAATTTCGCTCTTTGCGAAGAGCGACAAGGAGTTTCACTCCTTGACCGCCTGAACGCATAGGGTGTTTCGAACTCTGCGGAGTTCGATTCAAGGCGTTGCCTTGAAAATCCACAAACTTTTTTCAAAAAGTTTGATCAAAAACTTTCAAGCAGAAGGTACGACCCAAGTCCCCAAGCTCAAAGTTACTTTGCTTACTTTCTTTTCGGGGGAAGCTTGAGCGTTCGCCGCACATGCAACGGAG
>JAZULS010000164.1:0-18569 GCA_045603205.1 Eubacteriales bacterium | reverse complement strand
AGGCTACGATTTTCATTCTTTGGACAATGAAATTTTGCAAAAAATTGTTTTATCTATTAACTTAAGACCTAAAAAATGCTTGGGGTGGCGTTCACCCTTCGAAGTGTTTTTTGGTGTTGCACTTGCTTGACAATCTGCCCTCCCGACGAAGTCGGGTGAGGGAGAGCGCGTTGCGATATAATCAGTACAAATCCAAAGTCGCGCGGGCTCCTTCCGTCACGCTACGCAGCGAACCCCCAAAGCTCATTTCATTCGCTTCGGGGAACCCCTGCCGCGTGCCACCTTCCTCCCGGAGGAAGGCTATGTTGCCGCCCGACAGTACACCAAAAAGGTGTAACACACTATACCTTGCAGAGCAAGGCGTGTGAAAAGGAGTACGAACAAATTGTCCGTACTCCTTTGTTGTAGGGCGGGGGGTTATCTCCCGCCGTTTTATTTGCATATATCGTTTGTTTTCGGCGGCAGCAAGCCACCGCCCTACCTGCTTTATGGAAAGCACACCTTTGGGTGTCCTTTTTTTGTTGGATTTTGGATGCCTTTTGTAGGGTAGGGACTCGTCTCCGACGCTTTCCTTGTTTGCATTGTTTGGTTCGACGGAACCAAGTAAACTGTTAACCCATGATAACGGATTGAAAACGTAAAAGCCCCCCTACTCACGGAACATCCATGCGGAGCCGGTTAAAAGTGCAGGGAGGACTATTACTCATATTATAAGCCGAATTTTTGACCAGTCAAGGAAAAATTCAAAAACCACAAAATACCCTCCCGAAAGCACGGGAGGGTAAAGTATTATTAGTTAGCCATTTCGGAAAGGATCTCGTAAGTCTCAGCAAATGCGCGCTTCTTTTCAGCGATAACTGCATCCATTTCAGCGATCTCTTCTGCGCTGAACTTTTCAAGCATACCTTCCTTGAGAGTGCCCTTGTACTTTCTGTCGAGAACCTGAGAGTAGAAGATCGGAACGGTAACGATCTCGCCTGCCTTTTCGCAGATGATAAGGTCGCTGTTGCCTGCGAGAAGCTCGTCTACAGCACGAACGCCCATCTTTGTAGCGAGAAGTCTGTCGCCGAGGGTAGGAGTACCACCGCGAACTACGTGAGCAAGACGGCAGAACTTTGTCTCAACCCAAAGGGAAGGAACGCCTTCCTTCTCAGCAAGAGCCTTTGTCTCGTCGTTGATTCTCTTAGCAAGTCTTTCGGAATGATCTTCAACGCCCTCGGAAACAACGATGATGAAGTTTCTCTTTCCGTCGCGGCGGAGGCGAATGATCTTCTCAATGCAAGCGTCCTCGTCGAACTCAACCTCGGGAATAACAGCGTCAACTGCACCGCAAGCAATAGCAGTGTTGAGAGCGATGTCACCTGCGCCGCGTCCCATAACCTCAACAACGTTACAACGTGCGTGAGACTCACAGGTGTCGCGGAACTTGTCGAGACACTCAACAACGGTCTGCATGGCAGTGTTAAAGCCGATGGTGTTGTCGGTAGCGGTAATATCGTTGTCGATCGTACCGGGGATACCGATAGTGGGGATTCCTCTTGCGGAAAGATCAGTTGCACCGCGGAAGGTTCCGTCGCCGCCGATAGCAACTACGCCGTCGATCTCGTGCTTCTTGAGGGTTGCGATAGCCTTCTGCATGCCTGCTTCTTCCTTGAACTCAAGGCATCTGTCGGAATAAAGGAAGGTTCCGCCCAGGTTGATCTTGTTGCTTACCTCACGGGAGGTGAGCTCGATCATATCGTCATCGATCATACCTCTGTAACCGCCGTAGATACCCATAACCTCAACGCCTCTTGCGAGAGCCGCACGGGTTACCGCACGAACTGCAGCACTCATGCCGGGAGCGTCACCGCCGGAAGTGAGAACAGCAATTTTTCTGAACTTCTTAGCCATAATATTCTCCAATCTGTCGCCGAGAACTTCTCGGCTAAACAATATAATTAACAGTTTTACGATGTATTAAATAACACATACGTTCACAGTATATTTTAATACAAAACAGCATTAAAATCAATAGAATTAGCGATTTTTATGAAAAAATTGCTTCACTAAACGACAAAAACTCCCCTGCAAAGTTGGGCAGGGGAGTTTTGAGCGAATTTTTTACTTATCAAGGAACTTTGCAAGATAATCTGCAGAGATTTTGAGGCTTTCGAAGGGATCGTCGTTCTTCCAACCGGAGTCGTGCTCAACAACGATGGTCTTAACACCTGTTTCCTCAGCTGTCTTGAGGATAGCATCCCATCTGAGGTTACCGGCACCGATCTCAGTGATGTAGGGATTCCATTCCCAAACACCCATATCCTTCAGGTGAAGGATGTCAACGCGTCCTGCAAACTTTTCGATCCAATGGAGAACGTCTCCGCCACCGTACTGGATCCAGTATGTGTCAAGCACGAAGGAAGCAATGTCGGGATCTGTGTTGTTAGCAAGAACGTCAAGCATTGTCTCCTCGGGACCGAACTTCTTCAGTTCGAAGGAGTGGTTGTGGTAGGTGAACTTCATTCCGTGAGGTCTGATGCTTTCGCCGAGCTTGTTTACCTTATCGCAGAATCTGAGAGTAGCCTCTTTTGAATCAATGTACTCGCCGGGCATGCCGCCGATACCCATATAGATAGTGTCGAGAGCCTTGTGAGCCTCAATTGCTTCTTCGGGACGGTCGCAGAGGAAATTAAAGTCCTCGTGAGTACCAACGATCTCAAAATTTTCTTCCTTTGCGATCTTGCCGAATTCAGCGAAGGGAATAGCACAGCCTGCAGTCTGACCCTGATCGTATCCGAGGGCCTTCAGACGTCGGAATGTGTTTCTGATATCGTCAGCAGTTTTCATGTAGTCTCTGACAGTATAAAGCTGAACACCTAATTTCTTGAACATAATAACCTCACGTTTAGAATAAAATTTTTAGTGCACGGTGGCACAGAGTTTCGTTGTATTTCGGCGTCAGGTTGGAATGCGAGTCGCCTGATGGAGCCTCAGCAGACACCTTGACAACGGGTAAATGAGGAGCCCCATAAAGAAGTTGCCCACAGCATGGATCACGTCGTAGGGGAAACCTGTAATTATCCATTGAAGCGTCATTTTTGGCGTAAAACCCATGAACAAAGCCTGTCCGGGGGCGTACAACGCACCGAAGGTCAAGCCCAAAAGAGCGCAAACGACAGGATAAACTATCATTGACGCCGTCTTGCCCATCTTCCTCGGCAAAAGCAGTGCTAAAAGACATTGTACAGTCCAGACGTACAAATAGGGATACCACCACATATTGAATCCCGCAAAAAGACCGTTTAAGAAAACGAATATGTAAACGGGAATGAGGGCTTTTACTCCGTAGACAACCGTGAAGGTCATAATGAACATGGTTACGGGGTGAATGTTTGGAAGTCCCTCCATGATGTACTTGGAAATGAACATCATAGCGCCGTAGGTGGCAAAAAGAATCAGAAGAGTAAGCTGCTGTCGATGCTTCATCCCTTGGTATAAGTCAGTTCATACTTTTCGCCGTCAGCAATGGGAGTAGCATCAGCGCCGGTCATCAGGTACTCTCCGCCTTTGGAAAGAGACCAATACGCTCCGTCAAGTTCAAAGTCGGCACGAAGTCCGTTGACAGACTTGATATAAAGTCCGAACTGACCCATTTCGCCTTCAACCAGCTTCGCTTCAAGGAGTGCGTCTCCAAGGTTGCCTTTTTCAGTCTCAAGTATAAACTCTTTAGAGTCTCCCTTGTCGTCGATAACGGTTACGGTAATCGTTACCGCTTTGCTGTCGCCTGTTTCAGGGGTTTCGTTCTTATTTCCGCATGCAAAAAGGCAAAGTGCTGCAGCCGCTATGAGCACCAGGCTTACGGAAAGCTTAAAAAATTTTGAGTAGTCAAATTTTCTCATGACTTTTCCTCCGTAAAAATATTAAATTTTGCTTCGTGTCTCCATCCTCGGAAATGTCCACCGATCCCTCGCGGTAAAAGGACGGAACAGGGCAGGTCTCCCGACTTGAGCATACGCCATGTGGCTTACCCGTCGCGCCTTCTCGGAGAATCTCCAATGGCAAAAGCGGCACTTTGCGGCGGGACTTGATATGCTTTTACGGTGACGAGATCGTACGGGATTTTCACCCGTTTCCCTATTATATAACAGTATATGTTATCACCCTTAACACTAAGGTCATTATATCACTTACAAAATTGTTTGTCAATAAATATTATCGGCGCAAGCCGTTTTTTTAAGCCTGCGCCGAAGCGTTTTACATTCGCTTTTTTAATCTGAAAAGAAGCCTGCCGAGTGCCTTGCCGTTGAAAGGGATGAGAGGGTAGAGATAGCTTCTTGTACCGTTTACGGTGCGGTTAGTTGCGATGAGTATTACAGCGATAACAATTCCTGCAATGAATCCCCACAGGCCGAAGAGGGCAGTCAGAAGTAAAGTTAGCATACGCAAATACTTGAAGGCGTATCCCAGCTCGTAGTTAGACTGGGTAAAGTTTGCGATAGCCACGAAGGACATATAAAGTATTACGTCAGGAGAGAGCCAACCAACTGTTACCGCAAAGTCGCCGAGGAGTAAGGCACCCACCACGGACAGAGAATTGGAGAGCATGCTGGGCGTGTTGAGGGAGGCAAGCTTTAATCCGTCCAGAGCAAATTCCGTGAGGAACAGCTGAACGATGATCGGCAGCTCTCCCGGAGTCTTAGGCACGATAAAGTCAAGCCAGTCGGGGAGATAGGGCTCGTGCATCAAAAGCAGATACCACAGAGGTGTCAGCGTCATAGTGAAGAAGAAAATCACCTGCCTCAGAAGCCTTAAATATGAGCCTGTCAGAGGAGGAAAGTAGTAGTCGTCGGTCTCCTGCAAAAAATCAAAGATAGACGTAGGGAAGATCATAGCCTCGGGACTGTTGTCGCAGATAAGAATGACGCTACCTTCAAGGATTGTTGCTGCCGCTGCGTCCGGGCGTTCCGTAGAACGGATTTTTGGGAAAGGGTTGTACCAGCGGTCACGTATAAGACTTTCCGCGATGCTCTGATGCCCGAGAACGAGAGAGTCTACCTCAAGTTCCTCAAGCCTCTTGGCTAACTTTTCGACGTATCCCATATCTGCTCTGTCCGCCATGTAGCACAGCGCCATATCCGTGCGGCTTTCTGAGCCACAGTTGATATATTTCACCGTAAACTGGGGCGAGCGTATTCTTCGTCGGATCATTGCCGTGTTGAAAATCATCGTCTCCACGAAGCCGTCACGGCTTCCTCGCATAACCCTGTCGTTCTCCGGCTCCTCGGTGCTTCTTGCAGGATAGGTACGGGCGTCGATCACTATGGCGTTAGGACCGAAGCCCTCCGAACAAAACACCGTACAACCGCTTAAAACCGCCAAAACCAGAGCGTCGATAGAGTTCACAACATCCACCTCAACACTTGGAATAGATGTGGCGGCAAATTTCGCGGCAGCACCCTCGCTTCCGTCACCGAGGTCTTTGAGAGAGACGAAATACGTCATCAGCTTCTGCATCATTTCAGCTTTTACGAATCCGTCGATATAATATAGCGTCACCTTCTTTGAAGCGATCACCATTTCGCGTTTGATAATATCAAAACTTTCGTCAACGCGGAGAGCCTCGTCAAGCATCTTTATGTCTTTTGTAAAATCTCCGCTGAGAGTTTCGCTGTAAATAAAAACCACCCCCGTTTACACTTTAAGAAAGTGTTGGCAGAGAGTGGATTTTTTATTCACTTGGTTTGATGAATTACTCAAGC
Source organism: Eubacteriales bacterium (assembly GCA_045603205.1). Taxonomy (GTDB): domain Bacteria; phylum Bacillota; class Clostridia; order Oscillospirales; family CAG-272; genus RUG11130. The sequence goes on along the minus strand of JAZULS010000164.1, from coordinate 12,828 downwards.
TTTATTTTTAGGATTTTTGAAGAATTGATACAAAAAGCAGGGAATCATACCATTGTAAAGTTTTCTTATTTTATCCGCGCGGCGTCCGAATAACCTGGGGAAGCTTTCGCAAGGAGTCAGAATGTAAAACTGCCAAAGCCCGAGAGTCTTGAAATGCTCACCCATATTCTCATACAGCTTAAACGCTTCTTCCTCGGTGAGAAGTCGCTCACCGTAAGGAGGATTGGTTACAATTGTTCCGCGTACGCCCTCTGTAGTAATGGTCAGCGCATCCTGAAGCTCGAATCGGATCATATCGTCTACTCCCGCACGCTTTGCGGATTCCTTGGAGATTCTGATACATTCGGGATCAATGTCTGAGCCGAATCCGCGGAAGGGGCAGTCCTCTCTGACGTTTGATCTGGCTTCTTCTCTGGCTGCGTCCCACAACTCACGAGGGAAGAGATTAAACTTTTCGCCGTCAAAGCTTCGATTTATGCCGGGAGCGATGTTCTTCATCATCAAAGCCGCTTCGATCAGGATAGTTCCCGAACCGCAGAAGGGGTCGCGGAGCAGTACATCGTCACGGGGACGCGAAAACTTCACAAGGGCAGCGGCGAGAGTTTCCCTCAGAGGGGCAGCAACACTTTCGGGACGGTATCCTCTTTTGTGAAGAGGAGTTCCCGAAAGATCGATCATCAGTGTCAGCTTGTCCTTTAACAGGAAGAACTCCACTTTTTTGCGAACTCCGCTTTCAGGGAGAGTCTTAACTCCGTAAATCTCACCCAGTCGGACGGACATTGCCTTCTTGATGATTCTTTGAAGGTCGGGGACGGAGTAAAGCTTGCTTTTGATAGAGTGTCCGCTTACGGGATACTCGTCATCATAGTCAAAATAGCTTTCAAGAGGTAGAGCCTTAACTTTCTCGAAGACCTCGTCAAAGGAGAACGCTTTGAATGCTCCTAACTGCAGAAAAAGTCTCTCTGCAAAGCGAAGATTTATATTACATCTGGGACAGGCAGACTCATCTCCCTCAAAGGTGATGCGCCCGTCGATGGTTTCGAGTCGTTTGTATCCGAGGCGGTCGATCTCCTCGCCGAGAAGACCTCCAAGCCCGAACAGACAGGTTGCAACGTAGTTATATAACAAAATTAACCTCCGTTTATCATTTTGCTTCTTTCACTGGGAATAAGATTTTTCGGCTTAGCACACTTAGGCAGAGTGAACTTAAAACGGCACCACTTTCCGTATTCGCTGTCCACGGAGATGCGCTCGCCGTGAGCTTCTATAATGGTTCTGCTGATGTAGAGTCCGAGACCTACGCCTGTCTTGTCAAGACCGCGGCTTCTGTCGCTCTTGTAGAATCGGTCGAAAACGAAGGGAATATCGGAACTCTGGATTCCAAGTCCGTCGTTGTATATGCTGACTTCGATCTTTTGACCTGTTTCCGAAATTTCAATAGCATAGCGTCCGCCTTCACTGGCAAACTTGATGCCGTTGTCAAAGAGGTTGTAAACGACCTGATGAATAGCATCACGGTCGCCGAGAACGTACATGTTGTCGTATGAGCAAACGAAGTCAACGTCAAGTTTTTTCGCTTCAATGCGCTGTTCCGAGGAGATGAGGACCTGTCGGCACATTTCGCAGATGTCGAAAGGCTCAGACTTGAACTTTCTCTCGCCTGCCTGTATCTTCGATATATCGAGAAGGGTAGTGACAAGTCTTGACAAACGCCTTACCTCAGAAGCGATAACACCGAGATAATATTCGTGCTTTTCTTTGGGGATCGCACCGTCAAGGATTCCGTCGATGAATCCCGATATAGTGGTCATCGGCGTTCTCAAGTCGTGTGAAACGTTGGCAAGGAACACACGCCTCATCTCTTCGTTGGTAGAGAGGGAAGCCGCCATGTTGTTGAAGGCTTTCGCAAGCTCGGCAACCTCGTCGTCACCTCGGACGGGGACACGAACATCGAATTTACCGTTTGCAAACTGCTTGGCAGCTCGGCTCATTGCACGAAGAGGAGAAACCATCTTTTCGCTGATGAAATATACGGCAACGAAAAGAGCCATGAGGATCCAAAGCGTTGAAACTGATATGGTTTTCACCATTCCGCCCAGAAGATTGCTGACACCTTGTACACCCGTACAGGATACTACCGCACCCTCAAAAACACCGTTCTCGTCAAAAATGGGGGCGGAAAATACGAAATAATTCCCATCGAAAAGCCCGTTCACATTAGACTTTTCTTCAACATATTCTCCACGACGCAAAAAATCCATGTATTCGGCAGGAAGGGAATAAGAGACCTCATCTGCGGTCAAAAGACCGTCCTCGCCGCCAAATTTGTTTGATGTATCTGCTCCGCCGGCAAGAATGATTCTGCCGTTTTCATCAGAAATGAACATGATAAAGTCGTTTACGTTCACGCTCATCAAGTCAAGCATCTGTTTGACGGTGTCGTGATGTGCTCCAACGTAATCACCAAGAGTGGTAAAGTCATTTTCCTTTATTTCTTCGGTGACGTAGTCGATAACGTAGTCAGCGGAACTTTGCAGTGTATCCATTTTTGAGCTGGTATCATAGGCGTTGACGATCGAAGCAATGATAGTCGTAAGTATGAACATACACGTTATGTTAATGAGCATAAACGTGCTGAAAAACTTCAAAAATACGCTTTTGAACATAAAAAACGGTCACCTCCTAATAGAGTGTCAGTGTCTAAACAAGCACAAATACCGTTACGAAGGCCTCGCAACGGTTATTTGTAAAAATTATTACTGAATGTGTTCGAACTTGTAACCTACACCCCAAACAGTTTTGAGGGACCACTTGTCGGACACTCCTTCAAGCTTTTCACGGAGTCTCTTTACGTGAACATCAACTGTTCTGGAGTCGCCGAGATAGTCAAATCCCCAAACCTTGTCGAGAAGCTGGTCGCGGGTAAATACTCTGTTAAAGTTCGAAGCAAGGAAGTAGATAAGCTCAAGCTCCTTAGGCGGAATATCAACGGGCTTGCCGTTCAGCTTCAGCTCATATTTCTGGAGACTGATCTCGATGTTCTCAAACTTGATTACTTCGTCTTCGCTCTGATTATCGTGAGCGGTATATCGGCGGAGAACAGCCTTGATACGTGCGGAAAGTTCTTTCATATCGAAGGGCTTTACAACGAAGTCGTCAGCACCGAGCTCAAGACCGAGGACCTTGTCAAATACCTCGCCCTTTGCGGTGATCATAATAACGGGCTTGGAGGAGGACTCGCGGATCTCGCGGCACACCTGCCAACCGTCTTTCTTGGGAAGCATGATGTCGAGAAGCACAAGGTCAGGCTCGTACATCTTGAAGAAGCTTACTCCCTCAGCACCGTCGGAGGCAGTCTTTACCTCATAGCCTTCGTTTTCAAAATAAAGTCTAAGCAGATCGCAAATATTAGCGTCATCATCAACAACAAGAATTTTAGTTCCCATATATAATCATCCTTTCGTAACAATCATCCGTTATAACATTATTATACAGTATTAAATCAAGTTTGTCAAATATATTTAATCGAGAGAAAAATTGACAATTTTGTACTTGACAGGATAGATCATACCATCCATATGTGAAGTACGTGTGTAGATTCTGTGTTTGTTTTATAAATCACATTTGAATTTTTACTTTTACTTGAAAAGTCGCGATTTCTGTGGTAGAATATACCGAGATACATAAAAATACACTTTTTCGCTGTCCTAACAGGACAAAGATCAGGAGAAAATAATGAAGCTTGGAATTATCGGACTTCCTAACGTAGGAAAGAGCACACTTTTTAACGCAATTACCGGAGCAGGGGCTGCAAGCGCCAACTATCCTTTCTGTACCATCGACCCCAACGTGGGCGTAGTTCACGTACCCGACTCAAGACTTGATCGCCTTGCCGAGATGTATAACCCTGAACTCTATACCCCCGCAACCGTTGAGTTTGTTGACATTGCAGGTCTTGTACGCGGTGCTTCAAAGGGTGAAGGCCTTGGTAATAAGTTCCTCTCCCACATCCGTGACGTTGACGCGGTAGTTCACGTGCTCAGATGCTTCGAAAACGACGACATCATCCACGTTGACGGCGCAGTTGATCCCATTCGTGACCTTGAAACTATCAACCTTGAGCTCATCTTCTCCGACATCGAGATGCTTGAGCGCCGTATCGCAAAGACAGAAAAGCTTCTCAAGGGTGATAAGACTCTTGCAGGCGAGGTTGCACTTCTTCACAGAGTAAAGGCAACCCTTGAAGAGGGTATCACCGCTCGTACAATGGAGTTTAACGAGGACGAGCTTGCAATCCTCTCCGACGTAGCTCTTCTTACAATGAAGCCCGTTATCTACGTTGCCAACGTTTCCGAAGAGGAAGCAGGCGGCGTGTCAGAGGATAACCTGTACTTTGCAAAGGTATGTGAAGCGGCGGCTGCTGAGGGTGCTGAGGTAATTCCCGTATGTGCAGGAATTGAAGCGGAGATCGCCGAACTTGATGCTGATGAAAAGGCTATGTTCCTTGAGGAGATGGGCATCGCGGAAAGCGGACTTGACAGACTTATCAAGGCAAGCTACGCTATCCTCGGTTATATCAGCTACCTTACCGCAGGTCCCAAGGAGGTAAGAGCTTGGACCATCGTGAAGGGCACAAAGGCTCCCCAGGCGGCGGGTAAGATCCACTCAGACTTTGAACGCGGCTTCATCAGAGCGGAGATAGTTGCTTTCGACGACCTTATGGCATGCGGCTCAATGAACGCGGCGAAGGAAAAGGGACTTGTTCGTAGCGAAGGTAAGGAATACGTTATCGCAGACGGTGACGTTGTACTGTTCAGATTTAACGTGTGATAAAACAAGAAAATACGGATCAGCAAGAAAACTTGTTGATCCGTAATTTTTTTGATTTTATTTCTTCAATTCCTTCTTCAGCTGTCTCTTATAAGCAATAGTGCCAAAGAGGAACTTGGGAAGCTTCATCATTCTGCCAAGTCTTGACGGCTGGCAGAGAAGTCTGTAGAACCATTCAAGGTTCAGCTTGATAAAGAAGTCGGGAGCGCGCTTTACGTTGCCGGAGTATCCGTCAAGAGAGCCGCCGAGACCGAGGAAGAGCATAACGCCCGGGAGTTTGTCGCGGTTTGCGTTGATCCACTTCTCCTGAGCGGGAGCACCGAGACAAACGAACAGCACGTTTGCTCCGCTTGCGTTGATCTTCTCCACAACAGCATCGTTTTCGGGTCCTTCCTTCTTGAAGTAACCGTCGTTGGTGCCGACAAACTGAGCATCGGGGAACTCTTCAACCATTTTTGCAGCCGCCGCGTCAGCAATACCGGGCTTGCTTCCCATGAAGAAAATCTTGAGATCTTCCTTGCCGGAGAGGCTGATCAGCTTCTTGCCGCAGTCAAAACCGGGGCAACGTGCCTTTAGAGGTGTGCCGAGGATCTTTGCCGCCTTAACTACACCGATTCCGTCGGGAAGGAGCAAGTCTGCCTTGCCGATAACGTCGTACATCTCAGGGTTTTCGATGCACATCTGAACGATTTCAGGATTGGGAGTGAAAACAGAGGTGGGAACACCCGCTTTCACGTTAGATACCATTTGAGCGACAGCCTCGTCAACGGTGAGGTTGTCAAAAAGGAGTCCGCGAACATTGATTTTTTCAGCCATGATCTTCTCCATTCCGCCGAAAACGGCATGTTTCTAATAAAGGTAGGTAAAGAATAATGCACCAAGCAGATACGCCGAGTGCATTATGAAAGGTTATAGATGATTACTTTGTGAGACCGTCAAGGTAAACAGCAACGTCGCCGACGGTAACAAACTTGTTGATATCGTTGTCGCCGATCTCGATGTTGAATCTTTCCTCACACATAAGTACAAGGTCAGCAAGCTCAAGAGAGTTGATGCCGAGGTCGTTAACAAGCTCAGCGGTGGGGGTGATGTCGCCGGGTTTAATGGAAAGCTCTTCTACAAGAAGATCCTTGATCTGTTCAAACATGGGTAAACCTCCAAGTGATGTGTTAAGTTAAATTTAATATATGTACATTAGTAATTATAAATGACTGAAGTTGATATGTCAAGAAGAAAATTAAAAAATATCGCTTTTAGGCGAAAAAAGTGCTAAAAAGTATGTAAAAATATAAAAATAAGTGTTGACTTGAATGGCGCAAGGTGGTATAATATTGAAAGCCGCGTGTGTCAGGTCGAAAAAGCTTCGGCTTACCTGATTCAGCGAGTTCACAAAAAGAAAGTGAGGTGCTTTTCATGTTTGCAATTATTGAAACAGGCGGAAAGCAGTACAAGGTCAACGAGGGAGACGTAATCTTCGTTGAAAAGCTCGATGTAACAGAGGGTGACAAGATCACATTTGATCGCGTTCTTGTTGTATCTGATGCAGAGGGAATCAAGGTTGGAGCACCTGTTGTCGAGGGCGCAACCGTAACAGCAAATGTTGTAAAGAACGGCAAGGGCAAGAAGCTCTATGTCATGACTTACAAGCCCAAGAAGAACGAGAAGCGTAAGATAGGACACAGACAGCCCTATACAAAGGTTCAGATCGAAAAGATCGCTCTTTGATTGAGGCGCACGTATGACAAAGATAGTATTTTTCAGGCGTGACGGTCAGTTTTACGGCTTTGAGGAGCAGGGGCACGCAGGATATGCTGATGCAGGGAACGATATTCTTTGCGCAGCGCTGTCAGCGATGACTATGCTTATCCTCAACACGATAGAAATTTCTTATGCAGGGGACGTCAAGTATGAAATTGACGACAATGCAACGAGAGTTTCGGTAAAGGCTATGGCGGCGCTCGCTGAGTTTGAACCTGACGAGAAACGCAGATTTGCCATCGAAGGTCTTTTTAAAGGATACTACTATCAGCTCAACGATCTGCTTGAAGAGTATTACGATCATCTTGACGTTGAAGTTATCGACGATTAAGGGAACGGAAATTTTCGTATTCTACAAAGAAAGGTTTGGAAAAGGACATGATTAGACTTAGTTTACAGTTTTTTGCTCATAAAAAAGGTGTAGGTTCCACAAAGAACGGCCGTGACAGCGAGTCCAAGAGACTTGGTGTTAAGAAGGCTGACGGTCAGTCCGTAATCGCTGGAAACATCATCATCAGACAGAGAGGTACAAAGATCCACCCCGGTAACAACGTTGGCCGTGGAACTGACGACACTCTTTTCGCTCTTGTTGACGGCAAGGTAAAGTTTGAGCACATTGCCGGCGGCAGAAGACAGGTTAGCGTATACGCTGACTAAGTTTCAATAGTTAACTCCCTCGGAGCTTTCCGGGGGAGTTTTGCTTTTTGTGCTGTTACATACGGGCTCGCAGGCGTTCAAAAGCACCTTTTTCAAGACGGGATACCTGTGCCTGTGATATACCGATCTCTGAGGCGATCTCCACCTGAGTCTTGCCGCCGTAGTATCGCATATTGATGATAGACCTTTCGCGTTCACTGAGCGTTTTCATTGCTTCCTTTAGGGCAATATCCTCAAGCCACGCCTCGTCAGAGTTGTTTTCGTCTCTTAGCTGATCCATAATATATACACAGTCCCCACCGTCGTTGAAAACAGGCTCAAAGAGGGAAATTGGTTCGCTGATGGCTTCGAGCGCATAGCGAACGTTATTTGGATTCTCTCCGATACATTCCGCTACGTTTTCGATTCCTGCGTCGTGACCTAACTTTAGAGACAGCGTTTCCTTAGCTTGCAGGGAACGGTAAGCAAGGTCTCTCACCGATCTGCTCACGTGGATGGAGTTGTTGTCCCTGAGATAGCGCCTCACTTCACCTATTATCATGGGTACGGCGTAGGTGGAAAACTTTACGTCAAGTCCCAGATTGAAGTTATCCACCGCTTTTATAAGGCCGATACATCCTACTTGAAATAAGTCGTCGGATGCCTCACGCCTTCCGGTAAATCGCTGTATTATACTTAAAACAAGTCTTAGGTTGCCGTCTATAAGCCTCTCTCTGGCTGCTTTGTTTCCCGCCTTTGCTTCGGAGAGAAGACTGCGTTTTTCTGCATCTGTAAGGGTAGGAAGCTTTGCCGTGTTCACACCGCATATTTCAACTTTACTGTAATGCATTTGTAACCTCGTATGGTTTTTGATTCCCTTGAGAAGTATTCCCATACCGCAAACGACATTATACAGTTGACTCGTTTCCACTTGTTGCCGATGATTCACTATAAAAACAAAGACGCCGCAATTTTGTTTACGGCGTTTTTAAGAGTTCAATTACTTATCCTTTTTGGGCGAACGAACGAATACCATGCTGAGGATCATTGCAACTGCGTAAAGAGCGAGAGTTACGTAAAGCACGGTCTGATAACCTACGGGGTTAACCATGTATCCGTCGATCTCAACGGGAGTACCGAAGTTGTTTACGATCCAAGAAGCCAGCTGGTTACCGGTAAGACCTGCAAATGCCCATGCGGAAAGTGTGATTCCGTGGAGGGCGCTGATGCTTCCCATACCGTAGTGGTCGGAGAGAAGGGTAGGAACGTTGGAGAAGCCTCCGCCGTAGCCTGCGTTAACGAACATAATAAGAACGATAACGATAGCGGTGAGCACGATGTTACCTGCACCGTTCCGGATGCTGCCTGTAGCGATAGCAAGAACAGTAAGAGCGATGGAGATAATGAAGATGATCTTGTAGATGGTGTTTCTGTCCTTCATCTTGTCGGCAGCCGCGGAGAAACCGAGACGTCCGCCTGCGTTGAAGATAGCGGAAATTGTGGAGATGATACCTACTGCACCTGCAAGACCGATGCACTTTATAATGTTCTTTTCCTGAGATATGAGAGCGAGACCACAGGTGATGTTTATGTAGAACATAAGCCAGATGCCAATGTAGTTCATAATGGGTCTTGTCTTGATAACAGCAAGAATACTCTGCTTTTCCTCACTTGAGGAAGGCTCGTGCCAGTCATCGGGCTTCTTGAGAAGAAGGTGACCTACGAACATCATAACAAAGTAAACTGCAGAAAGGATGATGAACATCTTGTAGATACCACCCTCACCGAGGCCGGAAAGCATAGACTGCATGATGGGGCTGGCGATAGCCTTAGCGGCACCGAAACCTGCAACAGCAAGACCGGTAGCAAGACCCTTGCGGTCCTTAAACCAAAGCATAAGAGTCTTAACGGGGGAGAGGTAACCTGTACCGAGACCGATACCCATAATGAGACCGTAGCAGAGGTAGATTCCGAGAAGAGCTACAATGCTGCCCTTGTGGAGACCGCCGTAATAAATGAAGGCACCCGTACCTGCCATACCTACAGCGAAGCAGATAGCAGCGATAAGTGAAGACTTGTGAATGTCGCGCTCAACGATGTTTCCGAGGAAAGCGGCAGACATACCGAGGAAGAAGATAGCGAAACTGAATGCCCACTCTGTAGCACTCTTAGAAAATCCGATGTAATCAGCGATCTCCTGACTAAAGATCGACCAGCAGTAAACGGTACCGATACTGCAGTGAAGAAGGAGTGCGGGGATAGCGGCACGAAGCCACTTGTTGTTGCGCCATGAAGCGACTTTCTTTGCACTTGCGTCCATAGAAAAAATCTCCTTAAAGGATATAATATGTACTCTAATAATTATAGCACGACGGTTTGACATATTCAATCAAGGATTTCACAAAATTACCGTGGAAAAAGAGTGAATTTATAGTAGTTTTGGCGGATGTGAGGGAAGTGGACTGCTTAAACAGAAAAAGGCAAGGGGATTTGTCCCTTGCCAAATTCATTTTGAGTAAATTAGTGATACCTTTGGTCAAGATTCGTTGAATTCACACTCGACCCCTAGACTGCTTACGCTGATATAAGGAAAAGATTTATCTTCGGGCTTGTATAGAAACCAGTGTTCCGTTTCGTGTGAAAAACTGAGATTCCCCGAACTGTTGAAAATCTCTATGCGAATTTCGTTGTCGAGTTTGATGAAGAGATCATTGATCGGTGATACGTCAACATTTATTACCGACCGTCCGATAAGCTCGCTTCCGAATTTTGCAATGTTAAAATACATATCGTTGTGACGGTAATCTTTATCATTAGAGCTATGATAGTCGTTGGTTGTTAACATGATGTTTCTCCCATTGATGATACGGGCAAAACCGCTAACGTGCACCTCGTACTCTCCGAATTTCAAGATGAGTATTTCGTAGTTAGCTCCTATATCTGTTAAATTTTGACCGACAAGCTCCGATACACGGGAAAAAGTTTTATCCGAATTGGTCATAATATTCTCCGTTAAGTTGTTATTTGAGTACCCGTAGGCATACAACCGATTAGATTATAGCATACATATTAGAAAACGAAAGAGTAATATGGCAGCGATGTAGTTGAACTTTTCTCAATACTTCTTGCTAATGATAAAATAAGCCACCCAATAAAGCACTAACATAAGGCATACAGAGAAAGCTGCTGCTAAAGACAGCATTTCCTGCCCCATTACTCTTAAAACAATCGACAAAATACTTGCAATAAGAATAAAGAGATACCCCGTCCATGCCCAGGTCTTGCTTCTGATAAACCTATTTCGCTCGTCTGTGGCGTGAACGTCAACTCTTTCCTTGTAATTCTCATCCTTGTAATAACGGTAGGTAAGAACCAGCCTCAAAGCACCGATGATCACGAGACAGCCACCGAATCTGCCCCAAAAGTCGTCAAGGACTCTTGCGATATTCAAGGCGAACAGGGCAACACCGACTATAATATATACTATAAACAACACAAATCTTCTGCTTTTCATAATTATTCCTCCTCAAAAATAAATACGTCTTCAATACTTAATCCGAAAAAACGTGAGATCTTGTAAGCCAGCATTATTGATGGGTTGTATCGTCCGTTTTCGAGGGAGCTGATGGTCTGACGGGAAACGCCCATAGCCTTTGCAAAATCCTCTTGACGAATCTCACGCTCTTTTCGTATCTCCTCAATTCTGTTTTTCACAACGAACCTCCTGACTGAGTTCAGATACTCTTCTAAAAGTGTAAAGCAAACTTTACAATATGAGTATATCATGAAACAAAGAAAATGTCAAGTACACTTTACAAAATCGACCAAAAATTAATTTACCAAATAAAGAATAAATGAAAAAATCCGAGGTGATTGCCTCGGATTTTAGTGTTTTATATGATTTATAGTCCCATGCACCAAATAACAACTAACGCAGTCAGCGTTACTGAGGTGTCAATGGTGATTCCGTAGAACATGGGGGCAAGTCCCGCCTTTTTGAAGTCCACAATGCTTGTACTTAGACCGATCGCCGCCAAAGCATATAGCGACACCCGCGAGAAAACGAGCTTTATCTTTGAAATTTGTAGTTATGAATTCACCTTGCCTGTCAGTTTTTCTACAGTATACTTCATTTTCATAAAAAAGTCAATGAAAAAGGGCAGAGTTGATCTGCCCTCGGTTAAATATTCACCCCGCCGCGTCCAACATATTCTCAATAAAAATCCCATATCCCCTCGTTGGATCGTTCACAAGAACGTGGGTTACGGCGCCGACAAGTTTTCCGTTCTGGATTATAGGGCTACCCGACACGTTCGATGTTCATTAGGGACAACACAAATACTATCAAAAATATATTAATCCTTTAATACCGCAAGAAAACCAATGCGCAACTATACCAATAATAACACTTCTGGAAACAATTTAGGAATCACGCGGAAGTGTGTCTCTCTCGATTTTGTTTATATTTTTCCTCGAAACGATTGCTTGAAATATTAGAATAGTATGCTATAATATAATCGGAAGCTTCCAAAAAACATGTTGGAGGAAACTATGTTACAGTTTAAAGATAAAATCAAGAAATTGCGAAAAGAAAAAGATATGACACAAGAACAGCTTGCCGAATATATGGGAGTATCGCCTCAAGCCGTCAGTCGTTGGGAAACAGGGGTTACTTGTCCCGATATTTTCGCGTTGCCCACTTTGGCTGAATTATTTGGCATCACCGTTGACGGCTTGCTTGGTGTGGATGAAAAAGAAAAACAAAAAGAAATCAGAAGCATCATTTCTGTGGCAGAGGAAAAAATTAATCAGGGTACAACAGATGAACCTATCGTACAACTGCGTGAGGCATTGAATAAATATCCTAACAACGAGCAACTTCTTTGCTCATTGATGTATGCGTTATATGTTGCAAGCGAAGATGAGGAACTGTGCAAAGCATATGACGGTGAGATCGTATCCATCGCATATAGAATCGAGCAGCATTCAACAGACAGTGACTGCCGAAATGAAGCACGCAGTATTTTGTTCCGACACTATTGCGATACAAACAGAAAAGCCGAGGCACTGCAAATTGCCGATGGAATGGCGCGTATAGAAACGAGTTTTGAACGTAATATTTATTGGGCGCTTGACGGTGCTGATCGTCTCGCATACCTTAAAGAACGAATGGTAGATGATATGCATTATCTGCTTTGGGATGTAAATGCATACGCGTGTCACGCAGATATTTCCGACGAAGAAAAGGAAAATCTCAATTCTGTTTGTCAAAACATTAAGGATCTGATGAAAGAAACCTTAAATATTGAATAACCAATATACAAAAAGCGGAGGCTCACCACCTCGGCTTTCATTTTATCTCGCCGCGTCCAACATATTCTCAATAAAAATGCCATATCCCCTTGTGGGATCATTCACAAGAACGTGGGACACCGCACCAACAAGCTTGCCATCCTGAATTATCGGACTGCCTCTCATCCCTTGAACGATACCAGCCGTTTTTCCAATAAGGGAAGGGTCGCATATCTCTATCTCAAAAGTTTGAGATGCTTCTTTCTCAGATATTCTGGAAATTTTTATAGCGTATTCGCACCTTCCGCCTCC
>JAZULS010000163.1:0-2060 GCA_045603205.1 Eubacteriales bacterium | reverse complement strand
CTTGCTGACCCGATACAGCGGCGGCTGTGCGAGATAGACATGTCCTTCCTCGACAAGCGGACGCATAAAGCGGAAGAAGAATGTCAAAAGCAGGGTGCGGATATGCGAACCGTCGACGTCGGCATCCGCCATAAGAATGATCTTGCCGTAGCGGAGCTTTGAGATATCGAAATCCTCGCCGGTACCGCATCCGAGTGCCTGAACGATCGGAATGACCGAGATCGAGGAGTAGACCTTGTCAAGACGGCTCTTTTCGACGTTGAGGATCTTACCGCGAAGGGGAAGGATCGCCTGGAATTTAGAGTCGCGTCCGCCCTTTGCGGAGCCTCCCGCGGAGTCTCCCTCTACGAGATATACTTCTGTGAGGGCTGTACGCTTTTCCTGACAGTCGGCAAGCTTACCGGGAAGACTGGAACCCTCAAGGAAGCCTTTGCGGCGTGTAAGCTCTCTTGCTTTGCGTGCCGCCTCTCTTGCTCTGGAAGCCGCAAGAGATTTTTCAATAATAGCCTTAGCAACGGAGGGGTTTTCCTCGTAAAATTCGGTGAGCTTCTCCGTTACGATATTGTCAACGATGGTGCGGACCTCGGAGTTACCGAGCTTCGCCTTAGTCTGGCTCTCGAACTGAGCATCGGGAAGCTTTACGGAAACTACCGCGCAAAGTCCCTCGCGTGCGTCTTCTCCTGTGAGATTCTTGTCGGAATCCTTCAGTGAGCCGTACTTTCTGGCGAACTCATTTAACACCTTGGTGATAGCCGTCTTAAATCCTGTTTCGTGGGTACCGCCGTCGATGGTGGACATATTATTGGCGAAGGTAACGATGGTGTCGTTGTAGCTGTCGTTATACTGCATCGCCACCTCAGCGGTGATGTCCCCCTTGGTCGCCTTCATGTAAATTACGCTTTGGTGGATAAGTCCTGCGTGCTTTGCGGCGTTAAGGTGACTTACAAAGCTCTTGATACCGCCCTCGTACATAAGGTCGTATACCTTAAATCCGTCTTCCACGTACTCGCTGCCGGATTCACCTTCCATCTGAGCCACGCTTTTTTCTTCCTCGGTGCGAACGTCAAGTGTCGCCTCGGGATCAACGTCCTCAGCGGCAGCCTCAAGCATACGGCGGATGTCGGGGTCAACACTCTCGTCTATGACCGTCTCAACCTTCTCGCGGAGGTCCTTGATTATAATGCGGATTCCCGCGTTGAGGAATGCCTGCTCGCGAAGACGGGTGAGGAGCATGGAAATATCGAATTCCGTGGTGTCGGTGAAGATCTCAGCGTCGGGCTTAAATCTCACGTAAAGTCCGTGTCGACCCTCAGCGTCACCGATACATTCGAAGGGACGGGTAGTCTTACCCTTTTCAAAACGCATGGTGTATCTCTTGCCGTTGTACGCGTTGTCAACCTCGAACCACTCGGAAAGAGCGTTAACGACGGAAGCACCAACGCCGTGGAGACCGCCGGAGATCTTATAACCGGAGCCGCCGAATTTTCCTCCCGCGTGAAGAACGGAGAAAACTACTTCCATTGCGGATTTGTTCATTTTATGGTGCATCTCCGAGGGCACGCCGTGGCCGTTATCCTCTACGGAAACAGACCCATCGGGGTAGAGGCAGACGGTGATCTTGTCGCAACGGCCTGCCATAGCCTCGTCGATGGAGTTGTCTACGATCTCATATACCAGATGGTGCAGACCGCGGACAGAAGTCGTACCGATATACATACCGGGACGCTTTCTTACTGCTTCAAGACCCTCAAGGACCTGGATCTGACTTTCGTCATAAGCAGGCTGCCCCTCAATATTTAAGTTTTCATTAGTGTCTGTCATCTGTTATACTCTCTTTCTGAAATTTAAAAAATGATAAATTTATCAAAATGACTGTTGTTGATTGTTGATATTTTTTTGTAGGGGCGATCTGTGATCGTCCCGTGAAATTAGCCTTCTCCAGCGGGTAGCGAAGCGGCGCCGAGGTAGTGAATAACAGTCCGGGGGACTGTTAGAGCCGAGGCGTGACCGAGCCGCAGTGAGACAGGTGGATTTTGCGTAGCAAAAGACGGATGAGGTGT
>JAZULS010000162.1:0-1913 GCA_045603205.1 Eubacteriales bacterium | reverse complement strand
TGATAACAGAAGCACCTGGAAATAAGGGCGGAGCAGAATTTGTCGTCCAATATTATAGCGAACGGGCTTAATAAATTCCAATATGTCGAACAGAGCAGGATCATATGAATATGGTTCTGCTTTTTTACTTTATAGGAAACTTCTCAAAACGCCAAAGATAGTGTATAATAGACTCGAAACAAAAAATCGCATAGCAAAAGAGCGAAGATTGGGCTTCGCCATGACGTTGTATTATGAGGTTTTGAGTTTCGCGTTGGTGTGACTGCACTATCTGACGTAATCGAAAAAAGAGAAGAAGGCGGACCTATCCGGAATTCATGATCTTTCGATATCGTTCAAATAGTGCAGTTTTTTTGTGGTAAACCTCCAACACCAACATAGAGGTGCCACAGCCTGTGCAGCGAAGGGGATCATAGCCGAAGGAAATGAGGATTGACCTGCGCCAGTCAAGATGCCGCCGAAAAAAAGCTTTCTTTTCAGCGGAAAGACAGCGGCGAAGTTTAGATTCCTGCTTATGATGTTTTGCATAAAGGCCATAGTAACGCAGCATCTTGAAATGCTTTTCCGGGATATGTACGATAAGTCGTTTCATAAAGTCAAGAACCGGGATGCGTTCGGTGACGGTTTTATTGTCTTCGTGACGAGTGTAATGAAAGGTAACGGTGTCTCCGTCGTAGTGGTCAATACGAGAGGTAGCGATAACAGGTCGTCCAAGATATCTGCTGATATACTTGATGGTGATGTCCGGGGTGCAGAGGTTAGGTTTTGCACGGACATAGAAGCCATCGGCATGGTTCCTGTAAATGTCATTTTTGACCTTGCGGAAAGACGGCCCGATAGCCTTGGTCATTTGATCCAGAAGAACTTTGCGGAAAGCGTTGCGAAGGAAAGTGTAATTAAAATGTTTAACGGAGCGCCAGGGAGAGAAATTTCCGGCGCCGCCTTCAGAAATAAGGCAATGAATATGAGGATTCCATTTGAGATCCCGTCCGAATGTATGAAGGACACAAATGAAGCCGGGAGTGAAGTTTTCAGACTTATTCATGTTCTGGAACATACGTAGAACGACATCTCTGACGGAATGAAAGAGACAGTTGAGGAGAGAGCGGTCGCGGAGAAAATAGATGCGCAGCTCTTGTGGGATGGTAAAGACACAATGGCGATGAACACAGGAAATGAGTTTGGAAGCCATGCGAAAAGAACGTACCTGATTGTACTTGTTGCCGCAGGAAGGACAGAAGCGGCTGTGACAACGAAAAGCTACGTACTTGAGATTGCCGCAGTGAGGGCAGGCATACATGGCCCCGCCATAGGAAGGATCTCCGCAGTTGATCATCTTATCAACGTTTTCAACTACAGAAGGTCGGGGATGCAGAAGATAAATGAGCTCTTCATAATGCTCTTTAAAAATAGTTTGGAGTATGTTCATGTAACTATTATGAACCAAGAGAAGAAAAAAGAAAAGCCCCAACCCCTCAAGAATGAGGGGCAGGGGAGCTGAGAGTGTCGAAGACACTTTTTTACTTACTTCAGCAAATCCAGTCTATACCCCTCCGGTATCGCGGCCATCTCCTCGTCATGGTACAATGCCTGCTCCATGCGACCCACATAGTGAGGGTGCTCCTTGGAGTATACGTCGCCCTCGTGGTTGGATTGCTTGCACACGTCGGATGCGCGGTAGGCATCCAGCAGAACCTTCATCTCCTGAGCTTTTTCGTTGTCCTCGGAGTAGATGTTCTTCTCGCTGGGCACGGTGTTGAAGAAGAAGTACCGTCCGGTCTCCGAATTGTAAATTAACTTGTTGCAGCCGTCGGTGATCATGTAAACGCCTCTATCAGCGCCATTGAACTGGGAGTAGACGTATTCATGCTTTTCCCCGCCGAACAAATCAATGCCGTCGTACTCGGCAGGAT
>JAZULS010000161.1:0-2563 GCA_045603205.1 Eubacteriales bacterium | reverse complement strand
GCAACCTGATAGCCGCTTGTGTAGGAGATCCTTGCAGTCTCGTTTAATTTGAAGACATACTCGCCTTTGTTCGGAACAAACAGAGTTACCTCGTCATCGGTGAGCCTTCTAACGATTGCTTTTTCGCTATGCCCCAAAAGCATTACTTCACAGTCCTCGGTGATTTCTATGTCATAAACGCCATCATCACCGGCTTTGGAACCGTTTTTTTCTTTTTTTTCATCCCATTTGATATGTAAATAGAGCTTTTTTGCCATTCGCATCACTCCTTTTTTGTTAGCTAAGTTTTATTTCTTCCATTCCTCGCTATCGGGATCACGGGAAGTCGACAGAGTTGCGTTTTCGCGTAAGGCCGCTCGATCATCCCTGTTTCTTCTGCGCGAGTATGATCTGTAACACAAGTTAGCGAAATCATCAAAGTTATTAAGGATATACTTTACCTCTTCACTGCCTGTCAGCTCGTAATACCGTTTATATAGCTCCTTTGCTTTGGCCGAAGCAAAGCCATTGAAGTCCCCATCTTGGCGGATCTTATGATATTTTCCGCAACCGATCTCTGCCATAAACAGAATTTCCTCCGGGGTTGGAGAGGCGGACTTTTCCGTTAGCAATTCATACGCTCTTTTTTGCTCGGGCTTGGGAGTCTTATTGATGAAGGAACTCCAAAGCGGCAGATCCGAGAGAAGACGAGCGATCTCTTCACAGCTTTCGGGTGCAGGACGGGTGACTACCTCGTCTGCCAAGGATTGAAGGCTAAAGCATTTTTTGTTTTGGTTACTCATTTGTTATTCCTTTCCTGCAATGTGCTCTTAAAAGTTGAAGAATGCCAAGCACAGCATATCATCCGCACCATTCAGCAGCTCTTCAACAACAATCTGCTCTACTGCTCCTTGGACTCGCGGAGCATCCTCTGCTTTTTTCGCAACGGCAAGCAATTGCTCAGCAGTTATATTCTGAGGTTCGGGAAATACTAAAATAGCGCGGGCGGTATCGGTATCGATATCAAATCCGACACCAAGCTTGCCATCCTTATAAAGGGTGTAGACAAACAGCTTCTCGGGATCTGTCTCTTTCGCATTTACCGTAAAGGTATATACCGATTCTGCCTTCATGC
The DNA here is from genome assembly GCA_045603205.1 of Eubacteriales bacterium. GTDB lineage: Bacteria > Bacillota > Clostridia > Oscillospirales > CAG-272 > RUG11130. The sequence goes on along the minus strand of JAZULS010000161.1, from coordinate 1,449 downwards.
CGTAGGCTTCCCATACACCGTCGGGATCGTCATCTTCCTTGCAATACTCCACAAATAAAATCTTGGACGTACCGTTCTTCATTCCCCTGGTTGTCCATTCCTCTCGGATGCCGCCGTGGGGTGGGATATTTAAGTCGTACATAATGCAAACGTCTTTTTCTTCTTCGTCTATGCCATATATTTTTTCACAGTTAACATAGTAACTTCACCAAGCCATATTGTTATTCCTCACTTTCTCTTACTTAAGCAGCAATACAAGTTCCGTTGCAGCGATCGTATCATAGGCGACACCCTCACCACGAAAAATGGTATCCCGTTCTCTATAATTCAGGGTGAACACCTTGTTGTTTCCGTCAGTGCCCTCGCGGCAGAAATACAGCACATCATCCACCAGCGCCCGAACAGAAACGCCCTGGACCCATATAAATTCGTTGTTTTTCAGATATTCCAGAGGGTAATCCCGAATCCGCTCACTATCCGAGGAAAAACCGGAGGTATTGGAGCCGCCGATGCCCATATACCCGGGCATAATCCGTACTGCTCTGACTCGCTTGTTATCTCTGACCATAAAACGCTCCAGCCCGAGTATTTCTTCATCAGGGAGCCGTTCAAGAGTCTCACAGAAGGTCAGCACCGCACGCTTATATTCGTCGCCGGCACCAAAAGAGACGGCATCCGTGCCCGAATTTTCAACCCAATTCTGACTATCCGTCCAATAAAGACGATTGCTCACCACTGCACGCAGGGTTTTTGTTCCCATCCGGATAAAATCACCGCCGGCAAGTTCCTCCAGAGAATAAGCCTTTACTGTTTCCGGCTTGCCGTAGCAGTTGTCCGCTGATAGATCACAGAATCCGGTATGGATCTCGATGCCGACGGCATCGTCATTGTCCTCGACCAAGAATTTGTCAAGGCTTTTTACTTCATCCCAAGTCAAATACCTCATGGTGCTGCCTCCTTATTTGTTCAATGTAATATCGTAGATTGCATAGGTATGGGAGCCGTTGCTTCGCTTTTCTCAATGCGGATTATAATCGTCATCCGACCAAAGCCTGTCATCCTTATAGCGATCCGCAAACCTGCTCGCTTTGCTGTTTTCCGGCGCGTCGAACCAAAGATCCGGTGAGCATTCATAAAATGCCCATTTGCTGATCGTCACAAAGTCACCGAGAACGATGACCTCAGTAAGTCCCGTGCAGCCCTCAAACGCCCAATCTTCAACATAGTTAACGTTTTCAGGAAGGGTGATGGATGTCAGTCCCTTACAGCTTTGAAACGCAGACATTCTGATTGTTATGAGGCAGTTGGGGAAGATAACACTTGTAAGTTCCCGACAGCCCCTAAATACAGATCTACCGATTTCGTGCACACCATCGGGGATAACGATGTCGCCGCCACTGCCAAGGTATTTTCTCAAAACGCCGTCTTCGATTTCAAAATCTTTTACGT
>JAZULS010000160.1:0-6497 GCA_045603205.1 Eubacteriales bacterium | reverse complement strand
CAGAGGGCACAACTGATAACGGTACAACCGACAACGGCACAACCGACAACGGCACAACCGACAACAACACTGATAACGACGACGTTACAACTCCCGACAACAACACTGATAACGACGACGTTACAACCCCCGACAACGACGACGTTACAACCCCCGACAACGATGACGTTGCAACTCCCGACTACGGTACCGGTACTATCCCCATGCTTGAGGGTGTTAAGCAGGTATTCAACAGAGTTGCTGGTCAGGCGCTCAAGTTCCGTTCTGAGGCTCCCATCGGCGAGTTCAAGGAAGTAAAGGTAAACGGCGAAGTTGTTGATCCCAAGTACTACACAGTAACTGAGGGTAGCACAATCATCACATTTACTGATGAGTATCTTGAAATGATTGGCGACGGCGAGTTCACAATCGAGATCGTTTCTGAAAACGGTGTAGCAGCTACATCTTTCTCTGTTGTATCTTATGAGATCAACGACGAGAACGCTGCTCAGACTGGTGACCCCATCGTAATCGCAGCAATCGCATCTGTTATCTCCGCTGCTGGCTTTATGGTTGCTAAGAAGCGCAGATAAGTCAATTTTGACAAAATCAAACAGGACTTCAATTTGAGGTCCTGTTTTTTTGTCTTAAAGCATTGAATGCGTGGGGTTGAGCCAAGGAGGTGAGCGAAGCTGCAAGCTGACGTGCTATGTGCGATCTCTCGAGAATCATTCGGAATATGGCGCACACATGGGTACGCATCTACAGGGGTTGGCGGTGGTACCTTCGTGCGTTAGAGAGCCGTACGTCGCGGTACATCGAGTCCCCTCCCCTACGAAGATAGGTGGTGGTGCTTGCGTGTGACAAAGCCATGCCCCGTGCCGCTTTAGGCGGATTTTTAAGCTATACGATAAACCCTTGCACAAAAATCACAAAAGAAAGATTAATCTCACAATATATATTGACAAATCAAACAACGGGTGATATAATAATAGTACAGATAAACAGTTTTGTAATTCCAAGTGTAAAGCTTTTTCATACTTCCTCTTCTCCCGACATGTGCTGCCACTGCATGTCGGGAGACTCCTTTTTGTAGGCTTTTTTCGATCTGTCGAAAAAAAACGAGCATATAAATTGAATCATAAATCAAAATTGGTACAAATACACAAAAAGAAAGTGCAAAAAACTACATTGTGACCAAGAAAATAATGAATACAAATCCTTGAAAATTAATATTATTTGTAGTATAATAATAAATATGATAGCCAAAAACGAATATTATTAGTCACATTGTACTATTGAATGTGACGAAGGATATAATACACCATTATTTTTCAAGAGGTACTAACCATGGAAAGAGTCCAAACAGCCAACATTCGAAACGTCGCCCTCGTCGGTCATGGAGGATGCGGAAAAACCACTATCGCCGAGGCTATGCTTTACGGAGCAGGAGTAATAGATAGAATGGGTAAAGTTACAGACGGTAATACCGTTAGTGACTACGATCAGGACGAGATCAAGAAGGGCTTTTCGCTGTCCACATCCGTAATGCCCCTCATGTGGAACGAGAAGAAGATCAACATTCTCGACGCTCCCGGCTTCCTCGACTTTGAAGCTGAAGTTCGTCAGGCAATCCGTGCTTGTGACGCCGCAATCATCACCGTTGATGCTAAGAGCGGTCTTGAGGCAGGTACAGAGATCGCGTGGGACATCGCTGAGGAAGAGGTTATCGCAAGAGCCATCTTCGTAAACAAGTGCGACGAAGCGGACGCTAACTTCGAGCGCATTTACGCACAGCTTCGTGAAAAGTTCGGTTCTGCTCTCTGCCCCGTTCTCGTTCCTATCCGCGGAGAAGATGCTCAAATGATCGATCTTATCGGTATGACCGCCTTCAAATACGACGACAAGGGTCACAGAATCGAAGTTGAAATGAACGAAAGCATCAAAGCTTACGCGGCACACTACAGAAACATGCTCAAGGAAGCGATCGCCCTCACCAGCGAGGAACTCCTTGAAAAGTATATGATGGGTGAGCACATCTCCCGTGCTGAAGCAGCGGTTGCACTTCGTGCAGGTATTAAAGACGGTACTATCGTTCCCGTATACAGTGGTGCGGCTCCCAAGCTTTGGGGTATCTACTCTCTGATGGATTCCATTGTTGAGTCCTTCCCCGACCACCAGCTTAAAAACTCTCAGGTGGCTTACAAGGACGGCGTTCAGGCAAACCGTGATATCGACCCCAACGGCGAACCCGAGCTTCTCATTTACAAGACAGTGGTTGACCCCTTCGTAGGTAAGATGTCTTACTTCAAGGTCATGAGCGGTGTTCTCCGTAAGGACGACGTTCTCATCAACACACGTACAGGTGAAGAGGCGAAGTTCTCTCACATTATGACTGTCCGCGGTAAGAAGCAGACCGAAGTTGATGAGCTCAGCGCAGGTGACCTTGGCGTTGTTGCAAAGCTTGCAGGCGTAAACACCAACGATACCTTCTCCACAGGCGAAATTTTTGAGTTCAGAAAGATCAAGTTCCCCCGCCCCTACATGGAAAAGGCTCTGAAGCCTGCCGCAAAGGGTGATGAAGACAAGATCTCCGGCGGTATCGCTAAGCTTCTTGAGGAAGATATGACCCTCAAGTACACAAACAACGCAGAAACCAAGCAGATGACCATCAGCGGTATGGGTGACATGCACCTTGACGTTGTTGTTTCCAGACTGAAGAATCGTTACGGCACTTCCGTTGTTCTCGAAGAGCCTCGTCTTGCATACCGTGAAACTATCAAGGGCAGCTCCGACGTTGAAGGAAAGCACAAGAAGCAGTCCGGCGGTTCCGGTCAGTACGGTCACGTTAAGATTCGCTTCTCTCGCGGTGAGGGAGACGGTCTCACATTCACACAGTCCGTAGTTGGCGGTACAGTACCTAAGGGATTCTATCCTGCAGTTGAAAAGGGACTCCTTGAGGCTATGCAGAAGGGTGTTCTCGCAGGTTACCCCGTTGTAGGACTGGCTGCAGACCTTTACGACGGCTCCTACCACGCAGTTGACTCTAACGAAATCTCCTTCAAGCTGGCTGCTAAGATCGCTTACAAGGAAGGTCTTCCCAAGGCTAAGCCCGTTATCCTCGAGCCCATCGGAACACTGAAGGTTTCCATCCCCGACACCATCGTTGGTGACGCAATCGGCGACCTTAACAAGAGACGCGGCCGCGTTCTCGGAATGAATCCCGACGAAAAGAAGAATGGATACACCGTAATCGAGGCGGACGTACCGAGAGCTGAAATGTCCGACTACACCATTTCTCTCCGTGCTATGTCTCAGGGCAGAGGACGCTTCGAGTTCGACGTCGACAGATACGAAGAAGCACCTGCATCCGTAACTCAGAAGATCATCGCTGAAGCAGCGGCTATGGAAGACTAAGTCACCCGAGCTACTTATAAAGCTACATAAAAATCAACCCCGACAGTTTTTCTGCTGCCGGGGTTGTTGTGTTGTTATATCATTTGACAACTATCTTATTTTCTTCAAGTAGCGCCTGAGAATCTCTAATAGCCGTCTGAGCAGCTTCGATCATAGGCAGATACTTGTCATCGTTCGGGAGCATTCCGCCCTTCACGAAGACTTTTGAATTGATGTTGCCCTTGGTGTATTCGTAGAAAATGTCCTTAGTGATGAAACTTCCGATCTCGAGGTGAGTCAGCTGATAGGAGATTCCCTCGTAGTCGGGATCCAGCAAGTTGTGACCGAACATCACCGCCTTGTCGTTGTCGATACCGAGAAGACAAAGAAGTGTGGGCAGAACGTCAACGTGAGATCCTACGGTGTCTATCGTTTTCGACTCAAACTCACCTGGACAGTGGATGATCAGCGGCACCTGGAACCGTTCGAACATATCGTAGGGCTCGCCTGTGATCTCTGAGATCTGCGTGCGGTACGCTTCCTCAGCCTGAGTGATACCGTAGTGGTCGCCGTAGATCACGAAAATGGAGTTCTCGTAGAGTCCTGCTTTTTTGAGACCACTGATGAATCTGCCCAATGCCATGTCAAAGTAGGATATGGACTGCATATAAAGAGTAACGAGGCTGGGGTCAGTATTACCTGAGTCAACAAAGCGATATTCCTGAGGTACCACGTAGTTATGGTGAGAAGAAATGGTCACTGTGAAGGCGTAGAAGGGTTCCTCGTAGGTTTTCAGAACCTTTATCTCCTCGTCGAACATAAGGTGATCCGCCAGACCCATGATGAAACCTTTCGTTTCCGTGTTACCCATGTCCTCTATCGAGATGAAGTCGTCAAAACCTTGGAACGGGTAGGCACCGTCCCGATTCCAATAGTCCTCATAATAACCGTGGAATACGGTAGCCTTGGAGTATCCGTTGTCCTTCAAAAGGTAGGGTAGACCGTAGAACTTGTTGGCAGTGTACTTGAGGTAGGTTGCCTCACCGGTTTGAGGATAAATGGAGTTGTTTACGATAAATTCCGCATCAGAGGTGTTTCCACCGCCAACCTGATAGTAATAGTTTTCGAAGTAAAGACTGTCGTTCTTAATAAGCGCGTTCAGGTTAGGGGTCAATTCCTTGCCCTCATACTTTGTGCCGATTACAAAGTCCTGCAGAGCTTCCACCTGAATGAGGAAAACGTTTTTGCCTTTTGCTGTGCCATAGTAAGGATTATCCGCCTGACTTTCCGCCATGTAGAGGTCTCGGTCAACAGCTCCGTCGTAGATGCGGAAGATGGTCTTGTATGCGTCGTCCACGTGATAGGTGATAAACTCGTTTTCGATGTAGCTAAGCTTGAAATCGCCGAATAAAGTGAATCCCACAAGGGGCAGAACAGAAATCGCCACAAGTAATATGGATGTGACGAAATGAACCAGCCAGGAGACCTTTTTTTCACGGATCTTGCGAAGGATCTGTCGGTTTATAGCCAGAACAAACAGGACGGGAAGGTCCACTATGGGGATAAGCTGTCGGATGGTGGTCAGTTCTTCAAGAGTGCCGGACATGGCAGTAAGCTGACCCGTAAGACTGAGAAGACCCACGGAAGTAAGCTTTCCTGCATAGTTGTAGTAAACTAAGTCAATTCCCATAATTACAGAAACCAAGGTGTAAAGTATGACAAGGACTACGTTGGCACCTCTGTGAGAAAAGACGGAGATGAAAGCGTATATCACAGCAGGGACCGCCACAGTAGCGCAGGCCAGGGGGATAACGAAGTTGCCTACGTTTATGAGGGAGTAGAAATTGATGGATTTCAAAAAAAGAAGACAAAGAAGCAAAATTCCAATGAAGGTGCCGCCAAGGGGCTCCTTTTTTCTGCGACTGCCTGCAAAGATTTTCATGTAGGTCTCCAATCCGCCGAAAAACGGCAGTTAAAGTGTTTGCGGGGGAATGTTCGCCCTTTCAAAGAGGGTGTCGAGAGCGCTTCTGTAAGCGTTTATATCCTTCAGATAGGACAAACCGTGACCCGCTTCGGGAACGGAAAGGAAGATAGCACTATCTCCCGCAGCTTCGCTGTTTTCCACACCCATCTCAAAGGGTACGAATTTGTCTCCCGTACCGTGAACGATGAGGGTAGGGAGCTTTGAGAGTTTCAGAGCTTCGGGGGCAGAGGCATCGCTAAAGCCGTAACCGGCAAATAAGCGGACGATAAGTGACGCCACGTAATAGATGGGAAATTTCGGAAGATGCATATCCTTTGTCAGAACCTTCGTGCAGATGGCGGCAGGTGAAGTGAAGCCGCAGTCCGCGATGACAGCCTTCACGTTTGAGGGAAGCTCAAGGGCGGACGCCATCATTACGGTGGTGGCACCCATTGAGAGTCCGTCAAGGATAACGGGCGTGCCGGGGAACACCTCGTTTAATAAGCGACACCAGGAAATAACGTCATATCTCTCCTTCACGCCGAAGGTGATATGCCGTCCTTCGCTGTTTCCGTGGGCACGCTGGTCAACAAGGAGAAGGGAAAAACCGTCTTCGAGAAAATCTACGGAAGAGGCACCGAAATCAACGCTGGGGTCGGAGCGGTATCCGTGGAAGGAGGCGATAATGCCTCGGGGATTTTTCGCTTCGGTAGGAATAAACCGTGCGGCCAGAGTGAGACCGTCAAAGGATTTAACCGTAAGACGCAATGCAGCGCTTGACGAGGCAAGTTCGCGGAGTTTCTGCCTTTTCGCCTTAATATCGTCCCCGAAATTTTCGTAAAACTTGTCGCCCTTGGCAAAAGCCTCGTCATCATCCCAGGAGGATGCGACTCTTGATTTTCTCACGCAGGCGAGACGGTACATATAGTAGCCGGCTACAAAGGTGAGAAGGGCTAAAACAGCGAGAATTATCAGAATAATAAGCATTAAGCTTCGCCTCCGAGAAGTTTTGTGAGTCCGTCTTCGTCGATTATTTTGACGCCGAGAGTCTCAGCCTTGGTCAGCTTGCTTCCTGCCGCCTCACCTGCCACAACGTATGAGGTCTTCGCGGAAACTGAGCCTGTGACCTTGCCACCTGCCGCTTTGATCAGGGCAGAAG
>JAZULS010000159.1:0-3507 GCA_045603205.1 Eubacteriales bacterium | reverse complement strand
ATTTTCTTTTATAAAAGAAAATTCACTAAGAAAACCTTCAAGGGCTCCGCCCTAGAAGCTTACCCGTGATCGGCACACAAGACTTCCCCGCGGCTGCAGTAGCCTGCCGCTCTCGTTTTCTTCCTGCAATGAAGTCTCCTTAAAGAGATGTACGTGCTTCCCCCACAAGACGAGATCGGTGCCGATGGTTTTTGTCGCAGGTGCCGTACCCTCTGAATTACGACATCAATAGGCATTCGTTTTCCTTTACGTCGACGCCGACGTAAAGGATTCTTTTGTGCAGTTTAAATCCCACGCCAACCCGTGAGATATATCTCAGGTGGAGAAAGGTATATGAAAGGTTTCATCTTTCCTCCGTAGGGGCTAACCTGTGTGGTAGTCCATGGGTTTATACGAAACCTCCATGTTTGGACTTGTTACGATGTGTCGCGACGGAAAACCACACCTTATACACTAAACAAAAGAGATACTTCCTTTCGAAAGTATCCCTTTTTATTATTTGACGAATTAATACATTCCGCCCATGCCGCCGCCCATAGCAGGGTTAGCGGGAGCCTCGGGCTCGGGCTTATGAGCAACCAGCGCCTCAGTTGTGAGAACGGTGGATGCTACGCTGGAAGCGTTCTGAAGAGCACTTCTCGTAACCTTTGCGGGGTCAACGATTCCTGCTTCCATCATATCAACGTAAACTTCGTTGTATGCGTCGAAGCCAAATCCTACCTTACCGCTGGTACGGATGGTGTTGACGATAACGGAGCCCTCAAAGCCTGCGTTCTCAGCGATCTGACGAACGGGAGCCTCAAGCGCGCGAAGAACGATGTTTACACCGGTCTTCTCGTCGCCTTCAACAGTAGCAGCAACTGCAGCAACCTTGTCGATGAGATTGAGGTATGCTGTACCGCCGCCTGCAACGATACCCTCTTCAACAGCAGCTCTTGTAGCGTTGAGAGCGTCCTCGATGCGGAGCTTCTTTTCCTTCATTTCGGTCTCAGTTGCAGCACCGACCTTGATAACTGCTACGCCGCCTGCAAGCTTTGCAAGTCTTTCCTGAAGCTTTTCACGGTCGAAGTCGGATGTGGTGGTCTCGATAGCGCCCTTGATCTGTGCAACGCGTGCGGCGATCTGAGCAGCGTCACCTGCACCGTCAACGATGATGGTATTATCCTTTGTAACCTTGATCTGTCTTGCGCGGCCAAGCTGTGCGATAGATGTTTCCTTGAGGTCGAGGCCGAGCTCGTCGCAGATAACCTCACCGCCGGTAAGGATAGCGATGTCGCGGAGCATTTCCTTTCTTCTGTCGCCGAAGCCGGGAGCCTTAACTGCAACGCAAACGAAGGTTCCGCGGAGCTTGTTGAGTACGAGAGTTGTGAGAGCCTCACCCTCTACGTCCTCAGCGATGATGAAAAGTTTTTTACCTGCCTGAACGATCTGCTCAAGAACGGGAAGGATCTCCTGAACGTTAGAGATCTTCTTATCTGTGATGAGAACGAAAGCGTCGTCGAGAACAGCCTCCATCTTGTCTGTGTCTGTTGCCATGTAGGGAGAGAGGTATCCGCGGTCGAACTGCATACCCTCAACGATCTCGCTGTAAGTCTCAGCGGACTTACTTTCCTCAACGGTGATAACGCCGTCAGCAGTTACCTTATCCATTGCGTCAGCGATGAGCTTACCGATAACCTCGTCGCCTGCGGAAACCGTACCGACTCTTGCGATGTCCTCGGTGCCGGAAACGGGCTTTGCGATATCTTTGAGGCCTGCAACAGCGGTGTCAACAGCCTTCTGAATACCCTTGCGGATAACGATGGGGTTGGGGCCTGCGGACACGGTCTTCATCCCCTCGTGGATGAATGCCTGAGCGAGAAGAGTAGCGGTGGTCGTACCGTCACCTGCCGCGTCGTTAGTCTTGGTTGCAACTTCCTTGAGAAGCTGTGCGCCCATGTTCTCAGCCGCATTCTCAAGCTCGATCTCCTTAGCGATGGTAACGCCGTCGTTGGTGATGAGGGGAGTACCGAACTTCTTGTCAAGAATTACGTTACGGCCCTTGGGACCGAGTGTGATTTTTACAGTATTAGCGAGCTTATCAACGCCTGCGATGAGGGCATCTCTGGCGTCTGCTCCGTAAAGAATATCCTTTGCCATGATAATTTCTCCTTAACTAAATTATTATCCGTGAGAATTACTCAACGATTGCGAGAATGTCGCTCTGTCTTACGATGCTGTATTCTGTGCCGTCGCACTTAACCTCTGTGCCGGAATACTTGCTGGTGATTACCTTATCGCCAACCTTAACGGTCATTACAACTTCCTTGCCGTCTACGTTTCCGCCGGGGCCTACGGCAACAACTTCCGCTACCTGAGGCTTTTCCTTAGCCGCACCGGGGAGCACGATGCCGGTCTTGGTCGTTTCTTCTGCTTCGACAGATTTTACCACAACTCTGTCTGCGAGGGGTCTGAGTGTCATATTATCTTCCTCCTGAAATTTATTTCATTAGTATGAATTTTACTGTTAAATTATGTCGTTAGCACTCGAAGTGTGTGAGTGCCAAACTCTACGCACTATATTTTATCCCCACAGAGGGGAAAAATCAAGCATTTGTACCTAACATTTACATTTAGTTCACAAAATGGAGAAGGGGGTGAGGCGGTCACTTCGCGAATGACGCTTGCCTACAGCTAATGATATATTGGCGGAGCCAAAATGATGTCGCTTCGCTGATGATGCTTGCCTTCGGCAAATGGAGATGGGAGGTGGGTACTCCGTCATTCAATAGGTATGCGGCTGCTTCCGCTGACGATTTCTATTTGAATATCGTTTTCAAAAGATTTTTGATATCGCTTAAACCGCCTTAATATAGATACCATCTGGCTTGCCGCATCTTCGAATTTACTCTCAACTATTTCAAGACCGACAATTTCGATGTGAATCTGTTCACCATACATGTCAGTCAAACAGTCCCAGAATGCATCCCAATTACATCCGTAATAATCGGGGAAATCAAGGGATTTTTGAATGATCTTGTGCATTTCCAAATAGTATTCGACGCCTCGAAAATCCAATGTGTACTTTTTCATCTTCACCGTCATCTCCTTATCCTATAATCTCGTAGAATGTTTGATAGTGATCGTAGGTGACGAATATTAATATTATTCTACTACATTTTACTGTCTGTGTCAAACGCTTCTCGCCACCTGCGGGACATACCTCGCCCGCCAAACCACGGAAAGAGGCAAAAGCCAACGTAAAATCCCGCCCCCAATGTCCAAAGTTTCTTTGCTTCTTTCTTTTTAAAGAAAGAAGGGCGTCCCTCTTGAAAAGGGGATTTCGCACTCTGCGGAGCGCGACAAGGAGTTCCACTCCTTGACCACCCAAACGTACACTGAGAGTTTCGCCGCTTGCGAGCGACGATTCAGGGCGCTGCCCTAAAAACCCGCACCCCTTTTGAAAAAGGACGGTCAAAACTTTTAACTAAACTGCCTGTATCGGCCCAATAATCAAAGATTTTTTTC
>JAZULS010000158.1:0-9603 GCA_045603205.1 Eubacteriales bacterium | reverse complement strand
GGTAGACGGTCTTACTCCCGAGATCATCAAGGAAGCATTTGAGGTAACTCACAAGGGTCGTGACTACATCCTTGACGAAATCATTCTCAAGGCTATCCCCGCACCCAGAGAAGAGGTTTCCGAGTACGCTCCCAAGATGCTCACTATGAAGATCGACGTCGAGAAGATCAGCGAGGTTATCGGTAAGCAGGGTAAGGTTATTCAGGGTATCGTAGCTGACACAGGCGCTAAGGTAGACATCGAGGACGACGGTACAATCTTCATCTCCTCACCGAGCAAGGAGTCTATCAACGCAGCTAAGGCTATGATCGACGCTATCGTATTCGAGCCTGAGGTAGGTGCTATCTACACGGGTAAGGTTACGAGAATCATCCCCATCGGTGCATTCGTTGAGTTTGCACCCAAGAAGGAAGGTCTTGTACACATCTCCAAGCTTGATAAGAAGAGAACCGAAAAGGTTGAGGACGTCTGCAACGTAGGCGACGAGATCCAGGTTAAGTTCCTTGGTTTCGACGAAAAGGGCAGAATGAACCTCTCCAGAAGAGACGCTCTTTAATTTATAATGTCTAATTAAAAACTGTAGGGCGCTCCTTGTAGCTCCCTGCAGTTTTTTCCTTCTAACGGAAAGGAGACTTCAGAATGGCAAAAGGCGAAAAAAGAAATAATGCCTCTCCCGAAAAAGAAATAACGTTTACCAGAGCGGATGTGTATCGCGGCGCTACGTCGAAATATCGCAGAAAGAGACCGGGCAGCTCCATGATGGCGCTCGTTCTCTGTGCTGTGCTGTTTATCGCTGTAGTTGCGGCGTCCGTTGTCCATATTGCAAAGATGGAACGCCCCGAAAAGTCAAAGCAGGAGAGTATCGCTGAGCAGTTTGCCTCAGAAAACGCAACTCCTCCCACAACTCCGCTGGACTTTTTCGATGAAGTCACCATGACGGAGGAAGACGTGCACAGAGGAGATGTGATCCTTGTCAACTATGAGTATGAATACGTTTTCCCCGAGACGGAAGACCATCTCGTCACCGTATACTCAAGCAAGAGCGAAAACTGCTCGGTGGCGTACAATAATTATATGCTTGACGCTGACGTGATGGAGTGCTTCAACGATCTGGTAGACGAGCTTGAGTCTGTCACCTCCGACGCATCTCTTCTCATAAACAGCGTATATCGTACTCTCGAAGAACAGCAGCAGATATACGACGACTATACCGTATCTTACGGTGCGGAATATGCGGAGAAATACGTGGCTGACCCCGGCAACAGCGAGCATCATACGGGACTTTGCCTTGACCTGACCGTAAGAAAACCCGACGGCACCTACGTCGTCATGGAAAACTACGAGTACCTTGACGATTTTCAGACTCTTGCTGTCAAGCACGGCTTCGTTCAGCGCTATACCGACAACAAATTCAATTTCACCAAGATCAATACCGAGCCTTGGCATTACAGATACGTTGGCGTGCCTCACGCTTACGTGATGAAACGTCAGAATTTCTGCCTGGAAGAATATATCGAGTATCTTAGGGACTATACTTCAGACGGGGACATCCTCACCTTAGACTCAACAGGCACCTTCGGAACCTGCGAAATGGCGACCATGCCCGAAAACGCCTACGTTATCTACTTTGTTCCCGCGTCCGAAAAGGGTGACACCTCCGTTCCCGTGCCGAAAAACGCCTCCGAGTACAGCATATCGGGCAACAACGTGGACGGATTCATCGTCAGCGCTCTCTTAGGCGAAGTGGAGCTTCCCGAAATCGTGTCAGGCGTAGTCGGTTCAGGCGTAGTTCAATAAAATTTTCGTCCGTTTTCACAGCATCGTCACAATGGCCTGTTATAATTAAGTCACCTTAGAAAATCACATCCCATTTGTGTCGGAAAGGATACGTTTTATGGATAACAACAGCTTTGAAGAAAAGAAAAACGATAATATAAATAACCAGAGTCATGGTTTTGAGAGTGAGGGGCAGTCTTTTGTGAACGCTACCGAAGCGATTCCAAACATTACACCTGATACCTCCTACCATATGAGCGGTGAACAAGTGCCTGACGGGACCTATACCTATCGTCCTCAGACTTACGGCACACAGAATTTCACCGCAGGTGGAGAATCTTACATTTCCTACGGACCAAACAGTTCCGTGAAACCTCCGAAAAAGAAGAAAAACGGCGGCAGAGTGGCGGGCGCTATTGTGCTCGTTGTGTGCTGTATCCTTTTCTCTTTCGGATTCGGACTTGTGGGCTCCTTCGTGGGTAACGAATTCTTTGCGGATGAGATCCCAACGATAAGTACCGGTGACAAAGAGCACGGTCAGAACGTATCTACCAATGACGACGGCAAAGCGGTCGTTGTAGATCGGGTCGTAGATCACGTGGAATCTTCCTCTGACGGAAGTGAACTTACCTATACCGACGTAGAGGCGGCTGTTGGAGACTCCGTAGTTGCTATTACCACCGAATATAAAAGTGTCAGCCTTTGGCAGGAGTACGTTACAAGCGGAGCTGGTTCCGGTGTTATCATGTCGAAGGACGGACATATCATAACCAACTTCCACGTAGTGGCTGATTCAAGCGGAAAGTCCTATGCGGACGTTATCAAGGTCAGCCTTAAAAACGGGAACGAGTATGAGGCTACGGTCATCGGCGGAGACTCTGCGGCTGATATTGCCGTGATTAAGGTAGAAACCGACGAGGAGCTTGTTTCTGCGGTTTTTGCAGACAGTGACAAACTCAAGGTAGGAGAAGAGGTCATCGCGATCGGAAATCCCTTGGGTGAGCTCAGCGGCACAACGACTAACGGGATTATCAGCGCCCTTGCGAGAAAAGTCAACATTGAAGGCGTGGACATGAACCTCCTTCAGACTAACGCGGCAGTAAACCCCGGTAACTCCGGCGGAGGACTTTTCAACATGAGCGGCGAGCTTGTCGGTATCGTTAATGCGAAGTCTTCCGGTACGGGTATTGAGGGTCTCGGCTTTGCTATTCCATCCAACGATGCTTATGACAGAGCAAAGGCTATCATCGAGGCTGGCGGAAACGTAAGCTCCGCAAATAATGTGATGATCGGTGTTACCTTCGTGGATATTACGGACGCATATACCGCCTACAGTTATGGAGTTGATACCCTCGGCGTATACGTTTATAAGCTTGAGGAAGGCTTTAATGACAAAATACTCCGTGCAGGCGACAGGATCATTGCCGTAAACGGACAGGAGATAAGCGAAACTGCCCAGATCGCCTCTATTGTAAAGAACTCCGAAGAGGGAGATATTCTCGAATTCGTTCTTTACCGTGACGGCAAGGTTATGACTCTTGACGTTAAGTGCTACGAGGCGAAAAAGGAAAACAACGTAGATTTTTAACGGATAAGACTTTTGGGCGTCTGCTGCAGCGGGCGCCCTTGAAAAATTAGAGATATTTTAACAAAAACTCTCAGAATGGAGCTTTGTGATGTATAAAATATTGATCGTGGACGATGAGGCGGGAATCCGTACTCTGATCTCAAAATATGCAAGGTACGAGGGGCACGAGACAGCCGAAGCCGCTGACGGAATGGCGGCGGTGGAAATGTGCAGACGAGGCGGATTTGACATTGCCGTCGTTGACATTATGATGCCCGAGCTTGACGGATTTTCCGCCTGCCGTGAGATCAGAAAATTTTCCGACATACCCATAATAATGCTCAGCGCCAGAGGGGAAGAGTACGACCGCATCAACGGCTTTGAGCTTGGAGTTGACGATTACGTGGTAAAGCCGTTTTCTCCGAAAGAGCTGATGCTGAGAGTGGAAGCGGTAATGAAACGGTATCTGGCGGGAAAGAAGACTGCCGGTGTCGGGGAAAGCCTCCGCGAAATACTGGAGTTTGGCGGTCTGAGTATAGATATGTCAGCCAGGACCGTCTCAGTGGACGGGGTACGGGCGGACATGACCCCCAAGGAGTACGACCTTCTTTTTTACCTTGTGAAAAACAAAAATATCGCCCTGACCCGTGACAAGCTGATCTCAGAGGTGTGGGGATACGACTATTTCGGCGACGACAGGACTCTTGACACCCACATAAAGCTTCTGAGACGGAGCCTCGGAAGGTACGCTGTTCACATTGTGACCCTCCGTGGAGTTGGGTACAGATTCGACGTGGAGGCAAAAATTGACTGATTACAGTGTGAAAAAGAGACGAAACTTGAAAATATCCGTGAAGGGCGGAATTTTTGCCGCATTCGTTACGTTTTTAGCGGTTGTTCTCGCCTTGACGTGGGCTTTTCAGACTTTCTTCATGGAAGACCTTTATAAAAACGTGAGAATATTCGAAACGAAGCGCTGCGTGGAGGCTCTTCTTGAGGGAGAGGTGGCAGAGCTTAAAAAAACCGCTTATTCACTCAGCAGAGAGTACAACGTATGCATCTCCGTTTACAAAATAACTGCAGGCAAAGGTCAGGTGCTGTCGGAATCCCACGTAAGTCAGGGTTGTCTTATACACAACGTGGCGTCGGGGGAGTTTTTGAACAGCTTTTACGAGAGAGCAAAGCTTGAGGGAGAGCTTCTTGAGATACTTCCTTCCGTAAGCATACGGCAGGGAGAGGAAAGTGATGGCGGAGAGAGTATCGTTTTTGCAAGGGTCATCGACGGCGTGGGCGGCGCTGAGTATATGTTCCTCCTGAACTCGGAAATATACCCCATCGCGTCTACTGTTACGGCTATGCGGATAATGCTTGTTCTCGTCAGCGGAATTTTAGTGCTGGTTGCCGCGTTGGTGTCTGTTTTGCTGGCGAAAAAGCTGGCAGGGCCACTGAAGGATATGAGTCTTGAAGCGGAAAAACTTGCCGTGGGTAACTACGACGTTTCCTTCAAGGGAGGGGCGTATCTGGAGCAGAGTATGTTGGCGGAAACTCTCAATAATGCAGCCCTTGAACTGTCTCAGCTTGACAGAATGCAAAAGGACCTTATCGCCAACGTGTCCCACGATCTCCGCACTCCGCTTACCCTTATCTCGGGCTACAGCGAGGTAATGAGAGACATTCCGGGAGAGATGAATACGGAAAATATACAGATCATCATTGACGAGACCCGCAGACTGTCCACTCTCGTAGATGATATGCTTGATATGTCAAGCTTTATCTCAGGCAGACAAAAGCTTAACCTTGAGGCCTTTGATCTTACTGAGACTGTTTTCGAGACGCTTGAAAGATATGCAAAGCTGAGAGAGCGAGAGGGATATACCATAGATTTTCTCTTCGACAGACACGTTTTCGTAACTGCCGACAGAACAAGAGTGCTGCAGGTTCTGTATAATTTGGTGAATAATGCTATTAATTATACAGGAGAAGATAAAAAAGTTACCGTCAAGCAGACTTTGTTGACAGATTCCTGCCTCATTGAGGTGACGGATAGCGGCTGCGGTATCCCCGAAAACGAGCTTCATATGATATGGGAACGCTATTATAAGGTAAATGAATACCATAAAAGGGCGCCCATGGGTACAGGTCTCGGTCTGTCCATTGTGAAAAACATCCTTGTTTTGCATGGTGCCGAGTTCGGAGTCAGAAGCCGTTTGGGAGTCGGAAGTACCTTTTGGTTCAAATTACCCATGGATATGGCATAAAACCCTGCCGAAAGGACATAA
This sequence comes from Eubacteriales bacterium, assembly GCA_045603205.1. Lineage (GTDB taxonomy): Bacteria > Bacillota > Clostridia > Oscillospirales > CAG-272 > RUG11130. The sequence goes on along the minus strand of JAZULS010000158.1, from coordinate 3,981 downwards.
AACGCGGTTTATACACTAAATAGAATAAATATTACTATTGCAAAAACGGACGAATTGTGATATTATATACTGTAGAAATGTGTGTTACCCTATCTAAGCTTTGGTTTCGGTTGTTTTTTGGTAAAAACAGGCGGAATACCGACTCGAAAAAACGAGGCGGCTTCTCAGGGAGTCGTCATCACAAAAAGGACAAAGGCTATATGCCGGGGATTTTAAAATGCATGTAATGTATATGATAAACAGCATTATCGGAATTTTGTTCCTGCTGTGTTATTCTTATCAGTTATACTATATCTTGGTGGCTCTCTTTAAGAAGAAGAGACCTCACTCAGGTGAATTCAAATATCATAAGTTCGCCGTGCTCATTTCCGCAAGAAATGAGGAAGAGGTTTTGGCGGGACTTATCAACAGCATCAATAATCAGGACTATCCGTCAGAGCTTATCACCACCTTCGTCGTTGCGGATAACTGTACTGACAGAACCGCACAGGTTGCCAGAGAGGCGGGTGCTGTGGTGTTCGAACGATTTGACAGCGCACATGTTGGTAAGGGATACGCTCTTGAGTTCCTCTTTGATGCACTTAATGCGGCATACTTTGATGCAGGATTTGATGCCTTCTTCGTATTTGATGCAGATAACATCCTGATGCCCAACTACATCTCCGAGATGAACAAGACCTACTGCGACGGCTACAAGGCGCTGACCAGTTACAGAAATTCCAAGAACTATGGAGATAACTGGCTGTCCGCAGGATATGCTCTTTGGTTCCTCCGCGAGGCAAAGTATCTTAACAACTCCAGAATGATCCTCGGCAGCAGCTGTGCTATCTCCGGTACGGGATTCATGGTTGACAAGTCCCTCTTCCAGGATGAAACCGGAAAGCTTGTTTGGAAGCACTTCCTTCTTACAGAGGATATTGAATTTACAGCTCACAGCATCGTAGACGGTCTCAGAATCGGTTATTGTGCCGACGCTATGCTCTTCGACGAACAGCCCGTAACCTTTAAGCAGTCCTGGTATCAGAGACTCCGCTGGGCGAAGGGATACCTTCAGGTATATGCAAACTACGGAAAAGATCTTTTCAGAGGTCTCTTCGGCAAGAAGAAGACCGGCGAAGAGGGCAAGAGAGCAAAGCACAGCAGCTTCTCCTGCTACGATATGTTCATGACTATCATGCCCGCTATGATCCTTTGCGGATTCATCTTCGTTGCGGATATTATCGGTGCCTTCGTAATGCTGTTCGGTTACGGCGATGTTGCAAATTTCTTTAACCTTTTGTCATTGCCTACGATCAACGCAAGTATCCTGATGTTCATTATCGGTTGGATCACCACTATCACCGAATGGAAGAACATCCACACCAGATGGTACAAGAAGATATTCTACGCTTTCACCTTCCCGATATTTATGCTTACATATATCCCCATCGCCCTCGTTGCGATCTTCAAAAAGGTTGAATGGAAGCCTATCAAGCACTCAAGAGCGGTAACTCTTGACGATATTCACGCTGAGGGTGACACAAAGATCCAGCTTGCCGTTGAAGAAGAGAAGATTCCTGAGGCAGTAGAAAAGTAAAGATTCAGACTCCTCCGATTTTTTCGGGGGAGTTTTTTTGTTAGCGCCGAAGGCTCCTTCCTTTGATTTGGGAAATGCCGGCACGGGAAGATTTGTGTGGGTCCGCAGCTTCCGATTTTTTTGTCGTAATATTGAATAAATATAAAAAAAGCATTGACTTTGCCCCTTGAAAGTGGTAAACTATATGGCAAGTATTTATAACGCGTTGAAGAAAATCAGTACACATTTGTGAAGACTTCCAAAGAGAGCCGTCGGTTGGTGCGAAGACGGTGTTGCCTCGGTGTGGAATTCATTTCGGAGCGGCTTTGCTGAAAAGTGCAGTAGGTGAAGACGGGTGAGCCCGATACAGCGAACTCAAAGACCGTGTTTGCGGTAAACTGAGGTGGTACCACGGGAACTCTCGTCCTCTGTCGGCTTGACAGAGGTCTTTTTGTTTTCGCGGAGTGGAAAAATATAACTTGTCTTATGACAAACGGAGAAAATTATGGTTATTACTGAGATTTTGGAAAAGCACGCCAGACTTCAGGGGACAAACATCTGCCTTGTTGAAGTGAACCCCTCTGAAGAGCGTGACCTTGCCGTAACCTGGCAGGATTTTAACCTTATCGAGAGCGCTAATCCCGACGCTCCCTACAGACGTGAAATGTCTTGGCGCGACTTTGACAGACGTGCTAACAGATTTGCAAATCTGCTCCTCTCCCGCGGACTTAAAAAGGGAGATAAGGTGGGCATTCTCCTTATGAACTGCATTGAATGGCTTCCCATCTACTTCGGTATACTCAAGGCGGGCTGTCTGGCTGTTCCCATGAACTTCAGATATTCCTCTGACGAGATAAAGTACTGCCTTGACCTTGCTGACGTGGATGTGCTGGTCTTCGGCCCCGAGTTTGTGTCCCGTATGGACGTGATCGCAGACGATATTCCCAGAGTAAAAATGCTCTTCTACGTGGGAAGCGACGGACCCTCTTACACAGAGGACTGCACACACCTTATGACGTACTGCTCTTCCAGTGCTCCTCCGGTAGCTCTTGACGAGGACGACAACGCCGCAATTTACTTTTCCTCGGGAACAACAGGCTTCCCCAAGGCGATCTTACATAATCACCGCGCCCTTGTAAGCTCCTGCATGACCGAGCAGAATCACCACGGACAGACGGCGGATGACGTGTTCCTCTGTATTCCGCCTCTTTATCACACCGGAGCAAAAATGCACTGGTTCGGCTCTCTCCTTTCAGGAAGCCGTGCGGTCCTTCTCCGCGGAGTCAAGCCCGAGTGGATCCTCAGAACCGTCAGCGAAGAAAAATGCAGCATCGTGTGGCTTCTCGTACCGTGGGCGCAGGATATTCTGGATGCTATCGAGTCCGGAAAGATCGACATCTCAAAGTACAGACTTGACCAGCTCAGACTTATGCACATCGGTGCACAGCCCGTTCCCCCCAGCCTTATCCACCGCTGGATGAAGGTGTTCCCCCACCACAAGTACGACACCAACTACGGTCTTTCCGAGTCTATCGGTCCCGGATGTGTTCACCTTGGTGTTGAAAACGTTCATAAGGTAGGCGCTATCGGTAAGGCAGGATACCTTTGGGAGACCAAGATCGTTGATGAAAACGGTGTTGAGGTGGAAAACGGTTCCGTTGGTGAGCTTATTGTCCGCGGTCCCGGTGTAATGCTTTGCTACTATAAGAATCCCGAGGCAAGCGCCGACGTTCTGAAGGACGGCTGGCTCTACACGGGAGACATGGCGAAGGTCGACGAGGACGGATTCATCTACCTGGTTGACAGAAAGAAAGACGTTATTATCACGGGCGGTGAAAACCTCTATCCCGTACAGATCGAGGACTTCCTCAGAAGTCACGACAAGATCAAGGACGTGGCGGTTATCGGTCTTCCCGATGAGCGACTCGGTGAAATTGCCGCGGCTATCATCGAGCTGAAGGAGGGCGTGACCTGTGATGAAGCAGAGATCGACCGGTTCTGTCTTGAGCTTCCCAGATACAAGCGTCCCCGCCGTATCATATTCGAAAAGGTTCCCCGCAATCCCACGGGTAAGATCGAAAAGCCCGTGCTCCGTGCAAGATATTGCGGTGGCAGCTTAGTAGAAGCGCAGACTACCAAGTGAAAATTGCGCTTTCCCTTCTTACTGTAAGCGTCAAGTGACTTATCGGAAAGGGAAAATAATTTCTGATTGTTCGTACTGCCGAAAGGCTGAATGGAGATTTATATGAAAAAACTTATGCTTGGCAACGAAGCCGTTGCAAGAGGACTTTACGAGGCCGGAGTTCGTTTTATCTCCAGCTACCCCGGCACTCCCAGCACCGAGATCACGGAATATGCCGCCGGATATGAAGAAATGTACGCTGAATGGGCACCCAATGAAAAGGTAGAAGTCGGATCGTAGCCAT
>JAZULS010000157.1:0-29714 GCA_045603205.1 Eubacteriales bacterium | reverse complement strand
GACGTATGGGTTCCCCTTGCAGCTGATGAGGACGCTGTTTATGATGAGGAAATCAACATCAACCTCAGCGAGCTTGTACCTCTTGCAGCGTGTCCTCACTCTCCTGACAACGTAAAGAGCGTTGAGGAGATCGGAAAGCTTAAGATCGATCAGGTTTGTATCGGTTCATGTACAAACTCATCACTTCTTGATATGCTCAAGGTAGCTCATATTCTCAAGGGCAAGACAGTTCACCCTGACGTATCACTTTCAATTGCTCCCGGTTCAAAGCAGGTTCTCAATATGCTTGCTATGAACGGCGCACTTTCAGATCTTATCGAGGCAGGTGCAAGAATTCTTGAGAGTGCCTGCGGTCCCTGTATCGGTATGGGACAGTCACCTAACTCAAAGGGTATCTCTCTCAGAACATTCAACAGAAACTTCGAGGGACGTTCAGGAACTAAGGACGGACAGATCTACCTTGTATCTCCCGAAATGGCAGCAGCTTCTGCTCTTACAGGCGTTCTTACTGACCCCAGAGAGCTCGGCGATATGCCTGAATTCAAGCTTCCCGAGGTATTTGCAATCAACGATAATATGGTTGTGCCTCCTGTTGCTGAGGCTGATATGGACAGTGTTGAGATCCTCAGAGGACCCAACATCAAGCCTTATCCCGTAACAGCTCCCCTTGCTGATCGCATTGAGTGCGCTTGTTCACTTAAGGTTGGCGACAACATCACAACCGACCACATTATGCCTGCAGGTGCGAAGATCCTTCCCCTCAGATCAAACATTCCCGAGATCTCAAAGCACTGCTTCACAGTATGTGACCCCGAGTTCCCCGCAAGAGCTTCCGCTCTAGGTCAGAGTGTGATCGTTGGTGGCGCTAACTACGGACAGGGCTCATCCCGTGAGCATGCTGCTCTTGCGCCTCTCTACCTCGGTGTAAAGGCTGTTATCACAAAGTCTTTTGCAAGAATCCACAAAGCTAACCTTGTAAACGCAGGTATTATGCCCCTTACATTCAAGAATGAGGCTGACTACGACGACATCAGCGAAGGCGACGTTATCGTTATTGAAAACACACTCGCCCAGATTGCCGATGGTGAGGAAATCACCGTAACCAACAAGACCACCGGCAAGATATTTACCGCAGTTCTCTCCGTTTCCGACCGTCAGAAGGATATGCTTCGCGCAGGCGGCCTTCTCGACTTCGTTAAAGCAGGAAACTAATCTGATTTTGGAGGTCCGACATGGCTAAAATTCAAATGAATACGCCTCTCGTCGAAATGGACGGAGACGAAATGACCAGAGTTATCTGGAAAATGATCAAAGATATTCTCATTCTTCCCTTCGTTGATCTCAAGAGCGAGTATTACGACCTTGGACTTGAACACCGCAACGAAACCTGCGATCAGGTTACAGTTGACTCAGCTGAGGCTACAAAGAAGTACGGTGTTGCAGTAAAGTGTGCTACTATCACACCTAACGCGGCAAGAATGACTGAATACAAACTCAAGGAAATGTGGAAGAGCCCCAACGGAACTATCAGAGCAATTCTTGACGGTACTGTTTTCCGTGCTCCCATCATCGTTAAGGGTATTACTCCCTACATTCCCACATGGACAAAGCCCATCACAATCGCTCGTCACGCTTACGGTGATATTTACAAGAACACCGAGATGCAGGTCGAGGCAGGTAGCAAGTGTGAGCTTGTATGTACCGATGCAAACGGAAATGAAACTCGTCAGACTATCCACAATTTTAGTAAGTCCGGCGGTATCATTCAGGGTGTTCACAACGTAGATTCTTCCATCGCAAGCTTTGCGCGCAGCTGCTTCAACTATGCTCTTGACACAAAGCAGGACGTTTGGTTCTCTTCAAAGGATACTATCTCCAAGAAGTACGACCACCATTTCAAGGATATTTTCGCTGAGATCTTTGAAAACGAGTATAAGACCCGCTTTGATGAGGCAGGAATTGAGTATTTCTACACTCTCATCGATGATGCTGTGGCTCGCGTAATTCGTTCAAACGGCGGATACATTTGGGCTTGTAAGAACTACGACGGCGACGTTATGAGCGACATGGTGGCTACCGCTTACGGAAGCCTTGCAATGATGACTTCTGTTCTCGTTTCTCCCGACGGAGTATACGAATACGAGGCGGCTCACGGTACGGTTCAGCGTCACTACTACAAGTATCTGAAGGGTGAGACTACATCTACCAACAGCGTTGCTACTATCTTCGCTTGGACCGGTGCTCTCAGAAAGCGCGGTGAGATGGACAATCTTCCCGAGCTCGTAGGTTTCGCTGACAAGCTTGAAGCCGCAACTGTTAAGACCATCGAGGACGGTGTTATGACCGGTGACCTTGCAGCTCTCTCCACTCTCGAAAACAAGACAAAGGTTGATACTGAGACATTCCTCAAAGAAATCGCAGCAAGACTTGAATAAAACATATTAAACGTCCGAAATATCCTATTGGATGCTTCGGACGTTTGTTCATTTTAATATCTTGACAATTATAGTAAATTGTGGTAAGATTATCTAAGTTAAATAACGCCCGTGAGGGAGTAGTTAGCACTTTACGTGCGGTAAAGCCAACATCCGACTGCAACATTTCTGTGCAAGTCTGGCCAGCCTTAAACAACGAGACTCATGTACAGAACGACAAACTGTACTTGAGTCTTTTTTCGTTCAGTAAATCGTTATAATACTAATTTTTCATGAAAGGTGATACTATGACCTACTATCAAAACGAAATCAGCGAGGTACTCGACAAGTTTGATACCACAGCAAACGGTCTTTCTTCCGCTGAAGCCTCCGCTCGTCTCGAAGCAAACGGCAAAAACAAGTTGAAGGAAGCAAAGAAAACAAGCATTTTCCGCAGATTCCTTAATCAGCTTGCAGATCCCATGATCATCGTTCTTATCATTGCAGCAGTCCTCTCCGGAATTACTGCAGTTTATGAGAATGAGTCTCTTGCCGACACGTTCATCATCCTTTTCGTCGTAGTGCTTAATTCTGTGCTCGGTGTTCTTCAGGAAAGCAAGGCAGAAAAGGCTATTGAAGCGCTGAAGGAAATGACTTCTGCTACAAGTAAAGTCCTCAGAGACGGATTTATAACCCACGTAAAGAGCGAGGACCTGGTTCTCGGCGACGTTATCATCCTTGAAGCCGGTGACTCTGTTCCTGCTGATGCAAGAATCATCGAGTGTGCCTCAATGAAGGTCGAAGAAGCGGCTCTTACGGGAGAATCTGTACCCGTTATCAAGTCCACAGAAAAGCTTCCTGAAGGAGAAATTGCACTTGGCGACAGAACGAACATGGTATATATGGGTAGTTCCGTTGTTTACGGTCGCGGTGTTGCAGTTATTACCTCCTGCGGAATGGATACCGAAATGGGTAAGATCGCTGATGCTCTAACCCAGGCACAGGACGAGGAAACTCCTCTTCAGAAGAAGCTCCACGGTCTCAGCAAGATCCTCACATACCTCGTTCTCGCTATCTGCGTTGTTATGTTCGCCGCAGGTATTATCAAGGAAGGCGGATTCACTCTTGACGGAGCGATCGACACCTTTATGCTTGCTGTCAGCCTTGCTGTTGCGGCTATTCCCGAAGGCCTTGCCGCTGTTGTAACTATTGTGCTCTCCATCGGTGTTACGAAGATGTCTCGCCGTCGTGCGGTTATCCGTAGGCTTACTGCTGTTGAAACACTTGGTTGCACTCAGGTAATTTGCTCTGATAAAACAGGTACCCTTACACAGAACAAGATGACCGTTGTTAGGTCCTACAGTGCAGACAAAACTCTCCTGGCAAGTGCTCTTGCCCTTTGCAGTGACTCTGAGATCGACGCAAACGGTGAAGTAACAGGTGAACCCACCGAGAACGCCCTCGTGGCTTTTGCGGCTTCTGAGAGCCTTATGAAGTACGATCTTAAGGAGAAGCTCCCGAGAGTTCACGAGTTCCCCTTTGACTCCGAAAGAAAAATGATGTCCACCGTTCACTCTTTCGGCGATTCCTACATTCAGTACACCAAGGGTGCCCCCGACGAGATTTTGAAGTGTTGTACTCACGTATTGACGGAGGAAGGTGCAATCCTTCTTGACGACGCTAAGCGTGATGAGATCCTTGCTCAAAACAAGGAAATGGCAGACTCTGCTCTCCGCGTTCTTGCAGGCGCTTATAAGAAGGTCTCTGAGATCGAAGAGTCTATGGAGAAAGCTGAATCTGAGCTTGTGTTCATTGGTCTCGTTGGTATGATCGACCCCATCCGTCCCGAAGTTCTCGACGCGGTTGAAAACTGTCGCTCAGCGGGTGTTAGAGTAGTTATGATTACAGGCGACCACCGCGACACAGCTGCCGCAATCGCTAAAGAGCTTGGTATTATCACCGATTCAAGTGCAGTCCTGACAGGTTCTGACCTTGAGAAGATCGACGACGAAACTCTTCTTCGCGACATTGACAAGTATTCCGTTTACGCAAGAGTCAGACCTGAGCACAAGGTAAGAATCGTTTCCACTTGGAAGAAGCGCGGTATGATCTGCGCTATGACCGGTGACGGCGTAAATGATGCACCCAGCATTAAGACTGCTGATATAGGTATCGGCATGGGTATCACCGGTACAGACGTTACCAAGAATGTAGCTGACATGATCCTTGCTGACGACAACTTTGCAACAATCGTTGGTGCTGTAGAGGAAGGAAGAAGAATCTACGCTAACATCAGAAAGTCTATTCAGTTTCTTCTCTCCTCAAACCTCAGTGAGGTAGTCAGCGTTTTCGTGGCAACAATGCTTGGTTTTACTATTCTCAAGCCCGCACACATTCTTTGGATCAACCTTATCACTGACACATTCCCTGCTCTTGCTCTCGGCATGGAAGAATCTGAAAGCAACTCTATGAAAAAGCCCCCGAGAAACTCCAAGGAAGGTATTTTCGCCGGCGGTGTTGGCTTTGATATTTTCTATCAGGGACTTCTCGTTTCTATCCTTACTCTCGTTGCATTCTTTGTTGGTCATCGCATTGAGTCCGGTATCTGGGAGATCCCCACAAACAGCCCCGACGGCATCACAATGGCGTTCCTTACAATGTCTATGGCTGAGATATTCCAGTCTTTCAACATGCGTAGCCGCAGAGGATCTATATTTACCATGAAGAAGCAAAATCTCTTCCTCTGGGGTGCAGGTGCGGTGGCACTTCTCCTCACCACGGCTGTAATCTACGTGCCCTTCCTTGCTAATGCGTTCAAGTTCACAACAATCTCCTTTGTTGAGTATCTTATCGCTATGGGTCTTGCATTACTGATTATTCCTTCGGTTGAGATCGTAAAACTTATTCAGAGACACACCTCGAAGAAAAACTCTTCCAAATAAACATGAAAACATCACCCTTCACCGATACTTTGGTAAAGGGCGATATTTTTTTGCAGGTAATGGGTAAAAAAACAGTGTCGAAGAGCAACTCCAACACTGTTTAAAACCAGCTCAAATCGAGTCTGTTTATTTGAAAAGATGTCTGCAGATCCATCTTATTCCTCTGCGCCAAAATTTTCGTATCGGGCGGCTGTAATACCAAAATCTGCAGTAAAGTTGATAACCAAACTCGGAAGTGTTGTGTTTATTCCCACCTCGGTAAAAAGCAGTAACAACAGCAATCATCTGATCCTGGCGAAGATTCGATTCCGATACAAATTGATTATCTCCAATGCAAGTATAAGCACATCCTACGTCGATAATTCGGTGTAAAACATACTTACCGTTATCACGTTGGTACAAAGGAAGATCATATTTTTTTAGTTTTCCGGAAATTGGCGACAGCACAACACTGTCAATTCCCTGACGAATCATGGGCAACATACTGGTGCCCTTGGGAGAAATCTGAACGGTTTGCCCGGCTGAAAGTGCCTCCTTGATTAAGGGAACCAGTTCTTCCATTGGCACAAGTTCTTCTAAATTACTCATCCTTAGCCTTTGTCATCTATAATATCACCGATGTTAATGGCACCGTCGCCAACATCAATTGAAGGATTCGCGAGATCGTAAGCTTCTTTGGCTGCATTATACCAAACAAAGAAATCTTCTATGTCGGAGAAGGACTCAATATGTTTTTGCTGTTCTGCAGGGGACATTTTCAAAAAGCTTTCGTATTCTTCAAGGTCAATATCCGGTGTGGGTTCAACGGGATCCGAAGTATCTGAAGTAGACTCAGTAGGTTCAGTAACGTTTGGCTCAGTAACATTAGGATTAGACTCAGTAGTGATTGCTCCGGATGCACTGGACTCCTCAGGATTTATCACAGGTGGGTCTATTTCTATTTGAACCGTGTCACTAGGCTTTGGTTCTGTGGGACTGGGTTCAGGAGTTTCATATCCTATAAGATCAGATTCTTCAGTACCGGATTCAACAGGCTTAGACTCAGAAGGATCAGATTCTGAAAGGCTAGACTCGTTAGGATCTGTTACCATAAGATCAGATTCTTCAGAATTAGATCCCATAGGGTTTGACTCAACAGAAGCAGAATCTGTAGGTGTGGAATTATCGTCGGGATTTGTCACACTCACGTCCTGATCGGATGAAATTATTTCGTCTGTAGAATCGGAATCATTTTCCGAATCACCGAAGATACTGTCTTCAATGCCGGAACCTGTATTAATATCCGAGTCTTCGGTTGCATCTGTAGTCGAACCTCCGGACAAGGACTCTGAGTCCTTACCGGTCTCATCGTTCGATCCGTTACAACTGAAAGCAACTACGAGAACAATTAAAATCACCAGTAAAACAGCAAGTGCAGCAAACAAAATTTTTTTATTCATTTATACATCCTTTCCGCAAATGTATTAACTACAAAAAAAGCAGAAATGTATTAATCAGAATGGACAATTGCCCATTCTGATTTTTTGAGTTATTCTTCTAAACAGCCGCGATTCAACAATGCAGTTAAAAACTCATCAACGTCGGCTTCTGCCTGGTCGCGAGAAACGGCATATTCACTTGTCAGCGCATCAACCAGTGCATTTTTGTCGCCACCCTGCTCAAGGACTCTCCAAAGCATAACGCCTGATTCGTTGAGCTTCAGCATACCGGAAAAATTGACGGCTTCTTCGCCCAGAGGGAGAACGACCCATGCTCCGGCAGCTTGACGCAGAACATAATCTTTTTTTAGTTTCATAATCCAATCTCCTCTGCGCCACGGCGCATGGTTTCATAACTCAGCCGTGCAGCTGACGGCTCGGGCAGATTTTCAAGCTCGTATACTGGGACGTCATCGAGGAAGCTCTCAAGGGTTCCGAGAAGACGGTCGAGCTGTTCGGCAGAATCGAACTTATAGATGGTCTGGCTGAGGATTTTCTGCATAGCATCCATAGGCTCAAGCCTTCTAATATGATTCTCTTTAGCTTTTTTTAGAAAACAGACACCTGCCAAAGGGGCACTCATGTTTTCATTAATTCCATCCTTACCGCACCAAGGGGTACCGTAAGCGATCCACTTGCCGTTTATGTAACGGATCGCGGGTTTGTCGTCGTTAATGACGCGTGCAGCGGAGCCGAAGGCAGTCTGCCACAGCCTTGTGTGGGTGGACTTCCCCGCTCTGCTGGGACCCGAGAAGAGGTAAGCTCTCCCATCCATGACAACGGCTGAGGAATGGAGATAAAAGCCGCCGAGATCGACGAGCTTTAAATAAAAGCTGTAGGCGGACTCCATATAGGCAAGGGTGGAGCGGCTGAGCCTCCCGTCATAACGTTCCGCGCGGTATTCCTCCTCGCGGATGACGATCTCCGGCGTGCCGCCTTCCCACAGGTAGTCCCTGCAACGGACGTCAAGACCGTCCGATGCGGGGACCTCTGTCAGTATTCCTGCGATTTTACAGAGCATTAGTTAAAGAAACTGCTCTCAACGTCAAGATCACCATCGACGAGATCGTCACCTGCCGTGATATCTTCCTGTGCCTGTAAGGAGATGAATTCAACTTCGGGCTTAATGTACTCTTTCATTTGTTTTTATTCCTTTCGGGTGTGTAAATTTATATTTTTATTGTTGTGTTCCCTTCCTGCCTCGATTGAGGCAGGAAGGAATGGGGGGATTAGTTTACGTAGATTGCGATAAGTTCGAGAATCTGCTCAAAGGTTACAACACCTCTGCCAACGAGAACCTTAAGATAAGGACCGTTGAACGCGATAAACTGCTCATAAGTTACGTAATCTGCGAATGCACTGTAATCATACAGACCATACTTTGCGATATCCGCCTGCATCTTTTCCTCGTCGTACTTCATATCGTCGCCGATTTCAAAGTAATCGAACCAACCGTCGTTATCGAGAATTTCAGGCTGAGCGGGAAGCGTGAACATTCCGTCGGCAATGCTGTTATTGTACATTGCGGTCTGGATGGAGTAGTAACTTACAGTTTCTACTGTTACTTCATAGCCTATAAGTTCAACGGATTCGTATGTACCACCTTCAGCGAGTTTCAGGAACTTATGTCCCACGAAGGATTCAACGTTATTTTCGTTGATAACTACAAAGTTGTTTGCTTCCACGTCAAAGAATCCGTGGTCAACAATAACTTTTGTTGTAGTACCATCAGCAAAGTTCAGGTTGATAACACGATATTCGCCTGCTTCGTGAGCTTCAATGAGAGAAGGAACAGTTGCTGCATATGCACCGGTGTTGAAGTCCCATGCAAGAAGCTGATCGTTGTATGTGATCTGCTCGATAGGCTTCTGTGAACCGTCTGCAAGAGTAATGAGAGTTCCTTCTGCAAGACAACCACCGGAAGGCTTTGTGAAATTGATAGTTACATTTGTATTATCTGTAATTACTTTACCGCTTGTTCCTTTAAAACTCCATGAGGTTATAGGCCAAGTGCCGGTAGCGGCAGAACCAGAAGCAATAGCACCATCAGACTGAAGATAGATGCCGTTGGTACTATCCTCTTTTACAGAGAAGGTTTTACCGCCGTTGCTTGCGCCGGGTGAATTAAGACCACTGGGTGTTCCTAATACTATCGTCAGGACTTGACCGCCAGTATATGTAACAGTAATAGTCGTGGGTGAGGAGAATGCATTGTTTCCTTCAGGTGTCAAAACAGCACTTTGGATATTTGTCTTGAAATTAAAATTTTCGAGTACGCCATCCTTGTTGGCATCATCCATTATCTTGGTAATTGCTTCCAAAGGATACATTTTGTATTTTTTGTTTGTTCCTGAAGATATGTATTCGCCCGTAAGGTTTGATGAGGAAATGGTCATAGTTGCATCTGCGATAGACTTCTCGTAGATGTCGAGAACTAACGGCACCTCGTAAGTTCTGCTTACAGACTTATTCTCCATTGAACCGTCGTTATTGTAGAAGAGATTATCTTCGACAGTAAATACCAAGGTATACGTACCTTTTTCATTTAATGTAACAGTTCCGGTTTGTTCATTGCCATTGGGTCCCACACACTTAGCAGTTACAGGGTAACTTGTGTCGGTGTACTTGCTTACTGTTGCCAGTTTGGTCAGGTCAAGAGTGATAGCTGACTCGCCCTTAGTGTACATAGCAGTCAAACCATTCTTGTCTCCGATCAAGTAACGGGTATCATCGTCATTATCCTTAGAGAGCGACTGATCACCCAAGTCAAAGTTGAATGTGGGAAGATAATCGCCTTGTGCATTCGCGGCATACACATAATTATTATCGATAGTACCTGTGGAAGGTACAGATGCAACCGAAGCGGTGACTTTCTTAGGTACGCCTTGTGCATTGAATGTTATTTCTTGCTCGGATTGTACATATCCGGTATTAGCTTTGTCTTCCAAAATTTTGTCCAGTGAAATTTCTTCATTGATGGAGATAATACCAGTATTTACTGCTTTGGGATTACTACCGATGTGATAGTTGGAAAACTTATCTGTAAACATTGATTCAAAAACAGTTTTTGCTTCGTCTACAGTAATCTCGCTTATATCGCTATCATATACGTAGTTATATTGCTTTAAATATCCGTTTAACTCTAACTTAGTGGAGTCTGCGGAAGCACCATCTGTGATAACTATACCCATACCTATTACCCCTCTGCCATCATTGTAGTTGACGGTAGTGACATTAGTAAGAGTATTTGTTCCACCTGAAATAAGCAAGTTAGCAACGGTACCACCATACAATGTAGTGTCTGTGATAGTGTTTCCGTTGGATCTAATAGGAGCAGAGCAGTTGGCAATATAGCAATTTTGAATGATACTGTTAGTTGCATCCACGGCAGCAGTATAGTCATTCATAGCGTTTCCGTAAAGATCCACGGTGTACATACCATACTCATCGTATACATCACCGACAATTCTAAGATTATCAAGCGTAGCGTTATTGATAATAATAATACCATGACCCTGCTTGGAGTTGTACTGGTTCATACCACCACGAACATCAATTTCAAAGCCGTTTCCGTAAACGGTACAGTTTTTATAGTTTATCGTGCCGTTTGTGTTAACTTTGATGTTCTGGAGTAATACGATGTCAGTGCCATTAGACCCAGACTGATTGGTGCAGTTAGTCGCATCAACTACTTCAAGATAAAGCACAGTAGGTGTACAGTAGTCATTGTCAGTAATAGTCACCTTAACAACTCCGGTACCTGAGAACTGGATCTCATTGTTGGCGTATGTACCGGATGCACCTGTGCTGTCAACTGCTTCGACTGTTACGGAAATCGTACCAACTGTTACGTCTTCCTTAGCCTTAAAGAGTTTATCGAGAGCAACAGTTCCGCTGTTACCAACACGGTGCAGGAAGTCGCCGTTGTTCATAACAATGTCGAACTTTTCTGCAGGCTGTCTATCTGTAATAGTTACAGTAATAGTAGTAGGAGTACAGAAGTAGTAGTCAGTAATAGTGATAGTTGCCGCACCGGTACCGCTGAATGTAAGTGTACCCTTTGTCCAGTCGGTTGTGTTTGCTACATATGTACCACCTGCGGTGCTACCTTCGCCTATGGGAGATACAGATACCATAACGTTGGCATTAATTATACCAACTTCGGCATTTTCGATAGCCTTGAACAATTCACCAATTGTAACAGATTCGCCATTGGTATAACTATCTTCAAGGGCATCGGCCTTGGTGAACTTCTCAACGGAATTACCAACTTCTCTGTCGAGGATGGTAACGCCTGCGAGGTCACCAACAGCCTTAGTAGTAACGCCCCAGCCGTAGCCGGTTACGAGGTTTTCAAAAGGGAGGTAGACTGCTCGATTATCTTCAACATCTGAATGGTTGTGACCTATACATGTTGCGTTTTCCTTGCCATTTGAAGTATCAATCTCGTTATTAGGAACACGGCTGAACTTGTAGTCATCCGGTCCGGAATAACTGGGATGGCCATTCTTCTCAAACTCACAATAATAATAGTCGTTCCATGTACCGAAGTGTACTGTACAATCCTTCGCTGTGATGCCGTCCATCTTGGGGTAAACGTGGCCGTCGATGGTCTCATTCTCTCTTACGGAGCCGATCAGCATGCCTGAATAGCGGTAAGCGTAGTACTGATAGTTCGCGCAAACGTCGTTGTAAACGTCCATTATTGCGGAAACGTGGCAGTTTTCAAAGTGGATGCCGCCATTTACGGGGGAACCCGCACTGGACTGTCCGCTTGTGGGATAGTACTGACCTACGATACCGCCGCAAGCAACGTCATAGGAGCCCCAAAGAGCGCTTATCTTATTGGAGTTATCAACTGTAATGTTCTCGAAAGTGGTCGTCAGGCCTGCTTCCTTTGCGTACCAACCCACGCAGCCGACGATACCGCCGTTGCCGATGTTGTATACGCGGGGGTTACAGTCGAAGATGGAGATGTTTTCGAAGGTGGCGCCGTCAGCATATGCAGCGATGACGCCTGTGGTTGTGTATTCTCCGTCAGAGGAGAAATTTGATACGGTCAGGTTCTTTACTGTACCGCCGTAAACCCTACCGAACAGGCCCATGCCGTCACGGTAGTACTGCAGTGTTGCGTCGTAATAATTATTATCGCCCTTCATTTCCCAGGTGTTCTGGTAGAAGTTAGAGATAGTGTGTCCGTTGCCGTCAAAGGTTCCGCAGAAGTTGTAGAAGCCTGTGGTGAGAGTTTCGCCTTTTTCCTTTAATTCTTCGCCTGTCTTTTCGTACTTTCCGTCGGAGCTATTGTATCCGATGGGATAGAAAATAAGGTCGGTGTTGTTATCTGACTCCTTATCGCCAAGGTTGATGTCCGCGAGAAGCTTAACGGTTTTGCCTGCAAAAGAGTCCTGTGTCTGACCGTCCATACCGCCGACGATTGCACCGAAAGCGGCAAGCTGGTCAGCGTTTGCGATGGTATAATCAGGAGCATCATCGCTTGTGGGCATTACTGCATTGGTATACCAAGTATAGTCAAACTCACCTTTCCAAGCGTTTTCTGTGTTGGAAACCGCTGTAATCTCAGAAAAGGTTGCAAGTGCCAGTACAACGTCGCCGGTTGCAGGATCGTAGTAGAACTCGTTATGCTTGTCTACCTCGTCCTTTGTGAAAACCTGTGTCATTGCTACGGTCTTGCCGTTCTCAACGTGGTAAAGCTTGAAGTTACCTTCATTGAGACCCTTCTCAGCAAATTCGGGCAGGGTTATGATTGCGGGAACTGTGTTATTCGAAGAAACACCTTCAATATGTACGTCTACGGATTTCTGAACTTCGTTCTCACTGAGGGTGATGTTGCTCTTGCTGTCTTCCAGATCCGACACGGTAAGCTTCAGGCTGTCGGAAGTGGCACTATTTGTCAGAACTGTTCCTTCTGGCACTAATGCGGAAGCCATATTGGCTCCCGCATTTGCGTTAAGTGTGATGTTTTCTTCAGTTGTAGTTTCGGTCGGTGCTTCGACAAAAGATGAATCGGAAACAAATACTACTCCTGTATCAGATACCACTTGACACTGATAAGTAAGGTCAGTAGTAACGTTATTCAGCATAAGAGAGAACATATTGGAGTAGAGACCCTTATCAGGCTTATAACTATTGATATACTTTGATATGAATGCAATATCAGTATAGCTAAAGTCCTGACTACGATTTTCGCCCTTACTGTTTACCCAGCTTACATTAACACGGATATCAACGCCTGAAACGTTACTACCGGCTAGTAACAAATTGTGAGCAAACTCCTCGAAAATAGGCATACAACCATATTTTTTGTCACCTGATGCGGTTACGGCATATTTTCCTAAAATGTTCTTAACTTCTACAAACTTATAACCATCTTCTGTGTTAACAGGAAGCTGATCATTGTCAGACTGAATAAAGAAGTTTTTGTTAGAAACCTTAAGCAGACCTCCGTTGTCCTCGCTGTTGTCAACGATATCACCAAAGCTTGTAACGTACTTAGCCTTCAATGTGTAGCCATTAAGATCAAGTGTCTCGTATACAAAGAGAGTCTTCACGTCAACGTCTGTGAGAAGAGCAACTGTTTCGCCCTTTTCCGCTTCGGTATTTGCGAGGTTAACGTCGTCGTAAAGCTTGTTTGTGTTTTTGTTGATTGCAACGTAATTACAAGCGGCGAGAAGATCTTCTGCAGTATATACTATAGGATCGCCTATTACGATGACATTATCAGAGTTTGCAGGATCTTTTACCTTAAGGGAGAGGGTTACTGCAAAGTCAGGGTTTGCAATTAAGATCTCAGGTGCGATATAAATAGCTGCGGTAAATTCTCTTACGTAATCGCAAATATTTGCATAAATAAGGTTAGGATCAAAACTTGTAACAACAGGATATTCTTCACCTTCTTTGACGAGGACCTCGTCAACAGGAATTGTGATCCATCCTAAATTTGCGTAGGCGCCTTCTTCTCCGTAGGCACCAGCAAGATAGCAATCCTTACCGTATATACCGTTGGGGTCATTGATACCGTCAAAGCTCAGGTAGAAGTCACATATCCATTTAGCAAAGAAGCTATTAGCCGCCTCTTCTTTAGAATCCAAAGCCTTGAAATGTACAACAGCCTGAAGAGGACGATCGGTAGTTCCCTTGTTTAGGCTACCGGTGTATACGTCGTACGTGCCTGATTCAAGAGTAAAGGGATCCTTGACTGTTACTTCAGCTTCGATCTTCTCCCTTGCAATAAGCTCTGATGCAGTATAGACAGCAGGCTCACCGATATAGAAGAAGTCGTTTTCATCCTGACGGTTTGTCATTTTAAGCTTAAGAGTAACGGTCATGTTAGGATTTGCTTTTAACGTCTCGGGGTTGATGTAGAGTGCCGCTGTGAAATTACGTACGTAGTCGCAAATATTTTCGTAAGTAAGGTTAGGATCATAACTTGTAACAACAGGATATTCTTCACCCTCGACAACAGTAAGCTCATCAGTAGGAATTGCGATCCATCCTAAATTCGCGTAGGCACCTTCTTCTCCGTAGGCACCAGCAAGATAACTTCCATCTCCCGACACACTGCCACCTTCGAGATTGTAAAAGCTAAGGTAGAAGTCACAGATCCAATCTCCATAACCGCCAAGAATAGCTTCTTCAAGGGAGTCAACTGCCTCGAAATTTAACATTGCCTGCAAAGGAATGTCAGTTTTTCCCGTCGACAAGCTACCAGTCCATACTTTATAATTACCTGAGATAAGGGTTATCGGATCCATTACGGTAACTTTAGCAACAGGCTTGCTATATCCGTAAAGCTCAGGAGCTGTATATACGGCAGGTTTTCCAATCGTAATGGTATTATCAGGATCATCAGGATCAGTCATCTTGAGAGCCAAGGTAACCGTCATATTGGGGTTAGCAAGAAGAGTTTCGGGATTTACGTAGATCGCTGCTGTAAATTCCTCTACGTAATCACAAATGTTTTCATACGTAAGCTTGGGATCATAATTAGTTACAACAGGGTATTCTTTACCCTTCTCGACGTTAAACGAATCGGTGGGAATAACGATCCAACCGTATTCGCCGTAGTTACCTGCGAGATAGCTTCCCACACCGGAGACGGAGTCTGTCTCCATACCGTTAAAGGTGAGATAGAAGTCGCAGATCCAGTCAGCATATTTTCCTGCACGTGCTTCCTCGAGGGAGTCGTTTGCAGTAAACTTCATTACCGCCTGCAGAGGTACTTCAGTTGTTCCGGCAGGTAAGGATCCACCCCAAACCATATACTCATCTTCAGCAAGAGTAATAGGCTCGAGAACCTCAACCGTCGCATCGGGCAAGCTTGACACGTTTGCCGCGATTGCCTGAAGGGGCATGCTGCAGAGAAGCATCATGGCTACAAGCAAGAGGCTCAGGAAACGCTTAAAATTACATTTCATTTCAGTCTTCATTCCTTTCGAGTTTCCACTTTATTAAAGGGAATTATGATAGTCCACATTTGATCCTCAGCTCAAAAAAAGCAAGCACCAAACGGAAAACATATTGTTATACGTGTATTTTACCACACCTTTAGTGTTTTTTCAATAGAAAACCAAAATTTTATTAAATAAATTTCCCTTAAATTAGTTTTTTTCTGAAGAAGATCCGTTGACATCAGTGTTAAAATCACGAAAGTCCATCATCTTGTGAAACTGTTGATTTTTATAAATAAGTTTGATATAATGTAGTTGATACGTTATACCCACTTTCAATCAAATGGTGAACTCATGACAAAATCTCAATCATACCTAACCGATTCTGCGGTTTATAATGATGTACTTTCCCTCCTGCGTTCAGGCTTATGGGGCGAAGAAAGATTCCCCTGGCAAGGTCTTAAAGCCACAGACTGGGACGAAGTTTACAAAGAACTGAGACAGCAGGCAGTGCAATTTTTCCCTATAAATATTCTCGCTCGTGAAAATCCCTCTCAAAGCCGCCGATATATTACTGCAGATGCAAAGAATATGATGCGTTGGGATAAGATTATGTCCGAGCAGCAAAATCTCTGTTTCATGCTACAGGATGCAGGTATACCTTGCACTATTGTTAAAGGTGCCACTATTGCTGCACAATACACAAATCCTCGCAGTCGTCCCCTTGGAGACATTGATTTGCTGGTTTCTCCCGAAGACTTTGAGCGAGCTTGTTCTCTTGTCTCGGAAGGTGCTGAATATCTCGGAGACAACTTCCGTCACAAAGAATATAAAAGAAACGGAGTTGTAGTTGAAGTCCATCAGGCATTCTGTACATTTAAAAATCCTACTAAAGTAGAATTATTCGACCGCAGAATCATTGACGCCATTGATAAAGCTGAAACCGTTTCTATAGAAAATTACACTTTCTTCCGTCTTCCGATAGTGGAACACGGTCTGACTCTGCTTGAACATATAGACATCCATTTGGAAAACGGTCTTGGGCTCCGTCAAATTATTGACTGGATGATGTTCGTGGACCGTGAACTGACCGACGAGTTGTGGAATGCCGAATTTTCAGGCTTTCTCAGAACACTTGAGCGCGAAAAGTTAGCAAAAACCGTTACGCGAATGTGCCAAATGTATTTAGGACTTAGAACTGATATTTCCTGGTGCTCCGACGCAGACGAAGACTTGTGCCGCGAACTGATGGAATACATTCTTAATCAAGGTAATTTCGGCAGAAAACACGAACTTGGAACAAACCGTGCAACTGCCATCATATCTACCTCAGGAAATTTGTTCTCTTTGTTTAAGGTATTGCAATCATTAGGCTGTGAAAACTGGGAGGTTCTCAAACGTTATCCGTTTTTGAAACCGTTTGCTTGGTTACATCAGATCATTCGGTACATACGCTGCGGACTGAGCACTAAACATCCTTTCAAGTTGCTAAAAAATGCTATAAAACGTTCTAAATCTCAATCAAGCTTTTTTGAGAGACTCGGAGTATCTCAATTAGTTGATAGAGTGAATAAGACCAAATAATCTTTTGAGAATCATAACAAAAACCAAATCTCCCTGCCGTTAAGTAACGATTAGGGAGATTTTTGTATTACATACTTATTTTTAATCCAATTCACGTACCCAAACGTTTCTGAAGCTTACAGGACAAGCGTGATCCTGAAGGAACACGGGGCCTCTCTCAACGATCCTGTCATAGTTTCCGCATGCACAGTGGCGTGGGAGTTCAACGTTATTATGGATAAGCTCTCCGTTAAGGAATACTGTCATTACGGCGTGCTTTGCAACGCTTCCATCCTCGTTAAGCTTAGCAGCACGTACGAATACGTCGTATGTCTGCCACTCGCCGGGAGCCTTACACGCGTTAACAAGGGGAGATGCGATTCCGTAGATGGCACCGCAATCATCAAGAGCAGTCTCACCCTCCTTGCCATATGTATCAAGGATCTGAATCTCGTAGCATCCGTGGATAAACACTCCGCTGTTTGCTCTGCCCTGTCCTGTCTTGTGGGGCATATAGGGGAGGTTGAATTCAACGTGAACGTGAGCATCCCCGTACTCGTACTGAGAGAAGATGTCACGCTTGGTAACAGTATAAACACCGTCCTTGATATCCCACTTAGGATATTCACCGGTAGGAGCAAGGATCATAGTATCAAACTCATTCCAACCATCAAGATTCTCGCCGTTAAAAAGATACACTTTCTCTTTCATAATATTCTCCTTTCAGCCGACGTAACGGCTAAACAAATAAGTCAACAGAATACACAAATCGGCTTAGCAACAATTACGTGCTGTGCCGATTTGTGTTTAAGAAAAGAATCAAACCTTATTATTCGTTTTCGTTTTTCTTTTCGTCATCATCGTCTTCCTTGGGGAAGATCTCATCAGCATCCTCAAGGTCAAATTCCTTAAGTTCTTCTTCGCCTTCAACCGCCGCGTCGATATACTTCTGATGGATCTTAGTCATAACTGTATCCCAGATAGTACATGAGGGGTTCGTTCCGTATGCACTGAGGGATGAGTTGATGTCATATCCGGTCCATACCGCACCAACATAGTAAGGAGTATAGCCAACAAAGTATCTGTCAAAGTCAGCGTTTGTTGTACCTGTCTTACCTGCAACCTGAAGCTGGTGCCGGAGAGTTACGGAAGTACCGGTACCGTTTGACATAACGTTCATCATGATGGCTGTCATTGTCTTTGCAGTAGTCTCCTTGAGGGCTACTTCGGTGTAGTGCTCGTTTTCGAGAACCACCTGTCCGGAACTGTCTGTTACGTAGAGGTAAAGGTTGGGGGACTCGTAAAGTCCGTTGTTCGGGAAGATACTGTAAGCACCTGCAGCTTCAAGCACAGTCATACCGTAGTTAAGCTGGCCGAGTGAAAGAGCCGCCAGACCCTTATCTGTAATAACACTACCGTTTGAAAGCTCCTTAGACTCTATAAGACTGTCAACATGAAGGGTGTTCTTCATGAAGTCGAAGGAAGAATCTATTGTGAGCTTCTGAAGGACCTTCATCGCGATGGTGTTTATGGACTGTGTTACACCTTCGGTGATGGTGATATCTGTATTTCTATAGTAGTTCGGATAGTTTTTCGGATAAGGTATCTTCTCTGTCCATTCCCATGAAGTTCCGGCACCGTGAACTATCTCATTGTACATTACGGGGCTGTCTTCGATCATGGAAGTAGCCTCAATTATACCTGCGTCCATAGCAGGACCGTAAACCGCAATAGGCTTAATGGATGAACCGATAGGTCTTACAGCTTCGGTTGCTCTGTTAAGGATTAGGTTTGCTGTCTTCTCACCTGTACCGCCTACAAGACCGAGAACGTCTCCTGTATAGGGATCGGTGACGACCATAGCGGATTGAGGCTGGAGTCCTTCCTGCGCGCGAGGAAGATTTTCGGTATCCTCAAATACCTCTTCCATGATGTCCTGAATCTCAGGATCCATAGGAATGTAGATATTATAACCGGAAGTATAAAGTTTCGTACTTGCAAGAGCATAAGTCCAGTCGTTTTTCTCCATAAGGTCTTCGATTATCTGGAAGACTACGGAGTCGACATACCAGCTATGAACTGCATACTCCTCATCTTTTTCACTTTCGTCAGTCTCTTCGTTGCCGAGATTGAGTTTTAGCTCTTCTTCGATTGCAGACTCATAAGTAGCCTCGGAAATATAGCCGTAATTTCTCATCAGCCAAAGGACTGTACCGCGACGGATCTTGTTACCGTCCTCTTTTTCTTCGCCGTTTTCGTCGGTATAGGTGAAGTAATCGTGACCTATGGGCTCGTATCTTGACGGGTTCTTAACGATGGAAGCAAGAGCTGCGCACTCAACGAGAGTCAGTTCAGAAACATCCTTGCCAAAATATGTGTTTGCCGCAGTCTTAACGCCGTAGCAGTTATTACCGAGGTACACGATGTTGAGATACATCTCAAGAATTTCTTCCTTACTGAGCTGTTTTTCAAGGTTAAGGGAACGGAAGATCTCTTCTACCTTTCGCTGGATGCTTACATCATCGTCACCTGTAAGGTTTTTAACAAGCTGCTGAGTAATTGTGGATGCTCCACGAATATCTTCAAATCCTACGAAGTAATTCACTATTGCTTTACTCGTTCCGATCCAGTCAACGCCATTGTGAGTCTTAAATCTGTGGTCCTCGACTGCGATAAAGGCGTTAATAAGATCAGCAGGCATACTGCTGTAGTCCGCCCACAAGCTGTTTACAGAACCGTACAGACGCTCTTCCTCAAGTTCAATGGGGGTTCCGTTACGGATAAGTCTGTCTTCTTCAGTTTCATAATCCATGTAGTAGATACGTGTTGTAGTATCAGTACCTGCAGACACGAGAACCGATGAATCGATCTCAAGATCAAGGTTATTTTTGATATACACTGCAAATACCGTCCCGATAATTACTGCACAGATCATACCGATAAGAAGTATCGTAAGCAAAATGTTGACTACGTAAGAAAGTACGCGGAGAAAAACTTTGCCGATTATAGCAAGAACTGCCAAGACCTTCTCGCGGTCCACTTTCTTCCCCTCGTTATTTTCGGGGAGTTTGTTAACTTTATTGTTTGTCATATTGAATGCCTTTCATAAACTAAACACGGGGTCGCCTATACTTCATTGTATACCTAATTCTTGAATCCAATATTAACATTATTGAAAAATACGAAAAAAGTATATTATCTTACGATGACATTATCTTTTCCGAGAATCTCACTGAGTTCACGAGCAACGAAAGGGGTAACTCCGCTGAGAATTATGTCATTTTTAAGATAGATACCCTTGGATGAGTCGTAGAAAATTACGGGAGTCGCGCCTTCAAAGATCTGAAGCAAGGATTTAGACCGTTTGTACTCATCGGATTCCAACGAAGGTACCCTAAGATAAAGCTTATTTATGTTCGTTTTTTCGGTTTTGACTTCGGGCCGTTTTGTGTTTTCAGCAGGAAGTTCCGCATCCGACACCAAGGGTTCTGCAGAAGACAGAATTACCTTAACTTCTTCGTCATCCTTGACAGTAAGGGTGCCTTCCACGGTCACGGGAGAATTAACGAGAAGCAGGTGTCCGAAACTTTCACAGAATCTGCTGAAGCAAATGAGTTCGATCTCACCGCTACGGTCTTCAAGGGTTACAAAAGCCATTCCGTCACCGCTTCGGGTAGTCTTATTCGTTCGTGAAGTCACGATTCCGCACAATTTAACCTTTGAGCGATCGCGGAAGGTTGTCTTTGGCAATTCTTCCATGTCTGTCTCGTCGGAGAAAGCTGCTTTTATGTCTGAAATCATGGCAGGTCCAACTCGGCTTATTGACTTTTCAAAGTCATCAAGAATATGCCCTGAAAGATATACCCCACAGCTCTCTTTTTCGAGCATAAGCTTCTCTCTTGAGGAAAATTCGGGTATATCGGGAAATTTTGTCTTGTGAACGGGAACAATATCTTCTCCGCCAATAGAGAACATATCAAGCTGGTCTTCATCACGCTTTGCCGTGCGAATTTCCATCATGTCCTCAAAAACAGCAAGCATCTGACTTCGTCTCGGACCAACGTTGTCGAGGGCTCCGGACTTAATCAAAGCTTCGAGCTGTTTTTTGTTCATATCGTGACGTCGCATTCTCTCGACGAAATCGTCAAAGTCGGAGAATTTGCCGCCGCTCACACGCTCTGCGATCAAGGAATCAACGAACTGAGCGCCGATATTCTTGATTGACAGGAGCCCGTAACGGATGTTCTCATTTTGAACGCAAAAACCCAGTCGGCTTTCGTTGACGTCGGGAGGAAGTATGCTGACGCCTATCTTTTTACATTCCGCTGAATATTCCGCTATCTTATCAGCGGATCCGAACACGGAAGTAAGAAGTGCCGAATAATATTCTCTCGGATGGTGAGCCTTGAGATAAGCAGTTCTAAAGGACAGCACCGCATACGCAGCGGCGTGGGACTTATTGAACGCGTAATTTGCAAAGCTTACGATCTCGCCGAAAAGCTCGGTAGCGTCCTCTTCGGAAACACCATTCTCAACCGCGCCCTTGACAAATGCTTCCTCTTCGCTGTTCAAAACGTCGGATTTCTTTTTGGAAATTGCTCGACGGACGATATCGGCGTGACCGAAGGAATAGCCTGCGATCTCACGGAAGATCTGCATTACCTGCTCCTGATAAACGATACAGCCATAGGTAACGTCAAGTATGGGTTTAAGCATCGGAATCTTATATTTGATTCCGTTCGGATTGTTTCGGGACGCAATATACTTTGGGATTGAATCCATAGGACCCGGACGATAAAGCGCTATCGCCGCAATAATGTCGTCTATAGTCTGAGGCTTCAGCTGAGTGAGCATCTGCCTCATTCCGCGGGACTCAAGCTGGAACACACCGTCTGTGAGTCCGTGGGAAATAAGATCATAAGTTGCAGGGTCGTTTACATCAACGGCTGAAAGATCGAAGGTCTTATCCTTCTCTTTTACAGCCATCTCAGCACTGTTGATAATAGTCAGATACCTGAGAGCAAGGAAGTCGAACTTTAAAAGTCCAAGCTCAGCGATGGTGTCCATATCAAACTGAGTCACCACCGACCCGCCGTTTACGGAAACGGGTACGTAATCGGTAATAGTTCGATCGGTAATCACAACGCCTGCCGCGTGCGTTGAAGCGTGTCTCGGCATTCCTTCAAGAGCCTTTGCGGTGTCGAGAAGCTTTTTGACCTTCTCGTCCTCGTCGTACAGTTTTGACAGCTCTTTATTATTTTTAAGAGCCTTTTCAATAGTTATATCAAGCTCATGGGGAATCTCACGGGCAACTTTATCAACGTCGGAGTAACACATACCAAGGGCACGTCCTGTGTCTCTCACGGCGGCTCTTGCGGCAAGAGTACCGAAGGTAATGATCTGTACCGCTCTGTCGTCACCGTATTTTTCTCTGACGTAGGAGATTACCTCGTCACGTCTGTCGTAACAGAAGTCGATATCAAAGTCGGGCATGCTGACTCGCTCGGGATTCAGGAATCTCTCGAAGAGAAGGCTGAACTTGATGGAGTCAATGTCGGTTATGCCAATAAGATAAGCTACAAGACTTCCGGCACCTGAGCCTCTGCCGGGTCCTACAGGAA
The DNA here is from genome assembly GCA_045603205.1 of Eubacteriales bacterium. Taxonomy (GTDB): domain Bacteria; phylum Bacillota; class Clostridia; order Oscillospirales; family CAG-272; genus RUG11130. The sequence continues at coordinate 7,288 of JAZULS010000157.1, read as the reverse complement.
TACCGCGGCTCTTGGCGTGGTTGACAAAATCCCAAACGATAAGGAAGTATTCGTCATAGCCCATGGTTTTTATAACGGAAAGCTCGTATTCGATTCTTTTTTCGTATACTTCCCTTGTGAACTTATCGGTAAAGGCGATGTATCCCGTTGAGGCTTTACGGTCAAGTCCGTCATAGGCAAGTTCTCTCAGAAAATCACGGGGGTTCATTCCGTTTTCGGGAACAAAGGAAGGAAGTTTGATCTTGCCGAATTCAAAATCAAAATTACACATTTCTGCGATCTTTACAGTGTTTTCGCAGGCACCTTCATATCGGCTGAAGAGAGCGTACATCTCTTCGGTACTCTTGAGATAAAACTCGTTTGTCTCAAAGCCGATAGGTCTACCGTCGGTTATTACACTGTTAGTCTGAATACACATGAGGATCGCCTGATTTTCAGCATCCTCACGTTTCAGATAGTGAACGTCATTGGTAGCAACCATGGGAATGCCCGTTTTGCGGGAGATCTCAAGGATTCCTCGGTTAACGTTTTCCTGATCGGAAAGTCCGTGGTTTTGAAGTTCAAGATAAAAATTGCCCTTACCGAAGATCTTGTTGAGCATTATAGCGTGGGCTTCGGCTGAATCGTATTCACCGGCGATGATAGCTCTGGGAATAAATCCAGCAAGGCACGCAGAAAGCGCCACAAGACCGTCAGAGTGCTCTTTCAGAAGATCAAGATCAACTCTCGGTTTCGAGTAAAAACCGTCTGTGAAGGCTTTTGAAACAAGTATAGACAGGTTTTTATATCCGATCTCATTCTTAACAAGAAGAACGAGGTGGTAGCTGTGGGAGTCGAGGTATCTGTCGCGGTCAGTGAGAGAACGGCGTGCCACATAGACCTCGCAACCGATGATAGGCTTTACACCTTCTTTTTTGCAGGCTTTATAGAAATCAACTACGCCGTACATAACGCCGTGGTCGGTAATAGCAACGGCGCGCTGAGAATTTGCAGAGACAGCCTTTGGAATATCGCCTATACGACAGGCACCGTCAAGCAGACTGTATTCACTGTGAAGATGTAAATGTACAAAATCTCTTGCCATAGCTTATACCTCCTTTTTGCTGTTAGTTACGAATTATCTTGACTTCAGATCCTCTGCGTACTTCAAGATCTTCTCGAGTCTGTGCTTCATGCCGGATTTAGTAATTGGAATCTGGCACTTAGAAGCAAGCTCACTTAGGGGTGCTTGTATGAATTTTACCCGAAGCTCAGCCGCTTCGCGGAGTTCACCGGGCATAGAAGACATAGCACCAGACTCTTCAATGTATTTGATTGCCTCCACGTACTTTTGTGAGGCGGCGATAGCTTTCTCAATATTTGCTGTATCGCAGTTTACAAGACGGTTTGCGTTATTTCTGACGTCCTTGACGATCTTACTGTTCATCATATTGAAGGCGGATTTGTTTGCACCGATATAAGCAAGAAAATCGCCTATTATGTCATTGTCCTTGAAATAAACCACGTATTTTTCACGTCTCATGGTGGATTTGGGTTCAAATCCCGCCGACTCAAGGGCTTCGGAAACAGTTTCAGCATCACTATAATCGTCGAAGGTGAAATCAAGGTGATAGCGTTTCTCAGGGTCTGTCACACTGCCCACAGAGACGAAAGCACCACGCAAAAATTCCTTGAGGCAGTTGTCGCACTTCAGCTTGCTCAAAACCTCATTTGCCGAAATACCGTCATTTTTGCTTTTGTCTAAGGATTTTATCGCCTCTGTATAGATCCTTTTACAGCATTTCTTTTTAGGCTCGAGAGAAGTTAGGGTTTCTTTAGTCAGTGCAGAAAAAGATTTTACTTTGCTCATTTTACGTAGATAACTTCGGTCTCGATATCGATGCCGTAATTTTTTCTGATAGTATCCTTTATGTGCTGAATTAAAGCAAGGACGTCGGCTGAAGTAGCATTACCCGTATTGATAACGAAGCCTGCGTGTTTTTCGGAGACCTGTGCTCCGCCTACGCTATAGCCTTTGAGTCCGGACTCGTCGATCATCTGACCTGTGTAGCGTCCGGGATAACGTTTAAACGTACTTCCTGCACTGGGATACTCCAAAGGCTGTTTATCAATTCTGCGGGCTTTGTAGTCGTCCATATCAGCCTGAATTAGAGTCTTCTCGCGATCCTTCAACTTAAATTCAGTCTTCAAAATAATGGACGGAATCTTTTTGAATATACTTTCGCGGTAGCCGAATTCGTGAGCATCACCTGAAATCTCGCAAATCTCGTGAGTCACCGTATCAAGGTACCATGTTTTAACGGCAACGTCCTTGATTTCTCCACCGTAAGCTCCCGCGTTCATATAAACGGCACCGCCTACACTTCCGGGGATACCGAAGAGACACTCAAAGCCCGACTTGGCGTTCTCCTTTGCAAGTACAGCACAAGCAGAAAGTGATGCACCGCACTCGGCAGTTAGAATATCCCCCTCAAGAGAGACTTTATTGAGTCCCGAGGTGGAGATAACGACTCCGTCAAATCCTGCGTCGTCGAAGAGAATATTGCTTCCCTTTCCGATAACGTAAGAGCGAACCTTATACTCTTTTACAAGGGAAAGAAGACAAGTAAGAGAATCAACGTCGGCGGGAATCGCATAAACAGCCGCAGGGCCGCCGATGCGGAAAGTGGAGTGTAGCCCAAGGCTTTCGTTCACTTTAACGTCGATCTTTGCGTCTCCATTATTGTATTCATCTATAGCGGTCAGCAACAGACTTATATTATCCGTCATCTTTAATTACCTCTCATAGTATTATCAAAGGATATTTTTCAGTTCATTCAGCTTTTGGATAGAGTAATTGACAGCAAATTCAGCTGAACCGTTCCCTTTAGGGTCGAAATGCACACAGTCAATACCATAGCTGACAGCTCCTTTTATATCAGAAGACAAGGAGTCCCCGATCACAAGGTATTTTCTTTTATCAAAATCACCGATAGAGTCAAAAACCGTGTTGAAGAAACGTTCGTCGGGCTTTTCATAACCTATTTCCTCGGAAATAAAAAGTGTTGAAATGTACTTTTCAATTCCGGAACCGACAAAGCGGTTTGTCTGGACCTCTTTAAGTCCGTTGGTAATTATATGTATCTTATAGTTCGGAAATAAATACTCAAGAATTTCTGTAGCCCCGTCTATAAGAAAACGACCGTTTCCAAGGGCACTTTCGTACTCCTTTGCTGTGTGAGAAACAAACTCTGGGTCAGCAGAGTGTCCAAATGACTCGTAAAGCTTCTGAAATCGTAATGTCTTGAGGTGTGACTTTGTTATCTCTCCTCGCTCAAGGCTCTTCCACATTGAGTCGTTGATCTTATGGTAGGATTCATAGTGTTCATCCTTAAAAACATCGGGTGACACACGGCTAAGGGACAGGAACGCCGCTCTCTCCGCCTTATTGAAGTCAAAAAGAGTGTTATCTGCGTCAAAAAGTAAATATTTATAGTTATTCATCGGTATTAACATTCATCGTTATCATTTCAAGAGCCGCCGCGCGCTGTTTATCGGTGACGTCGATTCCTCCGATGATACGGGCGATCTCTTCTATACGTTCGTCTCGGTCAAGAAGTTTCACTCTGCTTTCTGCTCTTCCGTCAACCTCATGCTTGCTGATAAGGTAATGATAATCTGCAAGAGCGGCGATTTGGGGTGAGTGAGTCACACAAATGACCTGAGTAGTCTTTGAGAGCGTCTTCAGCATGTGTCCGATTCGCTCGGAAGTGCTTCCGGAAACTCCAGCGTCGATCTCGTCGAAGATCACCGTCTGTGCACCGTTTTTTTTGTTGAGAGCAGATCTCAGAGCGAGCATTACGCGGGACATTTCTCCTCCGGAGGCAACTTTTGCAATGGACGTGGGAGCTTCACCGGGGTTAACTGAGATCTTAATATCAACCGTATCGGCTCCGTTATGCTGAAAGTTATATGCTCCGTCTGTTACATTAGGGAGAACTTCTATGTAGAAGCGAACTTTTGGCATATCGAGGTATTTAAGAGTTGCAAGTATTTCGTCGGACAGAGTCTTTGCAGCAGTTGCTCTGGAAGCTCTAAGGTTATCTGCCGCTTCTTTTGCCTCACTTGTTACTCTCTTTAAAGTCTTTTCAAGGCTGGCGATAGTTTCATCGGAGTCGGTAAACTTCTGAAGCTTCTCCTTAGCCTCCTCGCGGAAAGCCTTAATTTCTTTTATAGTAGAGCCATACTTTTTCTTGAGCTTTTCGATGGTGTTAAGTCTTGACTCGATCTGAGTCAGCTTTTCCATGGGGTCACCTTCGATACCTGTGTCAAGGGCGGAGTTTACGCTTTCCGCTATGTCGAGGATCTCATACTTGAATTCCTCAAGCTTGCGGACCATATCAGCGCCACCTTCAACCATATCGGAGACCTGTTCAAGTGCCGCCGAAGCTCTTTCTAACAGATATGCTACGGAATATCCCTTGTCGTTCTGCGCGAGAGCCTTTTGTATTATCTTTCTGCTCTTTTCACTCTTTTCGAGAGATTTGATCTTCGTTCTCAGCCTGAGAAGTTTATCTTCCTCGTCGTCTGCGCTAAGTCTTGCAGAATCGATCTCCCTGATCTGATATTTCAAAATATCAGTCATCATGCTCTTTTCGGCAAGCTCACTTTTGAGGGTCTCAAGCTCATTTTTGACATCGGTATATCTCTCGAATTTGGTTTGATATTCCGCGTACACGTCATTATTCTCTGCGTATGTATCAAGCATAGAATAATATTCACTTCGATCGAGGAGCGATACCTTTTCATCCTGTGTGTTGATACCTAAAAGTATCGGAGCAATCTCACGGAGATTTGCTACCGTGACTCCTTTACCGTTGATCTTAGCAGAAGTTCTGCCGTCTGCACCAACGCTTCGGACAACGGAAAGCTCTCCGTATTCGTCAGGCTCAGCACCAACCTCTGTAAGCTGCTTAACGCAGGATTCGTGAGGCTCGAAGATTGCACTGACGGAGGCTTTATTCTCCCCGAAACGAACAATATCCTTAGAGGATTTTACGCCTGAAAGGATCTGGAGGCAGTCGATCATAACAGACTTACCCGATCCGGTTTCGCCTGTAATAACTGTAAAACCATCCTCAAAATCAATATTTACATTTTTAGCTACAGCAGCGTTAGAAATACTGAGATTTTTAAGCATAAAACTCCTCCTTTTTTTATTTTGGATTAATTAAACACCTGCAAGGTCGCGGATCATCTTTGTAAGCACTTCTGCAGACTCAATGGTTCTGGTAACAAGGATGATACAGTCGTCTCCTGCTACACAGCCGATGATATCAGACTCATGGAAAGAATCAATACGAGCGGCAACAGCGTTAGCCATACCGGGATAAGTCTTAACCACGATATTGTTGAGAGAATATTCCACGCTTCTGATGGAACCGTCGATCGCCTTGCTGTAGATATGCTTGTGATCACCATGACCGCCGCCGGGAGCAACGTACTTATAGGTGCTGTGATCGGACATAACTTTCAGAAGCTTCAGCTCTCTTATATCTCTTGAAACAGTTGCCTGGGTTACGTCGTATCCAGCAAGTTTCAGTTTTTCAATAAGCTCTTCCTGTGTCTCGATGTTATAGTTCTCAATGATCTCAAGAATCTTATTGTGACGTTTAGTTTTCATTTTTATCTCCGTTTTTCTGCTCTGCGGCAGTTGATATTATAATAATATTTTTAGACTTCCTGAAGTTTAGAGTTTAAAACTGTGAGAAAGCTGTTTTTTCTGAGTCTTATAAGACTTGTTTTTGATTCAGATCGGTTGATCAAAACTGTATCCGTAAGCTCAAGCTTTTCTGCGATCCTGCCGTCAACGGTAAGATACACCGAGTTTCCGCCTACGGTTTCAAGCTCGGTAAGCTTAATGGTAGATCCACCGGGAACGATAACCGGACGGTTAGCAAGGGAGTGCGAGCAGATAGGCGTCAAGCATATGGCGTCAAGCTCGGGAGCAAGGACGGGGCCGCCTGCAGACATGGAGTATGCAGTTGAGCCTGTGGGAGTAGCGATTATCATTCCGTCCGCTCTGTGGCGCTGTATCAGTACGTCATCACAGGAAAGGCTGAAATTGAGAATTCTTGCGATGGGACCGTTTGACAAGACTATATCGTTTAGGGCTGGTGGAGTACAGGTCATGCTTCCGTCTGCATGAATTATCTTTGGAGTAAGCATCATTCTCTCTTCAACGGTATATTCGCCGTCAAGGACAGATCTTACCATTCCAACATCTGAAGCCTCAAGCTCAGCAAGATAACCGAGGGTGCCGAAGTTGATACCCAGGATGGGGATTCTGTAAGCACACACCTGAGTTGCCGCGTTGATTATAGATCCGTCGCCGCCTAAAACGATTGCAATATCTATATTTCGGATTGCCGCACCCTGCGTAATGACTGTAGGAGCTCCATCTTTATTGAGAAAATCGAATTTGCAAGCGCTCTCCTGAAACACAAATAGTTTACATTCACGTTCAGCCAAAATTCCACAAAGTTCTGACAGAAACTCATCGGGAATCTGTTTTTTGTTATTGATGATCAGCAGGACATTTTTGATTTGTCTCATTGTACTACCGTCCTTCGTTTATGAATATTCTCGCCTTTGGGATAAAAATTCAAAGTTTGCCGTTTTGAGTAGCTCTTTGATCTTGTAGTCAGGATATTTTTCAATATTTCCGCTGTACTTTTTAACAGCGTGGAAAAGGAATTCAACATTACCGTCGCCGCCGCGTATGGGTGAATATACGACGTTTTTGACTTCAAACCCTACGGACTCAGCGCAGTCTATGACTCTCTTTACGGCACGGAAATGTTCTGTTTTATCCTTAACGATGCCGCCTTTACCAATAGCTTCCCTGCCACACTCAAACTGAGGTTTTATAAGTCCCACGTACTCGCCGCCATCTGACAGTACCGATGCGATCTGAGCCAAAACGTAGGTCTGAGAGATGAACGAAAGGTCTGCTACAACCAGTGAACACGGTTCGCCAAAGGTTGAATCTGTGAGATTTCGGGCGTTGAACTGCTCGAAAAGGTGAACTCGGGAATCCCTCCTCAGGACTTCTGCCAGCTGATCGGTGCCCGAATCTACTGCGTAAACTCTTGATGCACCTCGTTTGAGAAGACAGTCTGTAAAACCTCCGGTTGAAGAGCCGATGTCGGCACAAATTCTACCGTTCGGATCTACGCTGAAGGATTCAAGGGCACCTTCGAGTTTCAGACCCCCTCGACTGACGTAGGAAGTCGGAGGCCAAGCGGTC
>JAZULS010000156.1:0-15663 GCA_045603205.1 Eubacteriales bacterium | reverse complement strand
CCCAGACAGGTCGATGCACCACCGAAGGGCTCGATCTCTGTGGGGTGGTTGTGTGTCTCATTCTTGAAGAGGAGGAGCCAAGGCTCACTTACGCCGTCTACCTCAACGTCGATCTTAACTGTACAAGCGTTGATCTCTTCGGATTCGTCAAGCTTATCAAGCTTGCCTGCCTTCTTCAGGTGGCGGACAGCAAGAGTTGCGATGTCCATAAGGCAAACGGGCTTCGTTCTGCCGAGCTCTTTTCTTGTAGCGATGTATTCGTCGTAGGTCTTCTGGAGAAGCTCATCCTCGAACTTAACGTCGTCGATGACGGTAAGGAAGGTGGTGTGACGGCAGTGGTCAGACCAGTATGTGTCGATCATGCGGATCTCGGTGATGGTGGGATCGCGGTCAATAGACTTGAAATAGTTCTGGCAGAAGGCGATGTCTGCGTTGTCCATTGCGAGGCCGTACTCTTTAACGAAAGCGGCAAGACCGGCTTCATCAAGAGTGATAAATCCTTCGAGAGTTTTAACCTCTGTAGGAATATCGTACTGCATAGCGAGAGTCTCGGGCTTGTCCATTGCCGCCTCACGGGACTCAACGGGGTTGATAACGTACTTTTTGATCTCAGCCACATCGGAATCTGTGAGATCTCCGTAGAGAGCGTATACTTTTGCGGTGCGAACGGTGGGACGGTCACCCTGAGAGATGATCTGGATGCACTGCGCAGCAGAATCCGCTCTCTGGTCGAACTGACCGGGGAGGAACTCGACTGCAAATACTACAGCACCCTCGAGATCAACGTCATCCGAAACGATGTCAAGCTGAGGCTCGGAGAATACGGTGTTTTTAGCGTACTCGAAGAGCTCTTCTGTGATGTTTTCCGCGTCATAACGGTTGATAACGCGAACTTCCTTTAAGTTTTCGATGCCGAGAAGTGAAACAGCATCAGAAAAGAGGGATTTTGCCTCAGCGGCAAGTTCTTTTTTCTTTTCAACAAAAACTCTAAATACCATTAGTTCTCCTCCAAAGCCGCAAGAGCTCTCTTGCCGATGTCGTGGCGGTAGAAAGCACCGTCGAAGCTGATTTTTTCAGTAATAGCGTAGGATCTGGCGATTGCCTCTGCGAGAGTGGGTGCGATCTCGGTGACACCGAGAACACGACCGCCGCTTGTAACGAGTTTGCCGTCCTTCAGTTCGGCTCCCGCCACGTAAACGTTACCCTTGACTTCCTCGGGCATCTTGATCTCAAAGCCCTTAGCGTAGGATGTGGGGTATCCGCCGGAAGCGACGATCACACAGCACGCACTCTTGTCTGCAAACTTGACTTCAGTTTCAGCGAGGGTGCCGTTTGTGACAGCCTGCATGATCTCAAGAAGGTCGCTTTCAAGGAGAGGAAGAACCACCTGGGTCTCGGGGTCACCGAAACGGCAGTTGTACTCAATTACCTTGGGACCGTTAGGTGTCAGCATAAGTCCGAAGTAGAGACAGCCCTTAAATGTGCGACCCTCTGCGTTCATTGCCGCTACTGTGGGGAGGAAGATCTTCTCCATACACTCGACGGCAATCTCGTCGGTGTAGTAGGGGTTAGGAGCGATAGTACCCATACCGCCTGTGTTGAGGCCTGTGTCACCGTCTCCCGCTCTCTTGTGGTCCATAGAAGAGATCATGGGAACGACGCACTTTCCGTCAGTGAAGGAAAGGACAGAAACCTCGGGGCCGGTGAGAAATTCTTCGATAACTACGCGGTCACCGCTCTTGCCGAAGGCCTTGTCGCGCATCATGGAGATAACGGCTTCCTTGGCTTCGTCACGTGTCTGAGCGATTATAACTCCCTTACCGAGAGCAAGACCGTCAGCCTTGATAACGGTAGGAATGGGAGCACTCTCGAGGTAAGCCAGAGCGGAATCAAGGTCGGTGAATACCTCGTAAGCCGCTGTGGGGATACCGTATTTCTTCATAAGGTCCTTTGAGAAGACCTTACTACCCTCGATGATAGCTGCGTTTGCTCTCGGTCCGAAGCAGGGAACGCCGATTTCCTCAAGGGCGTCAACTGCACCAAGCACCAAGGGATCGTCGGGAGCAACTACAGCGTAGTCGATAGCGTTTTCTTTAGCAAATTTAACGATACCGTCGATGTCGGTAGCCTTAACCGGAACGCAGGTAGCATCTGCCGCTATACCGCCGTTGCCGGGAAGAGCAAAGATCTCGGTAACGTTCTTGCTTTCTTTGATTTTTTTGATGATGGCGTGTTCTCTGCCGCCGCCACCTACAACCATTATTTTCATATTTAATATTACTCCGTTTCCTTAACATTCCGCGAAGCGGGATATATCACATTTCACACATTTGCTTTTTCACATTCCGCTTTGCGGAATATATCACATTTCACCGAACGGTGAAATATATCACATCGCGGAGCGATATATCACGTTCAAAGCGAAAGCCTTCGCTTTGAACATATCACTTTTATCTCCCCTACCTGAAGAGGGGAGATAAAAATCTTAGTGGTGGAACAGACGCATTCCGGTGAACGCCATAGCCATGCCGTATTTGTCACAGCACTCGATGACCACGTCGTCTCTGATGGATCCGCCGGGCTCAGCGATGTACTTTACGCCGCTCTTGTATGCTCTCTCGATGTTGTCGCTGAAGGGGAAGAAAGCATCACTTCCGAGAGCAACACCGTCGATGGTGTCGAGATATGCTCTCTGCTCCTCGCGGGTGAAGGGAGCGGGCTGAGTTGAAAAATACTTCTGCCAGTTGCCGTCAGCACAAACGTCCTCTTCGTTCTGGTTGATGTAACCGTCGATAACGTTGTCTCTGTCAGGACGTCCGATAGTTTCCTTGAAGGGAAGATTCAGCACCTTGTCGTGCTGGCGGAGGAACCATGTGTCAGCCTTGCCGCCTGCAAGACGTGTGCAGTGCACTCTGGACTGCTGACCTGCGCCAACGCCGATAGCCTGACCGTCAACTGCGAAGCAAACGGAGTTGGACTGTGTATACTTGAGGGTGATGAGAGCGATGATGAGATCGCGCTTAGCACTTTCGGGAATTTCCTTGTTAGCGGTAACGACGTTCTCGAGAAGCTCTTCACAGATCTTGAAATTGTTGCGTCCCTGCTCAAAGGTGATGCCGAAGACCTGCTTGCGCTCGATCTCAGCGGGAACGAAGTCAGGGTCGATCTTTACGATGTTGTAGCTACCCTTTCTCTTGGACTTGAGGATCTCAAGTGCCTCGGGCTCGTAGCCGGGAGCGATGATTCCATCGGAAACCTCGCGCTTGATCATAAGTGCGGTGGTAACGTCGCAAACGTCGGAGAGGGCAACCCAGTCACCGAAGGAGCACATTCTGTCAGTGCCTCTTGCTCTTGCATAAGCACAAGCCAGAGGGGAGTCGTCAAGGCCTTCGATGTCGTCTACGAAGCAAGCCTTCTTCAGCTTGTCGGAGAGGGGTACGCCTACAGCCGCGGAGGTGGGGCTCACGTGCTTGAAGGAGGTAACTGCGGGGAGACCGAGAGCTTCCTTCAGCTCACGAACAAGCTGCCAAGAGTTGAAAGCGTCCAGGAAGTTGATGTAGCCGGGTCTGCCGCAAAGGATCTCAATGGGGAGCTCTTCGCCGTTTTCCATGAAGATCTTAGAGGGCTTCTGATTGGGGTTACAACCGTATTTCAGTTCAAATTCTTTCATGATTTGTGACCATTCCTTTTTACACGTTTTTGTTGATGAGTCTGTAGTCGGCTTCGCCTGTTTCAAGGTCTGTGTAGCGGACGTACAGGGAGATCTTATTGTTTTCGTCGAGGGATGTCCAGATCTCGTTTGTGAATTCGTCGATGCAGTTCGGGATGCTGACTCTCTCGGGTTCGCCCTGGAAGGTAGGGATAACGGGGTTTCCGTCGCAAACGTAGGTGTGGATAAAGTGTCCAAGCCCTGCGGTAGCGGGATATTCGTAGAAGAACCTTGCACAAGCGTTGCCCTCGGGATCAGCCGCCTTCAGAATGGACATCTTGTAGCTTCCGTCCTTAGTCTGAATACCGGAGATGCGGGGTGTGAAATTCGGACGGTCGTCCTCGAACTGACGGGTGCGGAGAGCTGCTTCCCAGCTTTCACCCTTTGCGAGGTATTCCCAGATTGTGTCGGTCTGGTCGCCGTTTGTTACGATAAGTCCGCCGCCGATCTCGCGTACGGGATGATAGATAATGAGATGGGGGTCGCTCATGAGGCTGGGGTCGTGTGCCTCGGTGCGGATTCCGTCGGGTTCAAGCTTGAACACGCGATTGCGGCTGTTCACGCTGCGTCCCATAATGAAGTAAGCGCAGGCTGCACGCTTTCCGTCGGGAGTGATGCCGAGGACGATTCCGCGGCCGGGATATGTATTTCCGTCAAGGCGGGATGCCATTGACTTGATTTCGTAAACGTTCATTTTAGGCTATACCTTTCGTTTTTTTATTTAATTCTGACCTTTTCGCCTTCCACGGAGATTCTGCCGTCGCAGAAAAGTCTTACCGCCTCGGGAAGTATCTTCCACTCAGCCTCAACCATGATCCTCTTTTGGAGAGTCTCGGGAGTGTCGTCCTCCTTGACCTCAACTGCCTTCTGGAGGACGATGGGACCTGCGTCACACTCGGGAGTTACGATGTGCACCGTAGCGCCGGAGACCTTGACTCCCTTTTCGAGAGCCGCCTCGTGAACGTGGAGTCCGTAAAATCCCTTTCCGCAGAAGGAGGGGATCAGCGCAGGGTGTACGTTCAGGATTCTGTTCGGGAATCTCTCATATACCTGTTCGTCGATGATGGTGAGGAATCCGGCTAAAACCACAAGGTCGATCTGCGCCGCTTCAAGAGTGTCTGCAAGAGCTTTCGAGTAGTCTGCGATGGACTCGAAATCACGTCTCGCAAGGACTTTTGAGTCAATTCCCGCATTAGCCGCTCTCTCAAGGGCATAAACACCGGGTTTTGACGCTATAACAAGGGTGATCTTGCCACATCCCAGCTCTCCTGCCTTTTCAGCATCAATGAGAGCTTGCAGATTAGTGCCGCCGCCCGAAACGAGAACGGCGATCTTCTTTGTGTTGTTCATTTCGTTCACCAAGGCTTACTCAAGAATGATCTTTTCGTCGCCACAGATGATCTCACCGATTACGTAAGCGTCTTCGCCGTGCGCCTTCAGGATTTCAAGAGCAGTGTCAACCTCAGCAGCGGGAACAACGATGCTCATGCCAACGCCCATGTTGTAGGTGTTGTACATATCGCGTTCGGGAACGTTGCCGGTCTCAGCGATGAGGTCGAAGATGGGAAGAACTTTCACAGCGGACTTGTCGATCTTAGCGCAGAGTCCGTCGGGAATGCTTCTCGGGATATTTTCGTAGAAGCCGCCGCCGGTGATGTGGGAGATGCCCTTAACGTCAACCTTCTCGAGAAGTGCGAGAACGGGCTTAACGTAGATTCTCGTGGGAGTAAGAAGAGTTTCAGCGATGGACTTGCCGCCAAGCTTCTCGTTTGCTACGTAAAGGGAGTCGGGATTGTTGTCAATGTCGAATACCTTACGGCAGAGTGAGAATCCGTTGGAGTGAACACCTGTGGAGGGAAGAGCGATAACCACGTCGCCTGCAGCCATTCTCTTGTTGTCGAGGATATTCTTCTTGTCAACGATACCTACTGCAAATCCTGCAAGGTCGTATTCTTCTACAGGCATCATGCCGGGGTGTTCAGCAGTTTCGCCGCCGATGAGAGCCGCGCCGGACTGAACGCATCCTTCTGCAACACCGCCTACGATAGAAGCGATCTTTTCGGGGATATTCTTGCCGCAAGCAATGTAGTCAAGGAAGAAAAGGGGCTTTGCGCCGCAGCAGATGATATCGTTTACGCACATTGCAACGGCGTCAACGCCGATGGTGTCGTGCTTATCCATGAGGATAGCCATCTTTACCTTGGTTCCGCATCCGTCAGTACCGGAAACGAGAACGGGTTCTTCCATTCCTGCAACAGGAAGACCGAAGCAACCGCCGAAGCCGCCAACGTCATCGAGGCAACCCTCGTTTTTGGTTCTTGCGATGTGCTTCTTCATAAGTTCTACGGCTTTGTAGCCTGCGGTGATATCTACACCGGCAGCAGCGTAGCTGTCAGATTTTGAATTTGCGTGCATAATATTCTCCATTCCGCCGCATTACGCGGCAAACACATATTTTTTATTTTACCGGGACAGATCTGACTGTGGGTAGGGTCGAGACTAAACTTACTCTTTTCCCGTCCAGCAGTAGGTGCAAAGCTTGCAGGGATCGATGCCTATCGCCTTGATTATGCCCTCCAGAGACTGGAATTCAAGGGAATCAAAGCGGAACTTTTTACTGAGAGCCTCACGCAGTCTCCTTCCGCGTTCGGTGGTACCGTCACTGTATTCTTCGATGTACTTGAAGCCTTCTTTACCCTCAAGCTCCATGATAACACGGCGGGCAATAAGGTCCATTTCGCTGTTGGAGCGTGAGAAATTGAGGTACTTACAGCTGTACATGATGGGCGGGCAGGCGCTCCTCATGTGGACCTCTTTTGCTCCGTTGTCGTAGAGGAATTCAACCGTTTCTTTGAGCTGAGTGCCTCTGACGATGGAGTCGTCGACGAAGAGAAGCTTTTTATCTTGGATGAATTCCTTTATGGGGATCTGCTTCATCTTTGCAACGCGGTTTCTGTCCACCTGCTTTGCGGGAGTAAAGCTTCTTGACCAAGTGGGGGTGTACTTGATATAAGGGCGGGCGAAGGGCTTGCCGCTGGCGTTGGCGTAGCCTATGGCGTGAGGCGTACCCGAGTCGGGGAAGCCGCCAACGTAGTCGATGTCCTGCACGAGGCCTCTTTCGCGGTCGGACTCAGCCATTATCTGACCGTCGCGGTATCTCATGGCCTCTACGTTGACTCCTTCGTAATTGGAGGAGGAGTATCCGTAGTAGGTCCAGAGGAAAGCACAGATGCACATCTTGTCGCCCGGACCTGCCAGCACCTCTAAGGAATCTTTCGTTATCTTCACGATCTCTCCGGGGCCCAGCTCGTGCTCGTCCATGTAGTCTAACTTCTGATAAGCGAAGGACTCAAAGGATACGCAATATCCACCTTCGTTTTTGCCCACCAGCACAGGAGTTCTGCCGAACTTGTCACGGGCAGCGATGATGGAGCCGTCTTCACAGAGTATCAGTATGGAAAGACTGCCCTCGATCATATCCTGAACGAACTTGATGCCCTCCACGAAGTTTTCTTTGCGGCTGATGAGAGCGGCAGCAAGATCTGTGGAGTTTACGGCACCGCCGGTCATTGCGTTAAAGTGACCGCTAGAGGCATTGAAATATCTGTCGATGAGGTCCTCGGCATTGTTGATGACACCAACGGTGCAGATGGCGAACTTGCCGAGGGCAGAACGGATGATAAGGGGTTGTGGATCGCTGTCACTGATACAGCCGATGGCACTTGAACCCGTCATCTCGTCGAAAATGCCGGAAAACTTGGTTCTGAAGGGTGAGTTCTCAATGTTGTGAATGTCTCTCTGAAGTCCCCGTGAGGGGTCGTACGCAGCCATACCACCGCGGCGAGTGCCGAGGTGAGAGTGATAGTCGGTGCCGAAGAAAACGTCTTCTATGGCATCGCCTTTGCGTACTGCTCCGAAAAATCCGCCCATATTTTAATCCTTTCTTTAAGAGCTTCTGTGTCGGTTTTGTCGTGTGTCAGTTGAGTTTTTCGACGAGAGCTCGGTCCTTAGCGAGAACTGCCTCAGCGTCGGACTTTCTCTTGGCGTCAAGCCTTGCGGCAAGGTCAGCATCCTCTACTGCAAGGATCTGAGCGCAGATGAGAGCCGCATTAACGCCTCCGTTTATGGCAACGGTGGCAACGGGAATACCCGAGGGCATCTGAACGGTAGACAGAAGGGCATCAAGTCCGTCGAGATTAGTTGATTTGCAAGGAATACCGATGACGGGAAGGGTGGTGTTAGCAGCGATTGCGCCTGCCAGGTGAGCCGCCATGCCTGCCGCTGCGATGATAGCGCCGAAGCCGGCGTCTCTTGCACCCCTTGCGAAATCTCTCGCCTCATCGGGAGTTCTGTGAGCTGAGTAGATGTGCACCTCGTAAGGAATATCAAGGGACTTCAGCGTGTCGATTGATTTCTGCAGTATGGGCAGGTCGCTGTCGCTGCCCATAACGATTCCGATTTTTTTCATGATTCTGCTCCGTTTCTTATATTGATTCAATTAATTTTTGCTTATAAAAATATAAAAAGGCACACTTGCTCCGTGAAAAGAGTAAATGTGCCCAGACGGTCGGCCATCGCCGGAAAGATCCCGGCACATTCTTTGTTTCATTGTGGTGCTCCACGTTCTCCGTCAGTCGCAAAGAATGTATAAAAACATCGTATAAAGTATAACATATTTCGCTATCAGTGTCAAGGTTTTGCGGGGGCTTTTTTGCCTTTTTGAGAGGTAAAAAACGGCTATTTTAACGTTCGGCAAACCTATAAAATAAAGGGGATTTTCGGCTTTTGCATAAGGTGAGCGAAGTGGGCTGATCGCGGCAAAATCTTGTGTGATTTTTGACCCCAAAACAGCGGTTAACGCAGGGGACCGACCCGAATTTGAAAAAAATTAAAAAATATGATAAAATATAGCAAATGAGTGAGATATTACCTTGCAAAAGCGTAGTATATGGGTGAGGCGGAAAGGACGGTGAGAAATTTGGACGATAGAAAAATAACGGAGTTGTTCTTTGAGCGCTCGGAACAGGCAGTCATTGAACTATCGAAAAAATACGAAAAGCTTTTATCAAAGATCGCTTTTAACATCCTTGGAAACAGACGAGACAGTGAAGAATGTGTGAACGACGCTTACCTTGGAGTTTGGAATACCATACCGCCTCAAACGCCAAACCCCTTGCTAAGCTACGTTTGCCGCATCGTTCGAAATCTCGCCGTGAAAAAGTATCACGCGAATACCGCCGCCAAGAGGAACAGTTTTTACGACGTGGCGCTTGACGAGCTTGAGCCTTGCTTCTCCTCGGATTTTTCGGTGGAAGAAGAATTTAACGCCCGCGAGACCGCACGGCTTATCGACGATTTTCTCGCCGAGCTGGATTCTGACAGCAGAGTGATGTTCGTGAGGCGCTATTGGTACGGAGACTCTATAGGAGAGGTGGCAAAGCTGTTCGGTATCAGCAAACATAACGTATCCGTAAGGCTTTTCAGAATCAGAGAAAAGCTGAAAGCCCATCTTTTGAAGGAAGGAGTGACTTTATGAAAAAGAAAAGCATTTCCGACGCAATCGGAAATATAGATGAAAAATATGTAGTGGAAGCGGGCGAATATAAGGCGAAAAAACGCTCAGTCGCGGCGTTGAAGAAGTGGGCATTTGCCGTGGCGGCGTGTCTGGTGCTTTGCCTGTCGGTGCCGCTGGTTATCAGTATGATGAACAGCAAAACTCCCCCGCCCCACATAACACCTGACCCCGTAGCGACTACCGACACGGATGTTCCCGAGACCACGGAAACCGAAGTTCCCACAGAGACGACGGAGAGAACGGAGGAGCCTACCGAAACGAAACCGGAACCAACGGGAGACATAGGCGACATGGGTGCGAATGATACCGGTGACACGACGGTTGGTGGAGATACGGGAGGAAAGCAGCAAGACGGAGTAGGCGGATCCGAAATTGACCCTAACGACTACATTCTTACAAACGGACCGGGATGCGCAGGAGGTTTTTTCTACAATTACTTGGAATATGATGTCCCGGAGAATCTTTTCATCAACGAAGATACTCCACTGGCTGATAAATACCCGGTCTATATCTCTAAATATCCCGTTGGGCATACCGGACCATTGTATGAAAACTCCGAGGAAAATGCTAATTTAGCCAAGGATAATTTGAAAAACTTCCTGTGTTTGCTTTATGATACAGATGAGGTAGAATCCTTGGATATGAAGGAATGGGACTACGGTGCAAAGAATCTTGAGTTGCCCAAACGCTATGAGACAGAAACCGAAATCGGTACCTTCCATGCTGCAGCAGAGCGAGTTGGTGTGATATTAAATACCCCCGAGGTTTTCTCTGGAACTATAGAAGAATTTATTGAAGGTAATGAGATTCTCGAAGCTATGATGAAGTTCGCCGGAATAACCGATTACGAAATATTGACACATAGCGATAGATACTTTGTCTATTATACCCTGATCTCCCCTACCAAGCCTCTGACGGAAATGGATTTTTTTGAAGGTGCGACTTCGATATCCTTCCATGTCTATGAGGGAAAAGTGAACGGATATGGTCTTAATATAAAAGTTACAGACGGAATCCTTGGAGAATACGAGACGATACCATATAGTGAAGCCCTTGAAGCCGTAAAAATCGCTTATCCCGATGCCGATCACGAAAATATCAAGGCTTACGTCTACTACAACATCGGCTTTTATAAAAACGAAGACGCACCAAATGAGCCAAAACTCTCGGGATGCTTGTTCCCCTGCTATCGCTTCATCATACCTAAAACAGATGAAGACGGAGAGTGTGTGATCGCAACTGCGGACATTCCAATGACCGTATATGACGCGATAATGCCTTGATCCCAAGAGAAATAGAATATTTAAAGGGACGTACCGCCGTGTACGTCCTTTTTGCATTTTTTGACGGACACATACGGAAGAGACGGGCGTTACAACCGCAAAAAATCCACACCTCATACCGAAGTGTGGATTTTTTATAGTCTTACTTAATTGCTGTTGTCTTTTCCTTCTGGATTACGTCGTGAGCTCCGCCCTCTACGATACTTGTAGCGGATACGAGAGTCAGCTTAGCCTTCTCCTGAAGCTCGGGGATGGAAAGCGCACCGCAGTTACACATGGTGGACTTAACCTTGCTGAGAGAAAGAGCAACGTTGTCCTTCAGAGTTCCTGCATAAGGAACGTAGGAGTCAACACCTTCCTCGAAGGAGAGTTTCTTGTCTCCGCCAAGGTCGTATCTCATCCAGTTACGGGCACGGCTGGAGCCTTCACCCCAGTATTCCTTATAATATGTTCCGCCGATGTTTACCTTGTTTGTGGGGCTTTCGTCGAAACGAGCGAAATATCTGCCGAGCATTACGAAGTCAGCGCCCATTGCAAGTGCGAGAGTGATGTGGTGGTCGTATACGATACCGCCGTCGGAGCATACGGGAACGTAGATACCGGTCTCCTCAAAATACTCGTCACGAGCCTTGCAGACCTCGATAAGAGCAGTTGCCTGACCGCGCCCTATACCTTTTGTCTCACGAGTGATACAGATGGAGCCGCCGCCGATACCGACCTTGATGAAGTCAGCGCCGCAATCAGCGAGGAAGCGGAAGCCGTCCGCGTCAACAACGTTACCTGCGCCAACCTTTACACTGTCGCCGTAGTGAGCGCGGATCCAGTCGATGGTGAGCTTCTGCCACTCGGAGAAGCCTTCGGAGGAGTCGATACAGAGAACGTCAGCGCCTGCTTCAACGAGAGCGGGAACACGTTCAGCGTAGTCACGGGTGTTGATACCTGCACCTACAACGTATCTCTTAGATGCGTCCAGAAGCTCATTGGGATTCTGCTTGTGCATATCGTAGTCCTTGCGGAATACGAAGTAGCAAAGCTGACCTTCCTCATTGATGATGGGGAGAGAGTTGAGCTTGTTATCCCAGATGATGTCGTGTGCTACCTTGAGGGAGGTTCCTTCGGGAGCTGTGATGGGCTTTTCAACGGGAGTCATAAACTCGGAGACCTTTGTTGCGGGATCCATACGGCTTACTCTGTAGTCGCGTCCCGTTACGATGCCGAGAAGCTTACCTTCCGCGGTGCCGTCGCTGGTTACCGCAACGGTGGAGTGACCGGTCTTTTCCTTGAGAGCAACGATGTCAGCCAGAGTGTCGTCAGCACGCACGTTGGAGTCGCTCTTTACAAAGCCTGCCTTATAGTTCTTAGCACGCTTGACCATAGCCGCTTCGTCAGAGACGGACTGTGAGCCGTAAATGAAGGACACGCCGCCCTCTGTAGCCAGAGCAACAGCAAGTCTGTCACCTGAAACGGACTGCATGATAGCAGATACCATGGGAATATTCATGGTGATGGCGGATTCTTCGCCTCTCTTATATCTGACCAAAGGTGTCTTGAGGCTTACGTTAGCAGGAATACACTCGCTTGACGAATATCCGGGAATAAGAAGATACTCGTTAAAGGTATGTGAGGGTTCATTGATAAATTTAGCCATTTTTTCTCTCTCCTTTTATTACTTTGCCTTGGCTTCGCAATAGATGCAACGATAGGTTTTGTTTTCTTTATCAACGAGCTTGAAAACGTGGTCAAGCTCCTGCTCAACGGTTGTGATACAGCGGGGATTTTTGCACGTTATCACGTTTGTGAGCATTTCCGGGGTGTCGATGGAACGCTTTTCGACAATGGTACCGTCCTTTATGAAGTTGACGGTGATTCCGGGATCAACAAAGCCGATAACATCGAAATTCAGCGGAATATCCGCGTCAATTTTGATGATGTCCTTCTTACCTGTTTTGCTGCTGCCCGCGTTTCTGATAAGGGCAACGGCACAGTCGAGGCTGTTAAGTCCGAGAAGCTCATAAAGCTTCATTCCGCGGCCTGCGGTGATGTGGTCGATTACGATACCGTTTGATATGGAGTCTATATTCATACGGAAACCTCCTTATCCTTCTGCTGAGGCTTCTTCAAGAAGCTTCAGAATAAGCGCCATACGGATGTACTTGCCGTTGAGCACCTGCTTGAAGTAGCAGGCTCTGGGGTCAGAGTCAACAGCAACGGCGATCTCGTTGACTCTCGGCAGGGGATGCATAATAACAAGATCATTCTTGGCACTCTCAAGCTTCTTAGTGTCGAGAATGTAGCTGTCGCGGAGTCTGAGGTACTCTTCTTCGCTGAAGAATCTCTCTCCCTGAACGCGAGTCATGTACAGAATGTCAAGCTCAGGCATAACCTCTTCAAGGCTTGCAGTCTCCACGTGAGGCATACCGTTTTTTTCAATAACGTCACGGATGATGTACCCGGGAAGTTTCAGCTCGTCGGGGGAGATAAGCACGATCTTGATGTTCGTGTATCTTGAAAGTGCGCTGATGAGGGAGTGGACGGTTCTTCCGAACTTCAAATCTCCGCAGAAGCCTACGGTGAGGCCGTCAAACTTGCCCTTTTCACGTTTGATGGTGAGAAGGTCGGCAAGAGTCTGAGTAGGGTGGTTGTGTCCTCCGTCACCTGCATTGATAACGGGGATGGATGCGTTAAGGGAGGCAACGTAGGGCGCGCCTTCCTTGGGGTGACGCATTGCGATGATGTCAGCGTAGCAGCTGATGACCTTGGCGGTGTCGGCTACACTTTCTCCCTTGGTGGCAGAGGAGCTTGACGCTTCGGAAAATCCGATAACGTTTCCGCCCAGCTCCAGCATAGCAGCTTCAAAGCTGAGTCTCGTACGGGTGGAGGGCTCGAAAAACAGAGTTGCAAGCTTCTTTCCGTGGCAACGCTCTGCATAGGACGCAGGATTTGCAATAATGTCTTCCGCCGTCGCAATAAGAGAATCTATCTCTTCGGTGGAAAGATCAAGAATATCTATAAGGCTTCTCATGCTTTCGCTCCGTTAACTGCAAGATAATTTTTGATTCTGGTTACGTTTTCCAGATTAGCTTCGTCCTCTTCAAGGTACTCGATAATGTCGTAAACGACAACGATGGAGTATACGGGGAAGCCGAACTGCTCCTCGATCTCCTGCATTGCGCCCTTTTCACCCTGACCCTTTTCCTTACGGTCTACCATAATGAAGGTAGCGGCAACCTTTGTGCCTTCAAGGTGGGAAAGGATCTCCATGCTCTCGCGGATAGCTGTTCCGGCGGTGATAACGTCCTCAATGATGACGATCTCTTCGCCTGCGGTGGGTACGTATCCTACGAATACGCCGCCCTCGCCGTGGTCCTTAACTTCCTTTCTGTTGAAGAAGAAGGGAACGTTAAGGTCGTTTTTAGAAAGTGCTACTGCTGCGGACACTGCAAGGGAGATTCCCTTGTATGCAGGACCGTAGAGGACAGCCTTCTTAGCGCCTAACTTTTCAAAATATGCCTTTGCGTAGAACTCGCCGAGCTTTGCGATGTCCTCGCCTGTTTTTATCATTCCTGCGTTGATGAAGTAGGGGATCTTTCTTCCGCTCTTTGCGGTGAAGTCTCCGAATTTGAGAACTCCTGCCGCCTCAAGGAACTGTATAAATTCTCTCTTATATCCTTCCATATCTATATCTCCTTTTCGTTAAAACGTAGATCAGTCAACAAATTCAGCAACACAGCGCTCGTAAGCCGCAACGGGATCAGCAGCCGCTGTGATGGGACGTCCGACAACGATATAGTCGGAGCCGATCTTCTTAGCCTCAGCGGGAGTCATAACTCTCTTCTGGTCGCCGATCTCGCCGTCTGCGAAACGTACGCCGGGAGTTACGGTCACAAAGCCGTCGCCGCAGGTATCGTGTACCTTGCCTGCCTCAAGAGGAGAGCAAACAACGCCGTCAAGTCCTGCCTTCTTAGCGTTAGCGGCGTAGTGCATTACAACGCGGTCAATGGGCTCCTTGATGAGAAGGTCAGCTTCCATCGCTTCCTGATCCGTGGAGGTGAGCTGAGTTACGGCGATGAGAATGGGACGTGTGCCGTCTTCTCTTGTGAGTCCCTCGAGAGCTGCTTCCATCATGCGAACGGTTCCGCCTGCGTGAAGGTTTGTCATGTCTACGTCAAGACGGGAAAGAACCGCCATGGACTTCTTAACGGTGTTGGGGATGTCGTGGAGCTTCAGATCAAGGAAGATCTTGTGGCCGCGACGCTTGATCTCGCGAACGATAGCGGGACCCTCGGCATAGAAAAGCTCCATACCGATCTTTACGAAGGGCTTTCTGCCCTGAAACTTATCAAGGAAATTAAATACGTCTTCAGCGCTTGCAAAATCACAGGCTACGATTACATCTCTTCCCATTATGCCACTCCTATTATATCTTTAAGATTATTTATTTTGTATTTTTCCATAACTGCAGGCAGATCGTTTATAATGTCACGGCAAACGTAGGGGTCAACCAGGTTTGCCGCACCAACTTCAACTGCGGTTGCGCCTGCCATCATCATTTCGATGACGTTTTCAGCGCTTGATACGCCGCCCATTCCGATAACGGGGATAGAAACAGCGTTGGATACCTGATAAACCATTCTCACAGCCACGGGGAATATGGCAGGACCGGAGAAACCGCCCATTTTGTTTGCGATTACGGGCTTTCCCGTGCGAAGGTCGATCCTCATACCAAGCATGGTGTTGATAAGGCTGATTCCGTCAGCGCCGCCCTCTTCGCAAGCCTTCGCAATGGACACAATATCTGTTACGTTGGGTGAAAGCTTCACAATTACGGGCTTTGTGGTAACGCTCTTTACAGCTTTTGTCACTTCATAAGCACTTTCGGGACTTGTTCCGAAGCTCATCCCGCCTCCGTGAACGTTGGGGCAGCTGATATTTACCTCAAGCCAACCGACTTCTTCGCACTTGTCGAGCTTTTCGCAGGTATAAGCGTAATCTTCGATGGCAAATCCGCTGACGTTAGCCATGACCTTCTTGTCAAAGCATTTTGCAAGACGGGGCAGCTCCTCGGAAATTACCTTTTCAACGCCGGGGTTCTGAAG
>JAZULS010000155.1:0-16084 GCA_045603205.1 Eubacteriales bacterium | reverse complement strand
TCTTTATTAATTTATATGGAAAAACAAAAACAGTTGAACGAATTACGCATTTTCACAAAGAACGAATTGGTGAAATGGGTGAAGGCAAAAAGGATATTAAGTTAGAATGGTTAGAGGATAAAGATTATACTATTGAATGGGTAAACAACGAAGAATTTAAAATTGGTGATGTTGTTTATAAAGTTAGTGACTATTTAGATGAATAAACTAAGCATATTTTGTTGACGAAAAGCAAGCCAGACCATACCCAAACATAGGAAGGGGAGAAAGCATAAAGGATTTATCGAACGAATCTCGTATTTTAAAATACATACCTATTGTCCATTTAATTTATTGTTTCCGATCTAAGCTTTTTTCGTGGGGATTTTTGTCTATGTGGCAAAGGAATGTGGTATGCTTTACAATCGGAATCCGTATTTTAAGCTGGGCTGCTCCTGCTTTGATACTTACCGAGTGCCTTTTTGGATATTCAGTCTATTTTATGTTGTTATACCCTGTAATCACATATCTTTTTTTCTTCACAATATACAGCTAATTCTCAAAGAAGAAATGCGCTACGCAAAGATCAACAACCTTTGGGGTTACGACTTTGAAGAACTCGACAAATTCGAAGTACAAAAAAGCCAAAGAGGCTGGGTGTACAAATTTCTCGCCTGGTATTTTGGATGGATGCGTTGATAAAATTATGGATCCCTTAAAATCATTTTATTGGAGGCATTAAATATGAAAAAAACTAAATCTATCTTGATAATCTGTTTAGTAAGCATTTTCCTCGTTGTTAGTGTTTGGCTGTGCGTTGATCTGTATGTGATCCCCGGCGACTGGCAAGAGATAGATATTGATGGCTTTGGGACTATTAAAGTGCCCGGAGAATGGAATTGTTCTGTAAAAAACGGATTTATGTACTTTTCAGTTGATCAAAATGATGTTTTGGTGCAGTATATAGGTCCGGACAAAGCAAATGATTATTTCCATGAGGTTGTGGAGTATGACAGCAAAGGCGGCATAAACTTCTCAAACAGTGCATCGCTTCACAAAAAAGACTTCATGTATGCAGACGGTCAAACAAAGCAAATGTACGTTTTGAGGCTTACGGGACAAAACTATGATACTATGATGTTTTATTGCGTGGATAGTTCTGTGTCAGCATCCGTTTTACGAAAAATAGCAAACTCTTACGAGATGTATTGATATTAAAATTGGAGGTGTTAAATATGAAAAAAACTATAATTTTTCTCGTGATTTTTCTCACGATATTAACACTGTGTCTTATGCTTACACCTATGCTCCTAAACAAGATCCAAGATGTTATATATAGTACGAAAGTTGCTTTCTGTAGGTTTGATCACATTGAATGTGACGGAGAGGCATTTTATTTCTCAGAAATTAATATACCCGATAACTATTTCTCAGGAGAAGAAACCGTCGAAGTTGTTATTGTTAATAAAAACGGAGATCCGTATGACGACAGTAGGACGGAGACAGGGTATGTTTTCATCAATGAATCTGATGGGGTAAAATATGTATTATTTGATTCATTTGTCTATACCAACGATAAAAGTTTAGCATTAAAAGAACGTTATAATTTCAACGATTAAAACAGTGGTAGTTATCTCTCCCCCCATCGACCACTTCGGTGGGGGATAGCCCCAAGACACCGAATGGCGTGACCTTCTCACCTCCTACGACGGACACACCATCACCTACGACGAGATCGGCAATCCGCTGACCTACTACAACGGTCAAAGTTTGTTTTCACAGGGCAAATAGTTTCGTCTGGTCAACAAATTGGTTTGGTTGGTAACACGGGTAATTCAAGTGGTCCTCATCTGCATTTTGAAGTTATTTCTTGGGGCCCTTATGAAAAAACAAGGCTTAATCCACAAGATTATTTACCACCACTAGGTTAAGACGAATTCCATGTATAAAGGGGTAAACAAAAATGAAAAAAATCGTTTTAATCATTTTTTCATGTGTTTTGCTTGCTTGTTCCATTTTAGCATGTTCGAATCAGGCAGATAGTTCGGAAAAGGATGTTTACAGTGAAATAGAGCAAAAAAGTGACAGCGATCCTCGATATGAATGGATTAAAGCATTTATCGATGGGAACTCTATTAAATGTGCTGAACTGGCAACACCTTGGAGTGTTGAAGGTGTTGATAATATTAAACTTGAACAGTATATTGAATGGTATAAACCGCTAGAAACTATCAAGTTAGGTAAATATGAGGTCGAAGAGATTAACGATAAAGTAAGATTTACTTTCGAGATAGTTGAAAGTGATCATGAATTGCTTTGTAAAGGAAACTATTCCTTTAATGTGTCTATAGGAGCGTATTCTGAAGTTTACTGGACCAACGAGAATATCTATGAATATTCGGAAACATATAATGATGTAGTTGACTTGGTTCGTATTTTTGCAGCCTATTGCCGCGACTTTCCCTGTGACTCCAAGACTTTGGAAGAGGTATTCACCGGAGTGTATATGTGTGTCCATTATTGCAATACTCGATGGTTTGATGGTGACGGGAAGCTTTCTGAGTACAACGTTTCGGATGGTGCGAAATCTCTTTTCGGACTTGAGGAGTATAGTGTTCCTCAGTCCGTTGCGGAGTATTCTGAAGGGGTATATAGCATTAAGCAAGGCGGTATCGGACTGGTACCTATGGACATTGTAAAAGTCGTGACTAACGATGGTTTTATAGAGATTACAGTACGATTCTATGAAGATACAATGAAGACCGTTCTATCATCAGATGTTAAATATATCCTCATAATCACTGACAATAAGTATAAATATACTTTTGTAGAGGCGTTTGCCGTAGATAAGTAAATAAAAAATTATAACAAACAAATATACTTATTGACCCAAGTCGCATGTATGTGCGACTTGGGTGTTTTTATTAACATCCCCCATATAAACAAAAAACGATTCATTGCGAATCGTAACATCAAAAAATCGTTATTTAACAGACCTCCACCATAAACCGCGGAGGCTACGCTTACGAGGGCTCGTCAACAAAGCTGAACCAGACCTACAGCTTTACCTATAACGACTACGGTCAGACCCTCACAAGCGCTGTAGGCAACCGTGTCCTCAGCACCAATACCTACGATGAGAACTGCTACTATCCTAGTTAGGATTGTATCTTCAAATAGCAAAAAAATTCTTTAGAATACAAAAAAGCCCATTGTTCAATCGAACAATGGGCTTTATCTTTATGAGTTTACGCCTTGTCAGCAGTAACTTTCTTGATAACAAAGAGAGTACCGATGGTGAGGACAATGCTGATGGGAAGAGTGATGAGCCAATTCTGAACGAATCCTGCGATAATGAAGGAAACAAAGGAGATTCCCGCAACAGTTACCGCGTAGGGGATCTGTGTGGAAACGTGGTTCAGGTGATCGCAGCCTGCACCCGCAGAAGACATGATAGTTGTGTCGGAAATGGGGGAACAGTGGTCGCCGCAAACCGCACCTGCAAGACAAGCGGACATACCGATGTAAAGAAGCTCGCTGGAAGCAGGGAAGATGTTTACGATAATGGGGATAAGGATTCCGAAAGTACCCCAAGATGTTCCCGTGGAGAAAGCAAGGAAGCATGCTACGAGGAAGATGATAGCGGGGAGGAAGTTGTTAAGACCTGCAGCCGCACCTTCCATCATATTCTTAACGAAGATGTCCGCACCGAGGAGGTTGGTGATCTCCTTGAGGGAGGTTGCCATGGTAAGGATAATCATAGCAGGCACCATAGCTCTGAAGCCCTCGGGCAGACATGCCATAGCGTCTTTGAAGGAGATGGTTCTGCGGCAGAGGAGATATACGATTGCAACTAAGATGGCGATGAGAGCACCCCAGGGAAGACCAACTGTAACGTCGGTGAGGGTAAACGAGTCGAAAATGCCTACGCCACCATTCTGCTTGCCGATGTAAATGAGAGCAAAAGCACAGGCGATAATGAGGAAGACAACGGGAATGATAAGGTCAACGATTTTGCCGCGTTTGTTTTCGGTGGTAGAAATAACATCAGCACTTCTTTCGCCGGAAGTGAAGAGATCACCGTTTGTAATAGCGTTAAGCTCGTGCTTCTTCATGGGACCGAAATCAAACTTCATAAGAGCGATCGCAACGATGAAAACGAGAGTCAAAAGTGAATAGAAGTTGTAGGGGATAGCCTTGATAAAGAGCTGAAGTCCGGAATATCCGGTACCCTCGGAGAACTCAACAACAGCAGCAGCCCAAGAGGATATGGGAGCGATCATACAGATAGGAGCCGCAGTTGCGTCGATAAGGTAAGCAAGCTTAGCTCTTGAGACCTTGTGAGAGTCAGTTACAGGCTTCATAACGCTGCCGACAGTCAGACAGTTGAAGTAGTCGTCAATGAAGATAAGAACACCGAGAACGAAGGTGGCAAGCATAGCTCCGACTCTCGTTTTAATGTTTTTCTGCGCCCATCTTCCGAAAGCGGCAGAAGCACCTGTCTTGTTAATAAGGGCAACGAGCATACCGAGAAGTACGAGGAAGATAAAGATTCCCGCACAGCTCTGGAGAGAGGCGATAAATCCGTCGTTGATCATAGTGTCCACTGTAGCGGTAACCTTAAAGTTTGTGTGCATCAGCGCGCCTGCAACAATGCCGACGAAAAGGGAAGAATAAACTTCCTTTGTGATAAGTGCAAGAACGATGGCGATAACGGGAGGAAGAAGTGACCAGGCAGTCTGAGCGAACATGTTGGATTCCTCAGCGGTCTCTTCCGCGGCATCGGACTCTGCAACAACGCCTGTAGTGTCAGTTACGTCCTCGTCTTCAGCAAAAACAGTAGTTGAAAGAGTGAAGACAAGGGTGAAAACTACGAGGAGAAGTGCGAGAACGGTGCTGATTCTTTTAAAATTTCTTGAAGAATTCATAAAAACACCTTTCTGATAGGTTTTTTCACGCTTTTAGGTGAAAAAACAAGAATTTCCTATGATTATATCACAGCTTGTTAGATTATGCAATAAGAATGTAAAAATATGCGGTGCAAATTTTGACTGAAATTTATCTCCTTCACAATTAATCATGATGGGCATATAATTACTTTGAGGGGCACGTAAAATTCTTCCCCAAAAA
The DNA here is from genome assembly GCA_045603205.1 of Eubacteriales bacterium. Lineage (GTDB taxonomy): Bacteria > Bacillota > Clostridia > Oscillospirales > CAG-272 > RUG11130. The sequence continues at coordinate 10,975 of JAZULS010000155.1, read as the reverse complement.
GAGAAGTTGACCCCTGAGAAAACAAAACGGAAGGAAAGACATTGCCTATGGAATATCATAAACACAGATATACTCCTCTTGACAGGATCGACGAGACATTGCTGTCTGAGATCCTCCGCTCCGAGGGCGGTTGTCAGTATGAGGAGAGAAAACATCCGTCCCGCTCAGTATGTGGCACATCCGGTGTGACTGGAAGAGAGACGAGGGACACCAACAAGAGATGCGGAGAAAGAAATCAAACAGGTAACAGATGTGACCGCGAAGGGAACAAGTACAACCGTGAAGTGAACAGATGCGGATGCGGAGGCAACAGACGCAACTCCGAATTTAGCAGATGTGAGCGTGAAGGTAACAGATGCGATCACGGTGATAACAGATGCGAGACAAGAGACTCCGGAAACTACGACGGAAATTCTCTTACCTGCGAGCTTGGCTGCGGTGATTTTGACAATTATAAACTCCCGGACCTTCACGGAAACCCTCTTTCCATGGTCTACTCACCACATCAGAAGTGGGGCAATCTCTACGAAGCTGAGCACGGACACTCAAGAGGCACGATTTTCAAGTGTCTCGATTTCCCCTTTTACGGAGCATCCTGTAGAGGCTCTTCATCCTGCGGATGCAAATACAGATGAGGTAGAGAAAATGAACGAACAAAAAAAGCTTCTAAGACAGATACAGGTCTATTGTTTTGCCATTGTTGAAGTGACTCTATATCTCGACGGGCACCCCTGCGACAGAGACGCACTCGAATACTACAACAAGTACAACGCTCATCTTTCAGAGCTGAAGCATAAGTACGAGTCCAAATACGGTCCTTTGACGGCTAACGGAAACAACGGCTGCACATGGAGATGGGTAGAAGGGCCGTGGCCGTGGGAATACGAAGCAAACTAAAGAAAGGATCAGAATTTTATGTGGATATACGAAAAGAAGCTTGAGTATCCGGTAAAGATAAAGAACACCAACCCCAGATACGCTCAGATCATCGCCTCACAGCTTGGCGGTCCCCACGGTGAGCTTGGTGCGGCAATGCGTTATCTTAATCAGCGTTACGCTACACCTAATGCCAAGGTAGCCGGAATCCTAACCGACGTGGGCACGGAAGAGCTGGCCCATATGGAAATGATATCTGCTATCATGCACCAGCTTACCAAGAATATGACCTATGAAGAGATCAAAGCCTCAGGGTTTGACGCATACTTTGTAAATCATACTGCGGGAATCTATCCTACAGATACAGCAGGTGTTCCTTTCGATGCAAAATATTTTGCTTCGACGGGAGACGTTCTCGCAGACCTTAACGAAGATCTTGCGGCAGAGCAAAAGGCAAGGCTGTCTTATGATAACATTCTGCGACTCATCGATGACCCCGATGTCTGCGACCCAATTAAATTCCTCCGTGAGAGGGAGCTTGTTCACTATCAGCGCTTCGGTGATACGCTATTACCGTTTTAAACGGATTTCTTGAGATAAAAACTGAATTTTCAAGCCACATTTCAATGAACACTTCTAAGTATCAGACAACTACAATGCTTGATCAAGCTAACTGGATCGACCAGAACATGGATGGCGAAGTTATCGGTGTTATGAACTGTTGTCTGTCTTGGTATTCGGGTTATCCTGGTGAACGTGTGGGCGAACCACTCGGTTTCATGATGCTTAATGGCGAGATTATGTTCGATCCAGGTAATTGTGGTTACGATTATGGTAACGTAGGTTTTCCCACTTGTGTAGTTATCAATAAGGATTTTGATACCAACGAGAATCCTCGCCCTGCTGACATCCCCAAGGTAGAAATGCCGCAGATTCGTACTTCCGCTGATCTTGACGGTTGGGAAGAGACCGTTATCCCTGTTTCCAGCGGATACATTGTAAAAGATGGTGTAAACCAGAACAAAGCGGCACATAACAATGATCCAGCACCTCGTTCAGTTGTAGGTATTACTGCAGACGGACAGGTTATAATGATGGAAAACGATGGTCGTCAGTCTCCTTTCTCTGCAGGTATGAACATGTACGAATGTGCAGAGGTTATGATTGCGGCAGGATGTGTGTGGGCTGCCAACTGTGACGGTGGTGGGGCTTCCACTTTCGTTCTCAGCGTCCCGGTGAAGAGTTGAAGGTAGTTAACTCTCCCTCAGATGGTGGTCTTCGTCCTTCTACATCGGGTAAGTGCTTATTTTCTACTGCTCCCGCAGATGGTACTTTCTATAAAGCGCACCTTTCTGCTGCCAGTGAATACTTTACTCACAATACTTCGGTTCAATTTAATGCAATTGGTGCAGATATGTCCGGTAATGCAGCAGAAATTCCTGTTGAAACTTATTGGCAGCTTGCTGATACTTCTTACTGTACGATTTCTGATGGTTTGTTCGTTTCCAATGGTAAGGAAGGTAAGGTAACGGCTCAGCTTGTATATAACGGTGAAGTCGTTGGTGAGGCATCTGTCACAGTTGTTCTACCTGAAATAACTTTTAGAAATGAAACCATTGTTATTGGATATGGTGATTCGATGGCTCTTCCTATCGAGGTAATGACCAATGAAGGTAGAAACACCGTGGCGTATAATTCCAGTGATATTGTTTACGCTTTGTCTGATAATGGTTTGGGTACTATCGTTGGCAATGAATTTACTGCATGTGACATTACTTCTGGTTTGAAGGAAGGAACTATTATAGCGGTAATTTGCGGACAAACAGACAAGGCGATTACTGCCAAGATTCGTTTCGGTAAAGCCTCTGAAATTGTATACGATTATGAGGATGGTCAGTTTCCTATTGATACCTCTAAGAGAGGTAACATTGGAGGAGATGACGCACCTGACACCGGAGAATATATTTACGGTTGGCACATCAACGACACTCGTGTAAACGGACATTTTTTATACAGAAACTATGCAAAGAAAAACTACACTCCCATAGGTTATGATATTTCTACGAAACTCTATTTGGCGGATCGTACTAATGGTATGGTTCGTAATGGATATTATGCTATGGGAATTAATATCGACTGGACTGATTTTACAGCCTCTTGTCACGGACAGATGGATATCCATCTTCCTGAACCTCTTGACTTGACAGATGCAACGAGTGTTGGTTTCTGGATGTATATTCCTTCCGAAGTAGTAATGGATTCCATGCAAGTTTCTGCAGGTTTTAGAGGCGGACACATCGACTATAAGCTGGCTTCGTATTTTACTGTAACTGCCGGTATTGATAATGGCGGCTGGTATTATTTCAGCTGGGATGTTCTAGATGGTTATCAAACACTTGATTATATTCAGATTAACAGCCACTATACCGCAGGCGAAGGAAACTATAACTACTATCAGAATGTTACCTACTACATAGATGACATTACGGTTGACTATTCCGATGTAACCATTGACCGTGAAAATCCCTATTTTACCGGTATTTCTATTACGGATGAAAACGGTAACGGTGTGAAATTTCAGGTCAAACCACTACTACAAACAATGTCAACCTGATGGCTCAGGCTTACGAGAACACTGGTAAGGCTAATGCGACCGGCTTGAACCGCGATTCTATTAAAGCATACATTGACGGTGTATTAACGACTGCTAATGTTGCTATGGATCTTAACGGAACTATTACTGTTTCCAATATTTATCTTAATGATGGTGTTCATACGATCCGTATGGAAATCAGTAATAATCAAGGCAACGTTGGTAACATCGTTTGCAAACTCGTTGTAAACTCTGAGAAGAGCTCAGTACGCCTTGAGGTTCCTGCAACTAATACTTTGTTGCCTACGGGATCTATCTACTGGCTCAAGATCGTAGCTGACAATCTTTCTTCTATTTCCTATGTTACCACCACGATTAACCTTGACTATGTTAATACATGGGAACTTGAAGGCATGGAAGTTGCTTGCGGATTTGCATTCTGTCGCGATTCCTCTTTTCACTTTGCCTAGCGGATACAAAATCCACATTCGTAAAAAGAACGCTAATTTTACTTCGCTTTCGGTTCCTTCGGACCCGGAAAGCATTTCGCGTTTTTTTACTCTTATGGATTTCGTTTTTTAGATATTCCAGATGACTTCACATGTACCGTCACGGTGTATGTAAATTTTATTTATAAGTGTAGTAGCTCCCGATTTGTTTTGACTAAAGTCGGCTATTTCCCATATATTTAAAAGGTGTGAGATACTGATCACCTCAGTTTTGGCAGTACTCATGTTATCAAGCTTGGCTAGCAAAGCCTCACGCTCTTCAGATAAAGCTTTTGCCTTGTCATTAAGTAGGGAAGATAGACTAGCTTCAGTACCACAATTCACGAGCAGGTCTACGATCTTATTTTCCTCAGCAGAAATTTCGTTTAACCTGATCTTTAATAGATTTATCTGTGTACTGTTATTTTCGTATTTTTTGCGGTTAACGTCTGAAAAACTATTAATTTTCTCAGTTATAAGCTTACTTATGGTATTTTCAAGAGCTTCAGCGTAAATCGTTACGTCCGGTCCGTCACATATCATATTAAGCCTCTTGCCGGAACAGTTGAAATATCTATTCTGCGAACCGTCTTTCTTCTTAGTACCCTTAGACACGGCCATTTTACGACCACAATCTTTGCAGATAACAAGTCCACCAAGCCAGCTTGTCTTATTACTGAGAGAAGGTCCGAAAGCCTTGTTTTTGCTCAGCCTTGCCTGACATTTGAGCCATAACTCTGAGCTTACAATTCCTTCGTGGGACATAACAACGACTTTTATGTCAGACATATCTTCAGCTTTATGCTTACTTTGTCCGTATAACTGAACTCCGTGTATACCGTCAAATGCCGAATAATCGGAAACTATCCGTACATTCTGCTTTTTGAAGTATTCGAGAATATTTGAATCCGCTTTAACGTAAATTGGGTTTCGTAAAATGGCAGATATCTTCGCGGTACTCCAAGACCCACTAGTCGGCATTATATTATTAGCTACCAAATTAGCCATGATTCGTCTTAAAGATACTCCCTGAACTGCGTAATTTTCAAACAAATACAGTACCTGTTCAGCCTCAATATCATTCCGGACTAATTTCTTGGTTTTGACACCGTGAATTACTGCAGGCTCGAAGGTGAATCCATATGGAGTCTTGCCTCCCATGTAGATACCTAAGTCAGACCTATGATCGTAAGCCTGTGTTACACGCTGTACGATACTTGATCTTTCAAATTCCGCAAAGACCATCAATATTTTCGTGATCATCTCTCCATAGATAGTTGACGTGTCGTAGGACTCCTGAGAACTTACGAATTCTACGTTATGTGTCTTGAGTAACTCGAGTATTTCGGTGAAATCTCGCAGGTTTCTCGACACTCTGTCTATCTTGTAAACGACCAGCTTACGTATCCGACCTTGCTTTATAAGCTTCAAAAGTTCTTTGAAAGAGTCACGCTCCATGTTACTTCCAGTGAAACCGTTATCGATGAACTCAAGAATTTCTTCCCCTCGTTCATCAGGCTTGAGCATGGCGCGGCAATATTCCAACTGGCTTTCACAGCTAAGTGAGTTCTCGCGTTCAATCGATTTGCGGGCGTATAAAGCAATCGCCATATGGGTCCACCTCCTTTCTGTTATGAAATGAGAAGTTGTTGGTAACATCAGCTACGAGATAGAATTCGCCAAAGCTCTTCTACTACTTCCGTCTCAGTAGTGCTGGTGTCCGCAGTAGTAATAACAAGCGGATATATATTTCCGTTATGATCAGAATATGACATGACTTCACCTCCCGAATAATTGTATTATGTCACTTACCGATTTATACCGAACCGCATATAGGTCGGTCAAGTATTATAGTATGCTCGTCTGTGATTAGAACATCTGTGAAACCGCCTTCAAGTTCTGTATTAATAATGTTCAGTAACTGATCAAGTGAAAACATGAAAGAAATCGTTGTAAGGCCGTACGGAGATATCTCAGTACCGTTTGCGCGTTTGTCACAGTATCTGAACATATATAACTGAAAAAGCAACTAAGAAGGCATGGTATCTTGACCGCTTTGAAGAGAAAGGATTGATACGGTAAAAAATATACTGTCACTGTAACACTTCGCAATAATGTATCAGGTTGTTCAAAAGACAAAAGCTGTCCAGCAGGTAAAATGGCTGACCTGAATCTCAAAGATTGGTATCAAGACGGTGTACATTATTGCATGGACAACGATCTGATGGACGGTTACGGTAATGATAAATTCGGTCCTTATGACAATCTTGCAAGATCTCAGACCGCACAGATCCTTTATAACCTCGAGGGTAATCCTGCTGTCAGCTTCAAGGATACTTTTGATGATGTAAAAGCTTCTGCGTGGTATGCAAGCGCTGTAATTTGGGCAAATGAAGCAGGTGTTGTTAAAGGCTACGGTAATGGTAAATTCGGTTCTGATGATTTGATCACCCGTGAGCAGCTCGTAACGATGCTTTACCGTTACACAGAATACAAAGGTTACGGTATAAATAATAACGTAAGTTCTGACTTCTCTAAATTCCTCGATGCTAATACGGTTTCAAACTGGGCATTGAAAGAAGTAAAGTGGGCACATGCAGAGATGCTTATTACCGGTACGGGAGCCGGTACACTTAACCCCTTAGGTTTTGCTACGAGAACTGAGGCTGCAAATGTATTCATGCGTTTCTGCAAGAATGTTGCAGGATAATTGAATAATTACAAGTAATCATAACGGGAATCGATGTTCAAATATCGATTCCCGTTTTCTCTAAGCTATCTAAATCCAGATGGAGTTTTCTTATATTTTATAATACTATAGAAATCAAATGCTTTATATGCTATAATGTACTAAAATATGTTAAACTTTGCAATATATAATAAACTAATATATTGGATACTACACACAACAATTAAAGGAGGTGCTCTTAGATGCAGGTCGCATACGGAATTATAACAATTATTTCGCTGTGTATGGTAGGAGCCTGCGTGCTTGCCGATAAAAAACGTGACGTATGGCTTCTCTTGGTATTTGTTTCTGTTTCCCTCTGTAATCTCGGTTATTTTATGACCTCCATCTCAAAGGACCTTGCTGATGTGCTGAACTCTAATCGCATCGCATATCTCGGAAGTGTTTTTCTTCCGTTTTTCCTCTTGATGATGGTGCTTCGTTTTTGCGGTATCAAGCGCAGCAAACCACTCACACTGATTACGGCGGCACTGGGTATCGTTATGCTTACCATCACCACAAGTCCCGGCATACTACCCATATATTACAGCACTGTAGATATTCATTTTGTTAACGGTACCACCAAGCTTGTCCGCGAATACGGGCCTCTTCATAAGCTATACTACGTATATCTTATTGGATATATGCTTTCGATGATAGGTGTGACGCTTTATGCTATCTTAAAGCGAAAGATCAAGTCTCGCAAGCATACAGTACTGCTTCTTTGCTCGGTATTCTGCAATATTACTATCTGGCTTGTAGAACAGTTTCTTCCACGCGGATTCGAGTGGCTTTCAGTATCATATATAATAACGGAATGCCTTATACTTGCCATATATCACTCTATGCAGCGACAGGGACTGATGAGTATAGGTGAAAGAACACAGTCCTATACCATAAATGTACTTCTGTCGGTATATCTCCTGCTTTTCGCAAATTTTGTGCGCGTGGCAACCAAAGAAACCACAGAGACTCTCTATGTTATTTCGCAGTTAGTTATTATCGTTATTTATATAGGCATTCTTGTGTCATGGGCGGCATCAGTATATGAGCGGATCATGAACAAAACTATTCGTCGTTACCTGATTACGCTAGTGGGACTTATGATGCTTTGGATGCTGATGCGAACTCTCCGGCATACTGTGTTTCTCCAAGTTTTCCCCATTGGACAGTGGTGCTGGTATGCTTACTATATCTCAATGATACTAATCCCGCACATATCATTAATGGCTGCAAAATGTATTGGAAAACCCGATGAGTTTCGAGTACCTAAAAGTTGGAACCTTTTATATATACCGTCGATTGCCATGATAGTCGCTATTCTAACTAACGACCTGCATGAATTAGCGTTCGAATTTCACATGGGTTATAAAGAAGGCTGGGATGTATATAGTCACGGTATTCTTTACTATATTGCAACCGTTTGGATCTTTGTATGCATAGCAATGATGATAGTAGAGGTGGTACGCCATTGCCGTATTCCACGGTCTAAGCGAACATTATGGTTGCCTATCGGACTTCTTGCTATTTCAGTTCTATACACAGCACTTTACGCAATAGACAGTGATCTTTTCGGTTTTATCGAAATGACAGCGGCACTATGCTTTGCCGTAGTTGCCATCTGGGAAAGCTGTATAAAAACCGGACTCATCCAATCAAACAGTAATTATGACAAGCTTCTTAAAAGGTCAATGCTGGGCGTATCCGTTGTTGATAACGATTATACAGTTCATTATTGTTCTGACGACGCGCTGGAGCTTCCACGTGAGCTGATTGAAAATGCGACGTGGAATCCCGTAACGGTCGACAACGGCATACGCATTTCAGGTTCCAGGATCAAGGGCGGATATACAATATATCAGGAGGATATCTCTGAGCTTCTGGAGATCCTAGATGAATTAAAGGAACTTAGGGAAGAGCTTAAAGACTCAAACGAGGTTTCAATGCAGAACTATCATATGGACAAACGTATACGTGCACTTGCGGAAAAGAACCGTCTTCATGATGAACTGCACAGACAGACCGCAAAACAGATAAATCTCCTGAATGACTGGCTTCGTGAGCTTTCCGAGACAGATGATCCTACCGAGAAAAGAGAACTTCTCAGACGTATCGTTGTAGTTGGCGCTTATCTTAAACGACGCAACAATCTTGCTCTTGTCGGCGAACAGATAAAAACGATCAAAGAGGATGAATTAAACCTAAGCGTAAATGAAATGATGAAAAATCTGCAATTTGCGGGTATCAGCTGCGCAGCATCAGTACATTTTGACTCTGATATTCCCACAGACGTTACAATGCAGCTTTTCGATTTCTACGAATTCGTTGTAGAAAGTGCTTTTGACGGTCTGACGTCACTTCTTGCACGTTTCTTTAGCCGTGAAGGCAGTTATTACTGTTGTGTCGATGCGGTTTGTAGTTTTGACTTAACAATACTCGCAACAGACAACATATCGGTAAGTGTGAATGATGACAATTATTTTACGCTTTCCTTAAAGCTTGACGGAGGTCGCGGGAAATGACGTACTATTTTCATGAAACAGGGACAGTGCCGCAGGTCATCCTGCTTGTACTCAGTCTCCTTACCGTTATTATACTTACCGCTTCAGGTGTACTGTCCTTCAGACACAGACTCGGCTTCGGAAAGAAGCTGATTTCAGCTACCGTTTTGTTGTCTAATGCCGTCTTGTACGTTGCGATGCAGGTGGATAACAGTATGACCAGTTCTAAGAACAATCTTCACCTGCCTTTCGTGTTTGCGTTGGCAGTCACTGTCATCTCCCTTGCTTTTGCCGTATGGTCATTACTTAATGAAACACGAAACCGAAAATCACTTGGTAATGAATCCATCAAGGAAGCTTTTGATAATCTCCCCATGGGTGTATGCTTCTTTAACGAAGCAGGTCTACCTGTCCTTTGTAATCGCGCTATGCATCGTTTTTCCTTTAATGTCAGCGGCAAGGACGTACAGTATATCACTGACCTGAACGACGTTGTCGTGCCGGAATTTGTTCCGATAGAGGGCGTCGTTCGGGATGGTAAGATATTTACTGTTTCGGACAACAAAGCATGGCAGATAGAACGTAGATCTGTTTCTGACGAGATGGGAACCATTTATACCCAGTTTATTGCATCAGATGTATCTGACTTACAGAGAAAGCGAGTAGAGCTTACGCTTGAAAACGATCAACTACGCAAAACCCAGGCTGAACTCAAAAGACTTTCTGCAAACGTTGTTACAGTAACTCGTGAGGAAGAAATACTGAACGCAAAGATGCGTGTACACGACGAAATGGGCAGATGTCTCTTAGAAGCTCGCAAGTACCTGCTCGAGGATAAGGAAAGCATTCCCAGAAGTATGGTACATTCGTGGCACAGAGCAGTCTCGATGCTCAAATATAACAACGAACCTACCGATGACGATATGCTTTCTCAGATTCGTCAGACTTGTGACTCAATAGGACTGATGCTTGTCCAATCAGGAGCACTGCCTTCTGATGAATCTACTGCATATTTGCTTACGTGTGCTGTTCGAGAATGCGTAACCAATGCCGTAAGGCATGCAGGAGCAGATAAACTGTATGTAAGCTTCAGTGAAACGCAAGCTTTTGCTACAGTTAACGTTACCAATAACGGTGTACGACCGGACAGAGAGATCGTAGAAGGAGGCGGACTTTCTACATTGCGTCGTCGTATCGAGCGAATGGGCGGCTCAATGACTGTTCAGTCTAAACCAAAATTCAAGCTTACCGTAAGTGTACCTAGAGGAAAGGAGGGAGTACTATGATCCGTGTACTGATAGTAGAAGACCAGAGAATGGCACAAGAAAATATGGAAACCATTATCAATTCAAGTGATAACTATACTCTTGCCGGTGTTATTTCCAACGCTGCCGACGCCGAGCTTTTCTGTATGAGAACTCCTGTTGACCTTGTGCTTATGGACGTTTGTACCGCTCGTGATGAAAACGGTATCGAAGCCTGCGCTGTTATAAAAAAGAAATTTCCTAAAATCAAGGTTATCATCGTAACGTCAATGGCTGAGCACACCTTCATAGTGAAGGCAAAGGAAGCAATGGCAGACAGCTTTTGGTACAAGGACGCGTCAAGCGGTGAGCTGATAAGCGTTATGGACCGTACCATGGCGGGCGAGCATATTTTCCCCGATAAAACTCCCGAGGTAAAGCTTGGACTTACTACGAGCTACTCATTGACTCATCACGAAATGGATGTGCTTCGCGCATTGATGCAGAGCACAAGCGATGAGGATGCGGCAGGGATGCTCGGATGT
>JAZULS010000154.1:0-3788 GCA_045603205.1 Eubacteriales bacterium | reverse complement strand
TCACACCAACAAAAAACCTCCCGATTCGGGAGGTTTGCGTGTTGTTTTAGGAGAATCGTACTTGATCTCAACAGTTGCGCCTGCAGCCTCGAGCTTAGCCTTGAGAGCCTCAGCGTGTTCCTTGGAAGCGCCTTCCTTGAGAGTCTTGGGAGCGCCCTCAACCATTTCCTTAGCTTCCTTAAGGCCGAGACCGGTGATCTCACGAACGACCTTGATAACGTCGAGCTTCTTAGCGCCGAAGCTTGCGAGAACTACGTCGAACTCAGTCTTCTCTTCTGCTGCGGGAGCTGCTGCAACTGCTGCGCCAGCTACTGCTACGGGAGCTGCGGATACGCCGAACTCCTCTTCTACTGCCTTTACGAGGTCGGAAAGCTCAAGAATTGTGAGACCCTTGATAAGGTCAAGGATCTGTGTTGTCTTTTCAGATGCCATTTTAATTTTCCTCCGAATTTAATAAATTATATTTTAAAATTATGTGTGCCGTCAAACGGCTGTTTTTGCAGACTGATTACTCAGCTGCAGCTTCTTCTGCAGGAGCTTCTGCAGGAGCCTCGCCGCTCTTGTCGATGATAGCCTGAAGGCCACAAGCAAGACCGTAGAGGGGTGACTGGATGCTTCCGAGCAGCTTGCCGATGAGAACTTCCTTCGGGGGGATCTCTGCAAGTGCATCAACAGTAGCTGCATCAACTACAGCACCGTCAAGGAATCCTGCACGGATCTCGAATGTCTCGATCTTGTCAGCATACTTCTTGAGAATCTTTGCGGGTGCGATCGGATCGTCGTAGCTAACTGCGATAGCGTTCATACCTTCGAGGTGTGCCTTCATATCGCCGTAGCCAACCTTGTCGCAAGCAAAGCCGATGAGAGTGTTCTTAACTACGGAATACTCAACACCTGCCTCGCGGAGCTCTGCACGCATCTTTGTATCATCGTCAACGGTGATACCCTGATACTTAACAAGAACACCTGCAACTGCGCGGCCGAACTTATCGGAAAGATTTTCAACTATAGCTTTCTTCTGCTCTAAAATCTTTTCGCTGGGCATGTTTTTTCTCCTCCTTTGAATATTTCAGACAGAGAAACAAAAAAGTCTTCCTCGGCCGAACGCCGAAAAAGACACAATGAAATCATAATAATAAATCATCGCGTTTCTCCTCGGCAGGAAAGCGAGTGCTTTTACTGTAACCTGCTGTCTGCGGTTCAACAACACGAGTATTATACTATAATGAGTTTGCCTTGTCAATAGGTTTTTGAAAATAATTTTGAGTTTTTTCGGGAAATTCCAAAGCCTCCCGAAAACGAGAGGCTTTTACGATATGATTTCGCAATCAGCATTCACAACACTTATCCTCAGGAACATATTTATCGTTGAAACGCTGCCGCATTGCTTCCCACAGAGACCACCGAAGATTTCTGTCGGGAAGAGCCGGGATCGTTGCTTCAAATGCAGTTTCAACGGTCTCTCCGTCACAGCTTCCGACGAGCGTTCCCGAAAGATCGTAAAGGGGCTGAACGTGATTTGTGTTTCTGTCGATAGAATATCTTATCTCTGCCGCGCTGACCGTGATCTTGTCAACTTCGTCAACACTTACTTCCGTGCGGAAGGTCATATTATCGTCCGTTTTCATATAGTTCTCGCAGTTCTCAATCGAACGGCTTTCTGTGGTAACGACGTGAGACAGATCGCGAAGTGACAATACTGCTGAGTACAGAGTGTCCCCCTTGAAGTCAAAAGAGATACCTGAAAATCCGAATACATTCGAACCTACTACCTGATCGTAGCCGTTTTTACCGTCGAATACGAAATCTGCAGGGTCAAGTCCAAGCTCGCGCATAAGCTCATCGCATTTTTCGGAAAGCTCATCTCCCGAAAGTTGAAAACCGACGAGACCTTCATTTTTGTAGCGTACGACTCCATAGCGGTCAATACTAAAGGTGGCGTCCCCGCTTTTGAACTCTGTGCCTTCGCGGAGAGTTCGTGGTTCTGTGAGACCGACGTAGTTTATCAAGGCTCGGGCTGTGTCTTCGGGAAGTGAGCTTTTGTAAGCGGATACTTCTTTTTCAAAAGCTGAAGCGTCGACTTCCCAAGTAAACTCCGCATCGGAAAGATCGGGAAGGTCTTTCTTCATTTTCAGATCGGGCTCGATGACACGGTCACTGAGATAGAGCATCACACAGCTTACAACGAGTGTGGTGATCAAGAAAAACGTAATCACTTGACGTGACGACCTGCGGAAATTAACACGTCGGGACAGCTTTTTAAGATTTTTGTTATCTTCCATTTTGTCTACAAGCTCCTTTTCTGTCAAAATGATCTTCTTACAAAAAATATTATAGCATGCAGAACGGCATTTGTCAAATAAACCATCACAAAGCCCACAGTCCCGTGCTTGTTTTGCCGTGTTACGAAGGAAGAGACTCCCTGTATATTAAAAAAGTGTAAAATCGGAGTGTAATTTCAGCGAAGTCTATTGATTTTTTTTCGGAAATAGGGTATACTTAAATTGAATTTGATTTTATTTAAGGAGAATACCGAAATGACAAATAACAAGTACGTTCTCTCTTGGATCGAGGAGATGGCTGCCATTACTCAGCCCGATAAGATCGTTTGGATCGACGGAAGCGAAGAACAGGCAGAGGCTCTCCGCGCAGAGGCTTGCTCCACAGGCGAGCTTGAGAAGCTTAACGAAGAGATACTTCCCAACTGTTACCTCCACCGCACCGCTATCAACGACGTTGCACGTGTTGAGGGCAGAACCTATATCTGCACACCCACCAAGGAAGAGGCAGGTAACATCAACAACTGGATGGATCCCGCTGAGATGTATGCAAAGCTCTACAAGCTCTACACAGGCTCCATGAAGGGCAGAACAATGTATGTTATCCCTTACTCCATGGGTGTTGTAGGCTCCGACTTTGCTAAGTACGGTATCGAGCTTACAGACTCCATCTATGTCGTTCTCAATATGCTTATCATGACCCGTGTGGGCACAAATGTCCTTGAGGCACTCGGCGACAGCGCTGACTACATCAAGGGTCTCCACGCAAGAGCTGACATCGACGAGGAGAACCGTTATATCGTTCACTTCCCCCAGGACAACACCATTATGTCCGTAAACTCCGGCTACGGCGGAAACGTTCTTCTCGGAAAGAAGTGCTTCGCGCTCCGTATTGCATCCTACCTCGGACGCAAGGAAGGCTGGATGGCAGAGCATATGCTCATCCTCGGTCTTGAGAATCCCGAAGGCGAGATCAAGTACATCAGCGCCGCATTCCCCTCCGCTTGCGGTAAGACCAACCTCGCTATGCTCATTCCTCCGGAGATCTTCAAGAAGAAGGGCTACAAGGTATGGTGCGTAGGCGATGACATCGCTTGGCTCCGTGTCGGCAAGGACGGCAGACTCTGGGCTGTCAACCCCGAGAACGGCTTCTTCGGCGTTGCTCCCGGTACAAACGACAAGTCCAACCCCAACGCTCTCGCTACAACTATGCGTGACACCATCTTCACAAACGTTGTTCACGATCTCGATAACAACCCCGTTTGGTGGGAAGGTCTCAACGACAATCCCCCCGTTAACGCTATCGACTGGAGAGGCAATCCTTGGGATTACACCAAGTACGACAAGAACAACAAAGCGGCTACAGCAGGCGCACATCCCAACTCCCGCTTTACCGCTCTTGCAAAGAACTGCCCCTGCATCTCCTCTGAGTTTGACAGCGTGACAGGTGTACCGATCTCCGCGATCGTATTCGGCGGACGCCGTGCAAAGACAGCTCCCCTGGTATAT
>JAZULS010000153.1:0-29526 GCA_045603205.1 Eubacteriales bacterium | reverse complement strand
AAGTTTTGTCTAGTCAACTTTATTTTATCAGATTTCGGCAGATATGCCTATCTTTTTTTGATATCTGTCTGAGCTTACCCCAACTTTTATTATAGAACCCAAAAAAACTTGATGCATTGCGGCATCAAGTTTTTTCTGCTGATGTTTGTATAAAAATAGCTTAATTAGTCGCTGATGTAGGGCATGAGAGCGATGTGACGAGCTCTCTTGATAGCAACTGTAAGCTGACGCTGGTGCTTTGCGCAAGTGCCGGAGATACGGCGGGGAAGGATCTTAGCTCTCTCAGAAACATACTTTCTGAGTCTGGCGGTATCCTTGTAATCGATGTTGTCGATCTTGTCAGCACAGAAAGCGCAGACCTTCTTTCTTCTGCGGTTGTTCTTCTGAGCAGGTCTTGCGGGTCTTTCGCTTCTTGTATTCTCTCTTGCAGGAGCTGCTTCGGGAGCAGTCTCTACAACAGTGTCCTTGATTTCGTTTTCCATATTAACGATTATTCCTTTCTTATAATTGTGGTTTCAGAGATTAGAACGGGAGCTCGTCATCGTCTGTGATCTCCTCAAACTTGGGAGCAGACTGAGCGCCTGTGTTGTACGCGGGGGCAGACTGGTTACCGTAAGAGGTATAACCTTCGGGAACGTAAGAGGAGGGCTGTCCGTACTGACCGAAACCTGCGTTCTGCTGAAGAGCAGCAGGGCTTTCGCTCTTTGCATCAACGAACATAGCCTCATCAGCAACTACTTCAGTTGAATATCTCTTGTTGCCCTGGTTATCTGTCCAGCTTCTTGTCTGGATAGAACCAACGATACAGATAGAGCTTGCCTTGCGGAAATAACGAGTGATGAATTCAGCAGTCTGTCTCCATGCTACGACGTTGATGAAATCCGCCTGGGTTTCTTCTCCGTTTTTGTTGCCGTATCTTCTGTTAACGGCAATGGTAAAGGAAGTCACGGCAGCACCGTTAGGTGTCGTCTTTAACTCAGGGTCAGCGGTAAGACGTCCGCCGAGAATAACCTTGGTGAAATTAAAGTTTGCCATAATTTCTTTCTCCTTCGTGCCTTGCGAACTTAGTCGTGGCAAACAACGATTTCTCTGAGGATACCGTCGGTGATGCCGAAGATTCTTTCAAGCTCAGCGGGGAAAGAAGGCTCGCTCTTGAAGTTTACGAGCACATAGTAACCCTCAGTCTTGTAGTTGATGGGGTATGCAAGTCTGCGACGACCCCACTCAGATACTTCTCCGAGTTCACCGTTCTCTGCGATAAGACCTGTAAACTTCTCAACGAGTGCCTTAGTATCTTCCTCGGAGAGCTCAGGAGAAATCACAAAGAGTGTTTCATAAGAGTGCATAATCTTTTCCATATTTTTTACCTCCCTATGGACTTCAGACCACTGCTTAAGATTTTCAGTGGCAGAGAGACGGCCAAACAGACCGTTCAGCGGCTATTATACCATAACGGGAAATGTTTGTCAACATAAATTTTCATTTTTTGCCTATCCATTGTGACGAACATTAGGCCGCTTTTTCACTCGTTTTTTGTCATTTTATTTGTAGTTTCCCGTAGAAAACACCGAGTTTGCCGCCATAGATACGTCAGCTTTTTTTGACAGTATGCTGAGAGCACCTGTCGTCGCCACCACCCGGGACTCTGCGAATCCTTCCAGTATACTCTTGTTCACAGGCGGATGAGAGCCGACGAAAACGGTATCTGCCCTCGGTATATCCCCGATCGCTTCGCCTGCGGTGCCGCCGAGGTATAAGTAACTTCTGCCGCCAAGCTCAAAATCAAAGGATATTATGGGATGTGAGGACCTGCTTATGGTAGTGTAACCATTAAAACCCAGGCACATATCCCCCGACTTATAAAAGTCCCCGACAGAGCGTGAATAAAACTCTACCTTGACACCTCTCTCTCGTGCGGATTCAAGGAGCTTTTCGCATAGCTCAGAGTCAGAGTCGTTTTCCGGTGTGGGAAGGAGAAGTTTCCTTAATACTACCTTTCCGCACAGCGAGTCAACACCCGACAGGTGCTTCTTGTGATAGTGTGTCAAAACCAGCAGAGATACTTCGCCGTCAAAGGAGTTTTCGCTGTCACTCAAATACCGTGAAAGGGCAGACATAGAGCCGTCGGACACGTCTATCGCTGACAAGTCAAGTCCGTCCCGAATCACAAAAGACTCGTTCTTGCCCGATGAGATAAAGTCAACGCTGTGAGTGGTGCTGCTAAGCATAAGAGAAACGGTAGAGAAGAGCAAGATACAAGTTCCGCAGGACGCCAAGATGAACCGCGGGATCTTGCCGTGCTTTTTGTGGATGATCCCCAACACCATAGCGGAAAGGAATAAAATAACGACGAATACTTCGGATAAGTAAAACCTCAAGGGCAGAACTATGTGTGGAAGCCTTGAGATAACCTCGGCAAGCCACAGAATAAACCTTTCGAGCTCCGTCACCGCAAAGGCGAGAACGCCCGAAACCATGGGGACACCGCCAAGGGGCAGAAATATCATCCCTATATATAAAAGGACGCTGGTAAGCGGGACGAATATCACGTTGCAGAAAGGCGCCAGTAATGGGATCCCGCCGGATAGCTTCAGGGTGAAGGGAAGGGTTGCGGCAATTATAAAAGCCGACATTTTTACCGTGGTAAGGGTGTTTGTCAGCCCGCGTTTTACGAAACCGACTTTTCTGCGGCTTTTCTTCTTGAAGGCACTCTGGTACCCAAGGCAAGCGTAGGTAGCCAGAACGGACAAGAGAAGTGCGATGTCGAAGGCGGCGTAGGGGTCGAATATAACGATGAGAGTGGCGACAAGGGAAAGAGCGGTGAGCGAGTCGGATTTGCGTCCCGTAAGGATTCCGAAAACGTAAATTATGTGCATGATTCCCGCTCTCACCACCGACACGGAAAAGCAGGTGATCCCCATAAAAGTGAGAATGGCGGCGATGCTTATGATGCCGCGGGTCCACCTGGAAAGCTTCGTTTTCTTTAAGAAGAAATAGGTAAACGCTACCACCGCGCTCATGTGGAGTCCGCTGATGGCGAAAAGGTGAGATATTCCAAGCCTAGAAAAATCTCTCTTAACAGAGTCGGGGAGCTCAGACGTGTTTCCGAGGAGCACCGCGCCGGTTAGACCGGCGTTTCCACCCGTCAAGTTCTGAAGTCTTGCGTAAAGCCGTCCGTTAAGGCTTCTAAGTCTTGACGTAAGTGAAGGATTTTCGACTCTGCCTGCGTATTCAAGACTTTCAGCATTGGCTGTGAGAAAAACTTTATCCTTCCGGCTGAAATACAGGGTGTCTTCGTCGCACCTTTCAAAGGTCACCTCACCCTTCAGAATGTCACCCTCTACCGCCGAGCCGTCGGGGCTCGTCAGACTCACCTTTCCCGACCACGAGCTATCAGTGGCTTCCGCCTCTGCGTAGTAAACACCGTAATATTCTGCGGAATATATCACTTTTTCAATGGTGAAGGTACATTCTACACTCTGCCCAACGAGTTTCTCGCAGGACTTTGTCTCGCCGCCTATTATGAAATGTGATATACCAAGAGCTATAAGGCAGGAGAGGATCAGAGGGATAAATAGTTTACTTAAAGGGCGGATCTTTGTAAGCAGAAGGATCATAGAAAGAGCAAAAACACCCGTAAAAATAAAAATAAGCGTCAGTTTCAGCTCATAAGAGAGCACAGACGCGGCGAGAGAAGTTATAAAAAATACCGAGCATACGGCGAAAAGAGGTCTTTTGAAAGTGAAGCTTTTCATATCCGATATGCCCTCCGTTAGACCTCAAATTATTTGTCATAATGGTAGCATAAGCGTCGATATTTGTCAACTGCGAAAAGGGAGAAAGTTTTCTAAAAAGGGTGTTTCTTGACAAAAAAGTAGAGATTTGGTATAATTTTAATAATAAGGGCGAGTGTTCAGGCGTATTGGCTTTGTATATGGAGGGGTTATGCATATCTGGACAATTAATAAATGGGAAAAAGTGCTTTGTGATGTGACTCCGCGAAGGGTCGGGCTTCGATTCAGATATGAGAAATCTGTTGATCCCGAAGTTAAGCGTGCAATTACGAAGTTCGCAAAATGGTTGCGAAGCGAATACTGTTTTCCTATTCGCATTGTTGTGTACGTGAAGGGGGCAAAAACTATCCGTGCAATAGACGGAGATCAGGTATCGGGGACTTTTTTTGGTCCGTTTTCCTATTTTGATGAACCCTATATAAGAATTGCCACGGGAGACTACCGTGAATTAGAAAATGAACTCGGAAGAGACAGTGCACTCGCATCAATTTTGTTAAGTTTAGCTCATGAACTGACACACTATTATCAGTGGATCAATAACCTCGATCTTACGCTTATCGGTGAGGAACGCCAAGCCACACGTTATGCAGACTTCATTCTTGATGAATATGCGGAAGTTGTCGATCATCCTTGATAGTCTGTAACAGAAACTATAACCTAAACACACCCTCTTAAAACACAAAAATAAGGATCAATTTATGAATAAGATAAATCACTGTTGCGAAGACATGCAGTCGCACGTATATAATTCTGTATACGGTATGACTATGGATCCAAGGCTCTCTGAAACTGAGGATAAGATGATAATCTACTCTCCGGAAATCTGCGAATACGGTTTGTCGATTTTCGACGGAGAGGGCGGGACGGCAAACTCATACATAAAGATAAACTACTGTCCTTGGTGCGGTGCTAAATTACCCGGAAGCAAGCGGGACGAGTGGTTTGCCAAATTAAGAAAACTGGGATATGAGCCCTTTGAACAATATGATGAAATTCCCGAAGAGTTCAAAACCTCTGCGTGGTATGCAGAGAATATATCGGGCAACAAACCCCGTCGGGTGGGACTATTCAAAAAAATATTTAAACGCTAAATTTAAATCAATAACTGAGGAACATCAAAATGAAGAAATGTATTTTCATCATAGCAATAATCCTTGTCTGTATCATCGCCCTTGTGTTTGTTTTAGACGTGCCCTATCATTTTATGAGTTATTTCCTCATGTACGATGCTATACAGTATAACGGCGAAGTTTACTATTGGTCAGTGAAAAGTCCCGATTCGCCTGTTTCATGGGATGATGAGGTTCCCGTGTATCTTATTGACTCGGGAAAGGTTTTTACAAATCATACGGAGTATGCGAAAAAGTATAAGGATGACGAAACGTATCTGTATTTCGGTAGTGCGACATTCTCAAAAAATATTAAAGACTGTCCCATACCTAATATCAGCGAATTAATTCCGTGATGATCTTAAAGAATTGACCCTTGAATCAAAAGGAAAATCCGTACAAACGTACGGATTTTTTCTTTTGCGATCTTTCAATTTCATAGTGTGCTGTAACAAATACCACCGCATATTGTAGGGGCGATTCACGAATCGCCCGTTTATGCGGTAAGGGAAATGAGTAGAGCGACATACTAATCGTCTCTAAACAGAAATAAATTCACATTCAATCTTGTATTTCCCTCAAATCATCTCCTCAAGCACCTCGCAAAGAGAGCAAGGCGTTACAAGTCCTTCCGAGACCATCGAAAAAATATGCTCTGCCAGCACGGGATTCACGGACACATCTCGGATCAGTTTTTCTTCCGTACTGCCTGTTTCCACGTCAGTCAGACTTACGGACAAGGCGTATCGCTTATCAAAGCCTGCCACGTCACACTCTTCACTTAACAGCTTGTACGTCAGCTTTAGACGGTCTTTCTCCTTTTGTACTTCTTTTTCCACGGTCAGCGTTTGTTCTTTCATAAATTTCATCCTTTCGGCGTGTTTTTTAGAGTTTTTTGTCGTTTTTTATTATACAACAGCTTCGTACCTCTCCATAGATTAACAAAACCACATAAAATTAACATTTATGATAAAAACTAACAGAATTGACAGAAAAAGTAAATAATTCCGCCGCCTCCCTCCCTTGAAGCAGGGGAAAATGACTCCCTAAAAAGAAAAAACGCCTTAAAAATTCAAGAAAAAATTAAATCTTTTAGGCGTAACAGGCGCAAATTGAGAATATTATCAAATTCAAAAGCGTCTAAAAATCCTTTGTTTAAAGGGAAACTTCGTTTTATGATGTTAATATTTCGAAAAAATAAATGATAAAATTTCTCCCCCGCGAAAAATCGCCTATTGACATAAAGGGCAGTTGAATCTATAATTGAAATCGAAGTATGAATACAAAACGGAGGAATATATGAAAACTTACATCATCAAAAACACCCCCGATATAGATAAAGCCCCCTTTGAAAGAGTGGATTCTTGGCCTTGGGACTTTCATTATGAGCCCAAGACTTTGTTCCGCGCGGTACATACCGACGACCGAATGAAAGTCTCTCTCAGATGCTACGAAAAGGATCCTTACGCAGGCGTTACCAAGACTAACGGCTATGTTTGCAACGATTCTTGTATGGAGTTTTTCTTCACTCCTTCAGCGGACAATTCCCTTGGATACTTCAATTTCGAGCTGAACTCAAATCCCACCTATCTTTTCGGATACAA
This sequence comes from Eubacteriales bacterium, assembly GCA_045603205.1. Classification (GTDB taxonomy): domain Bacteria; phylum Bacillota; class Clostridia; order Oscillospirales; family CAG-272; genus RUG11130. The sequence continues at coordinate 23,019 of JAZULS010000153.1, read as the reverse complement.
CCCCGTAGGCGGAAAGGAAGTATATATCGAATGGGACGAGAGGGAATACGCCCTTCGCACAACATACGGCGAAGATGAGGGCGAGGCTTTCTGGCAGGTCGACTTCGAGCTACCCTACGAAATGATAAAAAAATACGCCCCCGAGGCATATCTCGAAAGCGGAAGCGTGATAAGAGGAAACGTGTACAAGTGTGGCAGACACCAACAGGTAGAGCATTACGGTACGTGGAACCTTGTGGAGACGGATGCTCCCAACTTCCACAAGCCCGAATTCTTCGGCAAGTTCATTCTTGAATAAAATTAATACGTATACCAGGAACGGCAGAAAGACTCAGAACTTTCTGTCGTTTTTTTGTAAGGAACAGGAAAAGAAGCTGTGAATATGGAAAACATGTATGCTTGCATTTGAAAACGTAATATGATATAATCTAATTTAGAATGTAAATATACATTTGCTTTTTGGAGGAGTTTGCTCTATGAAATATGATGTGATAATTATCGGTGCAGGTCCCGGCGGTATTTTTGCGGCATACGAATTGATGCAGCATAAGCCTGAAATTAAGGTTGCTGTGTTTGAGGCGGGACACTCTCTTAGCCGACGCCGTTGTCCTATTGACGGAGATAAGATCAAGACTTGTATCGGGTGCAAGAGCTGTTCTATTATGAGCGGTTTCGGCGGTGCGGGTGCTTTTTCCGACGGTAAATATAACATTACCAACGATTTCGGCGGTACCTTGTATAAGTATATCGGTAAGAAAAAAGCTCTCGACCTGATGCATTACATCGACGAGATCAACTTGAAGTACGGCGGCGAGGGCACAAAGCTTTACTCAACAGCAGGCTCCCGCTTTAAGACTCTGTGTATTCAGAACGACTTACATTTGCTTGATGCTTCCGTTCGTCATCTCGGTACTGACATCAACTATATCGTTCTTGAAAATCTTTACGCCTATCTTTCGGATAAGGTGGATTTCTTCTTTGATACTCCCGTTGTATCTATCAACGTAACAGACGGTGGATACTCTGTAGTTTGCAGCGATGAAACCTACGACTGCGAAAAATGTATAGTATCCGTAGGCAGAAGCGGAAGCAAATGGATGGAGAAGGTCTGCCGTGAGCTTGATATTCCCACAAATTCCAACCGAGTAGACATCGGCGTCCGCGTGGAGCTTCCAGCAAACGTTTTCGCCCACCTGACGGACGAGCTTTATGAAAGCAAGATAGTTTACCGCACGGAAAAATACGGCGACAAGGTGCGAACATTCTGTATGAACCCCAAGGGTGCCGTGGTGAACGAGAATACCAACGGTATCATTACCGTCAACGGACACAGCTACGAGGATCCTGCAATGCAGACCGAGAACACCAACTTCGCCCTGCTGGTTGCAAAACATTTCTCGGAGCCCTTTAAGGATTCCAACGGTTACGGTGAATCCATTGCCCGTCTCAGTAATATGCTTGGCGGCGGAGTAATCGTTCAGCGCTTCGGCGACCTTATCCGCGGACGTCGCTCGACGCAAAACCGCATAGATGAAGCGTTTATCACTCCCACCCTTCAGGCAACTCCGGGAGACCTTAGCCTTGTTCTGCCCAAGCGTATTCTCGACGGAATCATTGAGATGATATACGCTCTGGATAAAGTAGCCCCCGGCACGGCTAACGAGGATACTCTCCTTTACGGCGTTGAAGTCAAGTTCTATAATATGGAAGTTGAGGTAAACGAGAATCTTGAGTCCCCCTACAAGGGTCTTTATATCATCGGTGACGGAAGCGGTATAACCCATTCTCTGTCCCACGCATCTGCCAGCGGAGTATACGTTGCAAGAGATATCGTGAAATAATAAGAAAAAACGCTTGACCATAGTAAGGCTAAGGTCAAGCGTTTTTTATATTAGTCTTCAGGGCAGTCCACACGTGCAGTTATGGTCTCGCCGCGTCTTACGGGGATCTCCAAACAGGAGAACTTTCCACCTTCATCTTCCACAACGGTAGCGGGGTAGGGGGTAGAGTTCACGATGATCTCGCTGTGCTCCCCGGGGAACTTTGCCACCCAAGTAAAGCCTTCCCCTGCATAATTCTTTACGCTTGAGATGTTTCTGCCGTAGTGCATGACTTCAAGAGTGTTACCACCCAGCTTTACGTCCTCTACGGTGAGATATTTTATCTCCTTCGGAAGTCGGGACAGCGTTGTGATCTTTCCGTTAGGAATATCTGCAGATACGCCCATCATACCGCAGACCACGTTTGAAATAAAGGTGAAGGAAACCTCCGGATAGTAGCAGTTGGGACCCTGACGAGGGCTCTCGTGATTTGCATGCCACTTGGAGATGAGGTACTTCATAAAGCTCCAGCCTTCTTCAACTCGGTCGTAGTTATAGAAAAGCTGAGGGAAGTAGGTGTATGCTTCTATGTTGTGGGAAGCACCTTTGGCGCCGATTCCGCGACCTTGAACCTCGTTTATCAGGTCAAGGAAATTTTCGGTTCTTTTACCCTTGGGGAGCAGCTTCTTTAAAGCCATAAAATAGCTTGTTTCCACGCGGTAACCACTGTGCTTCACTCCGTCAACGTCGATGCCGTAAACGTAGTGATCTTCGGGGTCTGTGTCAATGCTCCATTCTTCGATGAAGTAGCGTCTCAGCTTCTCGGCTTTCTCTTTCCAGATCTTTGCGTTTTCCGCGTCACCTCTTGCCTCAAAAAGACCGCTGTAAGCAAGCATAGCACGGTGCTGGCAGGCAATACAATCTCCCGCCTCGAAAAGGTTGGTGTCGTCACGCTCGTCGTAGGTAGCTACGATGTTACTTTCACCTTCTACGTTAAACTGCCCCTCGGGAATTCCGTTTCCGTCTGAGTCAAGCATTTCGGTCATATGTACCATAATATTTGTACAGAACTCGAAGAAGTAGTCTGAAAGATATCTCTCGTCACCTGTCAGGCAGTACAGGTCGTAGATGCACTCCACAAGCTCGTACTGAGAGGGGATTTCACGGCAGAAATCACGGTCATTTTTGTAATCCAAGTGATAAGGCGTGGTGCCATCGAAGTTGATAGCCCAAAGTGCAAAATATCTTCTCTCTTTGGTGGAAGAATCGACGAAAGCCTTCATCATGCGGTAGTTTTCCTCGTGAAGACCGAGGAGGGCGGCTCCCGGTGCCTGATGAACGTAGTCGCGGATGTAGAACGCGGTTCTTGTACGGTATCCGCCGTAGCAGGAGGGAATATAGGGAGCATCAGGCTTGAATCCGTCGTCGATGGGACCAAGCTGACCTGTTACGGTAAACTTGAGAGCCTTTCTTTTAGACCACTCGTAGAGGTCGGGAAGGGCGGGATGATCTGTTTCGATGTATGACATAGTAGCCTCCGAAATGTGAAAAATCCAAAAAAGCAAAAATCTGCCGTAACGGGTTAATTACGGCAGATTTAATATTACATATTGTTGAGTGCGCGAGTGAACTGGCTCTTGTGACGAGCAGCCTTGTTTACGTGGATAGTACCACGAGCTGCAGCCTGGTCGATCTTCTTAACAGCGAGCTTGTAAGCAGCAGCAGCAGCTTCCTTGTCGCCGGACTCAACAGCCGCATAGTACTTCTTTACGATAGTACGGAGCTGAGACTTGAACATCTTATTAACAAGTGTCTTTGTTTCGATAACCTTTACGCGCTTCTTAGCAGACTTAATATTCGGCATTTTAAAATCCCTTTCGTTTTTTGATGTTTGGTATGTCACGGCTCTGAGGCACGACCACAGCAAGCCATCTTATATGTTGGCTGTACCAACTGGATAAAGAGCGTGTATCTGAGAGGGTACACACACTCGCAATCGCATACGCCAAGTATTATACCACAACGAAAAAGATTTTGCAAGGGGTTTTGGCAAATATTTTATAAAAAGTAAAGAAACTTTATGAAGTAATTTTTTTGCAAAGTGACGAAAACTGCATGTCAACGCCACCCGTGAATGTATACAAAAAAATGGTTTTTTTAATGCAGTCCAGGAGTCAAAATTTGGCGATAACAGAGAATGATTTGTACATATTGCCAAATTGATTTTTTACCGAAGTTTTTTGCCGTGGAATATCGTATAATATACATTAATAGGGGACAGCTATGAAGAAAATAATACTTTTAATATCAATACTTTTGCTATGTGTCTTGATTTTCACTGCATGTTCAGATGTAAAAGATACAACTGCAGATTCCAGTTCTACTGCTTCTCAGTCTGATACTCTCACTCAAGATACAACACTCAACGTAATGCAAGATGGCAAGGAAAATATTGGAGGGTACACTCCATGTCCTGTTCACCATCAAACATATCACGATATTCCGATGAGTCTTATAAAATACATTGGCGAAGATGAGTTTTTCAAATGGACTGAATTGGAAGAAAAAGAAGAGCTTCCGGATGGATGCAGTGACAACAAAACCATTTACGACTGTATACGTTATTTTAATGTTCCTCGTGAAGTGCTTGAAAAAATATATTATGATTGGTCATGGTACACCGGTGTTTGGAACTTAGATGCTCTCTGCGAAAAAGAAAAATCACCTTCTGATGAATTCTATAGAAATAGTATTGAATTTGACACAATAATTCTCAAAAGAAATGCTTTGATGGATTTGAAACAAATTATTGCCCGGGATAACTGGGATGAATGGACTTCTCTTTATGGGAACACAGTTCCGACACCTCAACATAGTGTGAAATATCTTGTAGAACTGTTTGATATTCCAAAAGAAAAACTGGAAGAGTATACTTCAAAAGTTAAGGCAGAAGACACATACAAATACGATGTTGATGTTTTGTATTCATTAGTGAACGGTGACATCAAAATCGATAATCCCACACCGATAAAAGAGGATGCTCTTTTCTGTGGTTTTGAAGACCTGTATATTGAGTAACTTTACACAAACGCACAAGCCACACTTTACGGAGTGTGGCTTGTTTTATATAATCCAAAAGCAAAAACCGATACCGCATTACTGCAGTATCGGCTTATATTACTTAATTTCAACAGAAACCTTCTTGTCGGAGATCTTTGCTGCCGCCTTAACAATCGTACGAAGTGCGCGGGCAATTTTGCCGTGCTTACCGATGATCATTCCAACGTCACTTTCGGCAACGTTCAGGGTAAGAACAAGCCCGGATTCGGTTTCCTCTTCCGTAACGCTTACAGCGTCCGGATTGTCAACGATAGGGCGAACAAGATCACCGAGCAGAACGGAAAAGTTTATCTCCGCCCCGGTCTGAACCTTGTTTTCGTCCATCATTTCTTGATAACACCGCTCTTGTTGAGGATGCTTCTAACAGTCTCGGTGGGCTGAGCGCCGTTAGCGAGCCACTTTTCAACCTTCTCGTTCTCGAGCTTGATTGTTGCAGGCTCGGTCATAGGATCGTAGTAGCCTACTTCTTCGATGAATCTACCGTCGCGGGGGTATCTGGAGTCCGCAACAACGATACGGTAAAAGGGAGCCTTCTTTGCGCCCATTCTTCTGAGTCTGATTTTAACTGCCATTGTAAAATTCTCCTTAAAATATGTTTTGTTTTTTAATTTATCTAAAAATCCGAGAAGCTTAGAAGCCAAACGGGATTTTCATACGTCCTTTTTTGCCGCGGCGCATCATTCCGCCGGAGAGCTGCTTCATCATCTTGTTCATCTGGTCGTACTGCTTCATAAGTCTGTTGACTTCTTCCACGGTAGTGCCGCTTCCTGCAGCAATTCTCTTTCTGCGGGAGCCGTTGATGATGTTGGGATGTTCTCTCTCCTTTTTCGTCATGGAAAGGATGATAGCCTCGGTTCTTGCCATTGCCCGCTCGTCGATCTGAGCGTCCTTCAGTGCTCCTGCCTTCATTCCGGGGATCATACCCATGAGATCCTGAATATTACCCATGTTTTTGATCTGGCGGAACTGATCGAGGAAGTCGCTGAGAGTGAAGGAGTTTTCTCTGATCTTCTTTTCAAGCTCTTCGGCTTTCTTCTGGTCGAATTCCTGCTCTGCCTTTTCGATAAGAGTCAGAATATCGCCCATACCGAGGATTCTTGAAGCCATTCTGTCGGGGTGGAAGGGCTCAAGTGCATCGAGCTTTTCTCCGGTACCGATGAACTTTATAGGCTTGCCTGTAACGTGGCGTACCGACAGAGCAGCACCGCCTCTTGTATCACCGTCAAGCTTTGAGAGAAGAACGCCGGTGATGTCAAGCTTTTCGTTAAAGGAAGACGCAACGTTTACCGCGTCCTGACCGGTCATGGCGTCAACTACCAGTATGATCTCGGTGGGATCTGCTACCGCCTTGATGGAGGAGAGCTCTTCCATCAGCACCTCGTCAACGTGAAGTCGGCCTGCGGTGTCGATGAACACCATGTCATGCCCCTGCTTGATGGCGTACTTGATGGCCTCCTCGGAGGTTTTGACGGGAGATCCCGTGCCTCTTTCAAAGACGGGAACGCCGATCTTTTCACCAACCACTTTTAGCTGGTCGATAGCGGCGGGTCTGTATACGTCACAAGCTACGAGAAGGGGATTTTTACCCTGCTTCTTGTAGTGGGAAGCAAGCTTTGCGCTGTGGGTGGTCTTACCGGAACCCTGAAGACCGACCATCATTACGACTGTCGGAGGTCTTGAGGAAATAGTAAGCTTTGAACACTCACCGCCCATAAGGGAAACAAGCTCTTCGTTAACGATCTTGATGATCTGCTGTGCAGGGAGAAGGCTTTCAAGAACGTCCTGTCCGACGGCACGTTCGGTTACACGCTTGATGAACTCTTTAACGACCTTGAAGTTAACGTCCGCCTCAAGGAGTGCAAGCTTGACCTCGCGCATACCCTCTTTGACGTCGGCCTCAGTGAGCCTGCCTTTGTTTTTGAATTTTTTAAATGCAGCGGAAAGTTTATCTGAAAGATTTGAAAACATAATTCTCTCCGTTCTGTCTTGTGGGATCTGTCCTGTTCTCAGAGAAGCTCTTCGAGGGCGTCAAGTCTGGCGGATACACCGCTCAGAAGAACTGCCAACTCAGAGTCCTTCGCTTGAGACAGAGAAATATTTATAGATTCCCTTGTGTCGGCTGTGATAGAAGCCATGGCTTTCTTTTTTTCGTACAAATGAAGCTTGGACTCAAAATCGAGAAGCTCGGCCTCGCTTTTTTTGATGGAATCACGGATACCCTGTCTTGAGATACCCGTAAGCTCGGATATTTCGGAGAGGGAATAATCCTCTTCGTAATAATAATCGAGAAGCTCACGCTTTCTGTCAGTCAGAAGCGCGCCGTAAATGTCTAAGAGACACGGAAGAAGCAGGTTTTTTTCAAACATAGAAACACGGCTTTCCTGTAAAGTAAATCACTTTACACCGAATTATAGCATACAAAAATCACCGTGTCAATAGGAAAAATCAAAAAAATAAAAATAGATTCCGCAGGCAGGTGCCTCCCCGCTACTGACAATGGAGTGCGAGACGGCATATTATATAATGAAAATAAAGACGCAAAAACAGCGGAGGCGGAAAATGAAGGACCTTATAATCATCGGTGCAGGAGTGGCAGGCATGTCGGCGGCATACTATTCCACGAAGCTCGGCTGTAGTGTAATACTGCTTGAATCTGTAATGTGCGGCGGTAAAACGGCAAGCGGAGCCTTTGTTGAAGATTTTCCTTTTACCCGAGGAATAACCGGGTGGGAGTTGTCGGCAAAAATGCTACGCGGGCTCGAGGAGCAGGGGATTGATGTAACCTACGACAGAGCGAGAGCCGTTATACTCACAAACGACGGCTTTTCGGTGATGGGTGACAGAGACTCATACGAGGGCAGAGGAATCATTTTAGCCGCGGGTGACGGGTGCTTGTTAAGGGAAATTGAAAAAAGCACCGCCGACGAAAATGACGGGGTGCTTTTTGTAAGTGAATTTAAGAAACCGACAATAACTTTGCCCTTTGGGACGAAAGTCGACGAAAGGGGGCACGTGATAACTGATTTTGACTGCCGCACACAGATATCCGGAATTTTTGCCGCGGGAAGCGTCAGAGGGAAGGCTCCCGTTTCCGTTATTACTGCTTGTGCTGACGGTCTCGTAGCCGCTTGGAGCGCTGCTGAATATATTGCGGGCCTTGAGTCGGGCTCATAGAGAATCGGCAGGAAAACGTATTCCGTTTTGTGCTCTTACGGTGTCGAGCAGCCTCATTTCCATGTCGGAATAGTCTGCGTGACCGGTTAGACAATTGCCGCCTTTGACAAGGCGAGCAAATTCCTCCACCTCGAAGACCATATTATCGCTACGGTAGGCAAAGGGAACGTCCTCTCTCTTGCCACCGCGGTGAATGAGGGTCAGACGGGAAGTTGGAGAAACCTTGTCGATGAGCAGAGAAGCGTCTTCTCCGCATATAATACTGGGGTTTTCGCTGTCAAAGGTCTTAGCGTATGCAATGGTAACGCTGAAATCTTTGTACCCGAGTAGGATCTGTCCTGACCCTTCGAAACCGTTTTCTAAAATTGTCGAAAACGAATTTATGCTTTCTGTTGGGTAGCCGAACAGTCTGAGACACAGGTGAACGGGATAAACTCCGATATCCATGAGAGAAGCATTGGAAAATTCAGGCTTGAATGCCTGCAAGACGACTCCCTCGCGGAACTTGTCGTACCTTGAGGAGTACTGGCAATACTCCAGACTTGCCCGTCGTATCTTGCCGAGGCGGGGGAGAGTGCTTCTTATCGCTTCAAGGGCGGGATCAAAGGCGACGCGCATAGCCTCAAGAAGGACTACACCCGCTTTTTCTGCGGCACTTCTCATTTTGAGAAATTCCGCATGGTTTGATGCGATCGGCTTTTCGCAAAGCACGTGAAGTCCGTGGGAGATGGCGGCGAGGGTTTGCTCGCAGTGCTTGCAGTTGGGACTGGCTACATACACGGCGTCGATTCCGCAGGAGAAAAACTCCTCGATGTCGGTATAAACCTTGCCTATTCCGTGACGAGCGGCAAAGTCAGCGCCTTTTTCGCTTGTTCTCGAATATACTGCGTGACACACCGCACAGTCAGTTTTTGAAACAGCATCGGCAAACCAGTCGCTGATAAAATTCGTTCCGATGATGCCAAATTTGATCTTACTCATTTTCAGCCTTGATCCTTACGGTTTTTCTGATTTCAATAGGGCCGAGAAGACCTGCGGGCTCAAGGAGGAGATACTTTGAGCAGAGGTCTCGCTGCTCGTAACCAAGGTTGTTCGTTACAAGAACCTCAAGGCTGTTCTTACCCGACTTCAGCACGCCTGAAACGTCAAACTTATAAGGCGGGGCGATCTTTACGCCGACGTCAACTCCGTTCAGGGTAACTTCGGCAGTTTCACCAACGTTGCCGAGGCTGAGAATATAGTGTGTGTCGTCTACGTCTTCATAATCGAACTCACAGGTGTACTTCATGTATCCGCCGAAACGGGGGTACATATCAGCGGAGGTAAGGCTCTTTAGTTTATCAAGCTTAACGCTTGCCATGGGAGCATCGGGATAACCTTCCGCCTCATACATGGTAACGTCGAAGGTGGGCTCAATGACGGTCTCGCGGTGGGGAGCATACTTCGCGTAAACAGGAAGACCCTCGGGAAGCTCTCCGAAGAAGAGGATCACCGATTCGTAAGGCTCGAGCTTTATGCGGAGCAGATGATCTGCGCTGTACGCAAGGTAAGCCTTGTTCTCCATGGGATAGTATACCGCATATTCACCGCCGTCGTAAGCGTCAAAGGAGAGGGAGGTGAGTACGTTTTCCGTAATACCCTCGTTGGTAAGCATGTATGCGTGAGTATTACCGCGGTAATAGTGGTAGAATCTGAGATCTTCCGCCTCGTTGGAAGTGGTGATGTCAAAGTGACCGTGCTCACGCATCCAGATAGAAATATCCTCGGCGGGAACGACGTGGATGTTTTCCACGTTTGACCAGTCTATGGGATGTCCGGGTCTCTCGCAGGAGCGTTTGGTGATCTTGTTGAGGAATACTACGTCAACGCCTGCCTTTGCAGCTTCACGGATCTTGTCGATCACACGTGCGGGCAGATATTTCGCACGGGGAACGATAAGGCAGGGGAAGCTTTCCTTGCCGAGCCAAAGCTTACCGTCGCGGATCTCGGCACGGTCGAGGTAATCGGCGGAGATCACGTCAAAATCGATGTGACCGAGGGTAAGGAGCTTCGCGGGAGTGTAGAAATACATAAAGCTGCCGCCGGACCATTCTCCCTCAGCGTGATAAAGGATAGCGCAGTCCGCTCTGTGAACACCGTCGGAGGTAAGGGTGCTGACGCGGTTCATATATTCCATCAAGTGGCGGAAGTTTTTGTACTGGGGATTGTGTCCCGCTCCCGTGAACTGAGGGGGAACCTCGTCGGGGAATTTTGCGGAAAATGCGTGGGGCACGAAGTTGTTGATGCCGCGGACGAGCATATGGTCCGTCAGCCATTTCATCATTTTGAGTCCCTCAGCCCAGCCGTAAGCACCGTAGATCTCGCACATAGCGCGGCCAGCCTTCTCGGGCTGAATATGGGAGTGAGAAGCCGCCATCTTTGCAAGGCTGAAGTGGAAGAAGTCGGGGTCGGCAATGTCGTACCAGCAGTTGCAGGCATTCTTGTGGTTTGTCATGCCGGGAACGATCTGGTGAAGAACAACGTCACAGCCTGCCATATCCTGTCCGTCAAGAGCTCGGAAGAAATGAGCACCGCTGTTCATTGAGGTGTGCATATTGTGGTCTTCCACCACGTGACCGATGTATTCTACGTTGTGGGCGCGGCACCAGTTGCCGACCGCGTCACAGAAGTGCTCCTTGTAAAGGGTGCTGACACCGTCCATATAAGCTACTCTGTAAGCGGGGGAAACTCCGTTCATCGTAAACCACAGGGCGGGGAGATGTACCTTCCAGGCGTCACCGTAACGGGACTTCAGCTGGTCCTTTATGTAAGAGTTCCAGGGGTATCTTCCCTTGGAATTACTTGCGCCTCTCACGGGCAGGGAAACTCTGTCCATGATAAAGGGTTCGTCGCTGAAAAATCCTACGAATGTATTGCCGAAATATTCACCAAGCTCTCTGTAGTGAGGCTCGTATATCTCATCGAACATAAGACGAACGGACTCGGGATTTGTGAAGTCAACTCTGCCGTCCTTTTCGGGGCGCTCGAAGATGAAGAAAACTCTCCAGATACCCTCGGGAAGATCCACCCTGACGAGACCGTCCTTTAAATTATCCGTAAGATCGCGGCACTCACCCGTAAGCTCCTGATCTGATCCCTCGCAACGGCAAGCGATAATGGCAAGAAGCTCGTCGCCCTTTTCTTCGTCTGCCCAACCCTCGTATATTACGGCACCGTCGGTAACGGGACCGCAAAGGTCCATGTGCTTTTCCGTGATGGCACGTTTGCCGAGATGAGCGTATTTTTTAGGCAGAACACCGTTGCAGAATCCCGTGGGGAAATACTTGTCGTCAAGGATCCACGCAGTCATTCCGAGTTTTTTGCACTCGTCCAGGATGAGGCGCATGTCGCTCCACCAATCCTCGGTAAGATAACCCTCGTGTGGACGGGATTCGACACAGACCGAACGGATACCGCTGTCGTAAATTTTATGAAGTTCTTCAAGAAGCAGACCGTCGTCTTCGTTATGCTGCCAGAAGAACGGAAGAATGTGATTTTCAACTTCTCCGCGGAGAACCTTTGTGAGTTTTTCTTTCATTTCCCTAAAACCGTAGCCTTTTCTGTATGTATGATAATGCGGGATTATTGCTAAGTTAATTATAACTCATAAGAAAAGTTCCGTCAATGATTTGTTTGTGCCTTTTGACGGATTTTTCCGGCGTGCCTATATTAAAAATACATCTTTATTATTAAATACCTGAAAAATTGTATTGCAAATAAGGGCAAACCGTGATAAAATAAACGTATGTGAACAAAAGTTTCTTTGGTTTGAGAGGCGAAGGTATGGAGAGAAGCGGAAAAACCTGTGTTATCGGCTTGTGCGGCAGAAGCGGCGCAGGTAAAGGCTTTGTTTCTTCTCTTTTTGCTTCTCTCGGCGTTCCCTCGGTAGATACGGATAAGGTCTACGCAGGTATGACGGGCCCCGCCGACAGATACGCTTTGTCGGAGTGTATGAAGGAGCTTGTTGATGAGTTCGGCGAGGGGATACTTTCTTTTGACGGCTCACTAAACCGCCGTGCCATGTCCGCCATCGTCTTTTCGGGAGAGGGAAAGGCGGCAAGAGAGAAGCTCAACGAGATAGCACACCGTCACATTCTTGCCGAAACCGACCGTCGCGTTGAGGAATACGCAAAAGGTGGCGCATGGGCAGTTATAGTTGACGCGCCTCTTCTTTTTGAAAGCGGATACAACGAAAAATGCGATTTTGTTCTCGCGGCTGTAGCTCCTGACGAGGTTTTGCTCCGCCGCATAGTTTCAAGAGATAAGATAGACCTTCGAGAGGCTGAAAGACGCCTTGCTGCTCAGGCGGGAGACAAAATCTTCAGAGATAGGGCGGATTTCGTTATCGAGACTGACGCGGATGAGGAAGCTTTGAGAGTTCGCGTTGCTGAGATTTTGCGTGAGATAGAAAAACGGAACAAAGGAGAGATAAAGTGAAGCTGAAAACGTCCATACTCAGAAGCATTATCATAATATCCATTGTCATCCTGTCTCTGATAATTGGATTTGTATATAAAAGCGTTTGGGACAAGGTGGACCTTAAGACCTATCCGAGGCCCGAAAGGTACGCAGAACTCGTCACGAAATACGCCGAAGAATATGCCGTGCCCGAGTATCTTGTGTACGCCGTTATAAAAAACGAAAGCGGATTTGATAAGGGCTTTGAGGGCGAGAACGGCGAAATCGGGCTTATGGGAGTCACCTTCGAGGAGTTTGATGACATGCTTCTCATTACAAGGGAGAATCTGCCTCACGACGCCCTGTACGGACCCGAGACCAACATCAAGTACGGCACATACCAGCTGTCCCTTCTTTATAACGATCTCCAAAGATGGGGATACGTGTGTGCCGCTAAGTCTGCGGGAGCAGAAGCGGCTGAGGGGTGGCTTCAGGACAGCGCAAACTTCGATGAAAACGGAGTTTTCGTGAAGGTGCCTGACGAAGAAGCTGTAAAACAGGGAGAAAAGCTCCTTGAACTTTCCGAAAAATACAGAGAAATGTATTACGGAAACTGATAAAACAAATAATAGAATATATTTACTATACACGGAGGCTATTATGAGCGAAGAAAAGAGATCCAAGCGTCTTGCAGAAGAGCTTCTTTACAAGAAGAAGAGCGTATTTGATCTGAAGAGCGCTGAAGAAAGAGCGAAGATGATGGAGTTCTGCGAGGACTACAAACTTTGGCTTGACGCATCCAAGACCGAGCGCGAGGCTGTTGACACAATGGTTGACATTCTTGTTAAAAACGGCTTTAAGGCGTGGAAGCTTGGTGACGAAGTTAAGGCAGGAGACAAGCTCTACTACAACAACAGAGGCAAGAACCTTTTTGCTATCACCATCGGTAGCGAGCCTCTCGAGATGGGTGTTCGCATTACCGCGTCTCACATCGACTCTCCCCGTCTTGACTTAAAACCGAGTCCCCTCTACGAGAACGAGGGCGTCGGCTACCTGAAGACACACTACTACGGCGGCGTAAGAAAGTATCAGTGGGCAACTATCCCGCTGGCTCTCCACGGAGTTGTTACCAAGGCTGACGGAACTGTCGTGAGCGTTACCATCGGTGAGGATGCAGGTGACCCCGTATTCTGCATCTCCGACCTTCTTCCCCACCTTGCAAAGGATCAGGCTCAGAAGAAGCTGGTTGAGGCTTTCACCGGTGAAGGACTCAACATCATGATCTGCTCCTCTCCCTACATTGACGAGGACGGAGCTGTGGCTGACGAGGGCGTAAAGCTCAACGTTATGGCACTTCTTAATGAGAAGTACGGTATTATCGAGAAGGACTTCCTCAGTGCAGAGCTTACCGCAGTTCCCGCAGGTAAGTCCGTTGACGTAGGTCTTGACAGATGGCTCGTTGGCGGCTACGGCCACGACGACCGTTGCTGTGCATATACCTCTCTCCGCGCTATCGTTGAGGCAGGCGAGACTCTCCACACAAATATCGTTGTATTTGCAGACAAGGAAGAGACAGGAAGCTGCGGCGTGTCCGGCATGAAGTCCTCTCTCCTTATCGACATTATTGCAAATCTCGCTGATAAGATGGGTGCAAACGCTACCGTTGTAAGAGCAAATTCACTTTGCCTCTCTGCTGACGTTGCGGCGGCTTATGACCCCAACTATCCCGAGGTTTACGAGAAGAGAAACTCCGCTATCCTCCACTGCGGCGTAGCTCTCGCTAAGTACACCGGCTCCGGCGGAAAGGGCAATACCAACGACACCTCTGCAGAGGTAGTAGGTAAGGTTCGTGCTATGTTCGACGAGGCTAACGTTGTTTGGCAGCTTTCCGAGCTCGGCAGAGTTGACCAGGGCGGCGGCGGAACCGTTGCTATGTTCGTTTCCCAGTCTAACATTGACACCATCGACATCGGCGTGCCCGTAATTTCCATGCACGCTCCCTTCGAGGTTATCTCCAAGGCTGACCTTTACGAGGCTTACGAAGCATTCGTGGCTTTCTGCAAGTAAACAAAATACTACGGCGTGCCTGCGGAGTTTTTTCGTAGGTACGCCCACACCATTTTAATTAACTTTTAAGGATAAACTGATATGACAGACAGGCTGAGAGACGCCGAACTCAGATTTATTGAGATCGAGAGGGAGCTGTCCCTTCCCGAAACTGTTTCGGACAATAAAAAGTACACCGAACTTATGAAGGAATACAAATCTCTCACTCCCCTTATCGAAAAGTACCGTGAATACGTGAAGACCGAGGCAAATATGGCTGAGGCAAGGGAGCTTATGGAACTTTCCGACGACGCCGAAATGCGTGATTTTGCCGCGGAGGAATACAAAGTCGCAAAAGCTGTCCTCGTTACCCTTGAGGAAGAATTAAAAGTGCTTCTTCTGCCGAAGGATCCCATGGACGACAAAAATGTTGTGGTGGAGATCCGTGCAGGAGCAGGCGGAGATGAGGCGGCGCTTTTTGCAGGCGTGCTTTTCCGTATGTATACTATGTATGCGGACTCAAAGAGATTCAAATGTGAGCTTGTCAGCATGAATGAGACGGGGCTTGGCGGGTATCGCGAGGTCACCTTTATCGTGTCGGGCGAGGGGGCCTATTCAAGATTCAAATACGAAGTAGGCGTCCACCGCGTACAGCGTGTACCCGAGACCGAAACGTCGGGCAGAATACATACCTCCACTGCGACGGTTGCCGTTCTCCCTGAGGTTGAGGAAGTTGAAGTTGAAATTAACCAGTCAGACCTTCTGATTGAGACTATAAAATCCAGCGGAGCAGGCGGACAGCACGTCAACAAGACGGAGTCTGCCATAAGACTTCTCCACCGTCCCACCGGCATCGTTGTCGAGTGTCAGGACGAGCGAAGTCAGTTCAAAAACAGGGATAAGGCTATGAAGCTTCTCCGCGCAAAGCTTTACGATATGAAAAAGGCGGAGCAGGACGAAAAGATCGCATCCGAGCGCCGTTCACAGGTAGGAACGGGAGACCGAAGCGAGAGGATCCGTACCTACAACTACCCTCAAGGGCGCATCACCGACCACCGGATCGGACTCACCGTGCACTCCCTTGAAAGTTTCCTTAACGGAGACATCGACTTTATGATAGATTCACTTGCAACTGCAGATGCCGCCGCAAGACTAAAGGGCGAATCTGATTAAGATGGAGCTTGACGTGAAAACTGTAATTTATAAAATTTCGGAATCTCCCGAGGATAAAGTTGCCATTGAGTCTGCAGGGAAGCTTCTCAGAGAGGGCGGACTTGTGGCTTTCCCCACGGAGACCGTGTACGGCCTTGGAGCCTCGGCACTTTCCGAAAACGCCGCCGAGAAAATATACGCGGCGAAGGGAAGACCCTCCGATAACCCCCTCATCGTCCACGTGGCAGAACCTACAGACGCCGAAGAGTTTGCATACACCTCAGAGCTTTATTATAGACTTGCCGAAAGGTTCATGCCCGGTCCTCTCACCGTGATACTTCCGAAAAAAGAGATTATTCCCGATGCCGTTACGGGCGGACTTGGTACCGTGGCGGTAAGATGCCCCATAAATGAGGTGGCACGGCGGATCATTAAAGCGGCGGGAGTTCCCGTTGCCGCACCCAGTGCAAACCGTTCGGGAAGCCCCTCCCCCACCACTGCCGCTCACGTTATCGCAGATCTTGACGGTAGGATCGACATGATAATCGACGGAGGAGAAAGCGACATCGGTGTAGAATCCACCGTTATATCCATAGCGGGCGGAAAATGCACTCTTCTCAGACCCGGTGCCGTTACCGCGGATATGCTCCACGAGATCTGCGGCGACGTGACCATCGACCGTGCGGTGACCCGTCCCGAAGCAGCAGGAGATCACCCCGAGTCCCCGGGAATGAAGTACAAGCACTATTCACCGAAGGCAAACGTGATCCTTGTTGACGCTGACGACGATGGTTTTGTTCGTTACGTGTCCCTCAACGCAGGGGATCATGACGGCGTGTTTGCCAGCGAGGCAGAAGCCGAAAAGTTTGAATGCCACGTGCTTCTCACGGGTAAGATCGGTTCCGCTGACGAGCTTAACCACACCCTGTACGCTCTCCTCAGAGAGGCAGACGACCTGAAACTTCAAAATGTGTACATAAAAAAGCCCTCCGAAGAGGGAGAATATCTCGCGATCTTCAACAGACTTATCAGAGCTGCCGCAGGTCGCGTAGTAAAAGCGTAAAACTCAAATTGAACCGCGGAGATTCCGCGGCGGAATGGAGATAAAACAAAAACGATGGCAAGAAAGAAAAAAGTTGCCGAACAGACTGAATTTGTGGAAGCATTTATTCAGGATCAGGCAATAACCGAAACCATTGAAAAAAACTATATGCCGTACGTTATGACGGTAATCGTGTCCCGTGCGATTCCCGAGATCGACGGCTTCAAGCCTTCCCACAGAAAGCTTCTTTATACTATGTATAAAATGGGGCTTCTTACGGGTGCGAGAACGAAGAGCGCTAACGTAGTGGGCCAGACCATGCGACTTAACCCTCACGGCGACGGCGCTATCTACGAGACCCTCGTTCGTCTGACCAAGGGTAACGAGGACCTCTTACACCCCTTTATCGACTCAAAGGGAAGCTTAGGTAAGCAGTACAGCCGAGATATGGCGTATGCTGCATCCCGTTATACCGAGGTAAAGCTTGATCCTATCTGTGCGGAGATATTCGCAGGGATCGACAAGGACGCGGTGGACATGGTGCCCAACTACGACAACACCATGAAGGAGCCGTCTCTCCTTCCCACCACCTTCCCCAATGTGCTGGTGTCTCCCAATACGGGTATCGCTGTCGGTATGGCGTCATCTATCTGCTCCTTTAACCTTTCTGAGATCTGCGACGGAACTATCGCTCTTCTTAAAAATCCTAAGCTTTCTACGGACAAGCTCCTTGATCTAATAAAGGCTCCCGATTTTTCCGGTGGCGCTGACCTGATCTACGACAGAGAACAGCTAAAGACTATCTACGAGACGGGTCGTGGCTCTGTAAAGCTGAGAGCAAGATATAAGTACGACAAGCAGTCCGGCTGTCTTGAAATTTTGCAGATTCCGTACTCCACCTCCATTGAGCTGATCCTCAAGAAGATCACCGATCTTGTAAAAGAGGGAAGACTTAAAGAAGTCACCGATTTCCGCGACGAGATCGACCTTAACGGCTTCAAGCTTACCCTTGACCTGAAGCGCGGTACTGATCCCGATCAGCTTATGGCAAAACTTTATAAGCTTACTACCTTAGAGGACGACTTTGCCTGCAACTTCAACGTGCTTATCGACGGTGCTCCCCGTCAGCTGGGCGTTGCGGGGATCCTCACCGAATGGATTCGCTTCAGAGTAAAATGCCTCAGACGCGAGCTTACCTTTGAACTTGGTAAGAAGCGTGACAAGATGCACCTGCTCCGCGCCCTCGGCAAGATTCTGCTTGATATTGACAAGGCGATCGCTATCGTCCGCGAGACTCAGAAGGAAAGCGACGTTGTACCGCGACTGATGAGCGGTTTCGGCATTGACGAGGTTCAGGCTGAGTATATCGCCGAAATAAAGCTCCGTCACCTGAACCGCGAATACATCATCGAGCGTATTAAAGAAATCGAGAGCCTCGGCAAAGAGATCCACGAGCTTGAGGAGACCATTGCCGATGACCTCAAGATCAAGGCGAAGATCATCGAACAGCTTCACGCAGTAAAGAAGAAATACGGCAAGCCGAGAAAGACCCAGCTTATTTACGCTGACGATATTCCCGAAGAAGTTGAGATCGATCCCGTTGAGAACTACAACATCCGCGTTGTGCTGACTCAGGAGGGTTACTTCAAGAAGACCACCTACCAGTCCCTCAGAGGTGCTGATGAGCAGAGGCTGAAGGAAGGCGACGAGATAATCAACTGCGAAGACACCGAAAACCGTGCAGAGCTTATGTTTATCTCGGACAAGGCGAGGGCATATAAGGCGAAGGCGGACGATTTCGAACCTGTTAAGGCGTCAGCTCTCGGTGACTTCCTCCCTGCGAAGCTTGGATTTGACTCCGGCGAGCGTCCCATCCTGATGAAGTCTATGCTTGGCGGCTACAATAACGGTCACCATATCATCTACATCTTCGAAAACGGTAAGGGAGTTCGAATTCCCGTATCCACATACGACACTAAGGCAACGAGAAGAAGACTTACAGGTGCATATTCCGAGGCTTCTCCCGTTGTTGCGGCGATCTACGAGGAAAAGCCTATGAACATCCTTATGATGTCGGGCGACGGACGCGGAATTATGATAAATTCCGAGCTTATCCCCGAAAAGGCGACGAGAAGTGCCGCAGGTGTCATCCTTATGAGTCTGAAGAAGGGTCAGAAGGTAGAAAAAGTACTTTACGGTGAGAAGGCAGAATCGTTCCCCTCTTCCGTTAAGTACAGAAAGACAAAAATTCCGTCACCGGGAGTTCTTCCGAGACAAGCTCCCGAACAGCTCACCATCGGTGACGAATAATAAACAAGATAAAAAACTGAAAGGATAATAATTATGAAAAAGACAGGTAATAAGAAGGCAAACAAAAGCGGAGTAAATGCTCCCGGCAAGATCCTTGCGATCTTTCTTGCAGGACTTATGGTATTCGGTGCTGTAGCTACCGCACTTGCTGTGATTTTTGCAGGTTGAGTTTTGTAAGATCATCGACAAAAAACGCCTAAAAACTCCCGCAGACGTAAAAAATCTGCGGGAGTTTTTGCTTTTTCAACTTCAGATCTCAAGGTGAACGGGAAGACCGCCGACGTACTTGGTATCAACCTCACCTTCGATAAGAGGAAGGATGTAGTCGATGCAAGCCTCGGTAACGTAGTTGCTTTCCTCGTTGATATATTCGTCGGGTACGCACTTGATGGCGTTAGCGATAGATGCGATCTCCTTGGTCACGAAATCAATGGAGTAGCCATTCTCGTCGCTTCTTTCAGCGCATACCATAACACCGCTGGCTCCGTTAACAGCCGCATCAACGCCCGTGTTACCGGTTCTGACGGATTCCTCGATGTCGGTAAGGGAAGCAATGTGAGACGCACATCTCTGGCAAACATTAAGTTCAACAGAACGAACCTTGCAGCCCACTCTTTCTTTAACCATCTGCTCAAGAGCCTTACCCGTACCTGCAAGATACTTGTGGCCGAATACGTCGGTAGCACCGCTCTGTGTGCCCTCGCCAACGTAGCTTCCGTCAGCAAAACGTACACCCTCGGAAACAGCGATAACAACCGCAAACTTCTTTTCAAGAGCAGCCTTTACGTCAGCAATAAACGCATCAGCATCAAACACTCTCTCGGGAAGGTAGATGTAGTCGGGAGCAACGCCGCAAACTCTGCCTGTCAGCGCCGCAGAAGCAGTAAGCCAGCCTGCGTCACGGCCCATGATCTCGATAATTGTAACAGCAGGGAGCTTGTATACGTTACAGTCGCGGATGATCTCCTGCATGGTAGCAGGTATGTACTTTGCCGCAGAACCGAATCCGGGAGTGTGGTCCGTGCCAACAAGGTCGTTGTCGATAGTTTTCGGGATACCGACACAACGCATCTCGTAATCACAGGTCTTCAGATACTTTGTCAGCTTAGCAACGGTATCCATAGAATCGTTACCGCCGATGTAGAAGAAGTAGCGGATGTCGTGCTTCTTGAAGATCTCGATAAGATTTTCAAAGAAAGCGGGATCCTTGTCGGGATCGGGAAGCTTCTTACGGCAGGAGCCGAGAGCCGCCGCGGGAGTCTGCTTCAAAAGAGCGAACTTTTCTTCGTCGAGACCACCGTCACATCCGAACATAGCGGAGAGATCAACGAGATCCTCATCGAGAAGACCCTGAACACCGTTTCTCATACCGTAGAGAGTCTTGATAGCACCGGCATCAGAGGTAATAGCGCCCTTGATAACACCTGCAAGAGTTGCGTTAATGGCAGCAGTGGGGCCTCCTGACTGACCGACTACTGCGTTTCCGATTAAAATACTCATAAAAGAGACCTGACCTTTACAATATTTTTGCTTTTCCCGCCTTAGGGAAAAGCTGTCATTTCCATACACCGTAATTTTAACATATTAAAGGCTGACTGTCAACGAAAAGCGTAAAATTACGGTGAAAATATGAAATTCCTCTTGAAAGAGAGCCGACAAATATGTATAATTATAGTAGGAAAAAATTGTAAGATGAGTTGCTTTTGATTTGACGGTAGAAAAGGTGGTGAAATAGTTGAAATCAAAGGGAAATAATAACAAATACAAGTCTATTGCATTATATGCGGGTCTTTCCTTGTGCGCAGTTGTCGCGGTATATTTAGGCCTTACAAAGCTCGGCGTGTTCATGGCGGCCCTCAAGACCTTCGGCAACGTCTGTGCACCTATTATATACGGATTTATTATTGCGTATCTCTGCAATCCTATACTCAAATTCTACGAAAAGCGTGTCTTTGTTTTCAGAAAGCACGAAAATATAGGAAAGAAGCTTCGCAGACCCCTTTCTCTCCTTCTCACGTTCATCACGGTCGTGATTATAGTAGGACTTTTCTTCGTACTCGTAGTTCCGCAGATCGTTGAAAGCTATAAGGACCTTGAGAGCCAGATCGGATTCTACTTAACAGCGGCGCAAAACTACGCGGACGAATTTGTGCGTAGCTTCCCGTTATTCAACGGAAAATATGAGAATCTGTCCGAGTTTATTGACGTAACGGAGATCACCTCCAACATTAAGCTGTTTATTACCGATTCTTATAACATCCTCGAGCGCGTGACCAACTATCTGTTTGAGTACGCAAGCAAGATCGTGATCGAGATGAAGAATATCATAATGGGAGTAATCATCGCAGTCTATTTCCTTCACTCCAAGGAGAGACTGTGTGCTATCAGTAAAAAATTTATCAACGCGATCCTTCCAAGGAAAGCGTATCTTAACGTGGTAAACCTCACTCGTTTTACCGATAAGACTTTTGGAGGCTTCCTTATCGGCAAGATCATTGATTCTGCCATCATCGGACTTCTTACCTTCGTGGTGCTGGTCATTTTCAAGATGCCCTATCCTCCGCTGATCGCACTTATCGTGGGCGTGACGAACATCATCCCCTTCTTCGGACCTTTCATCGGTGCAATTCCCAGTGCGTTTATCATACTTATCGCAGAACCCGGCAAGGTTTTCTGGTTCATACTGATAATCTTTATTATTCAGCAGCTTGACGGAAACGTTATCGGTCCTTGGATCATCGGTGACTCCACGGGAATGAGCTCCCTGTCCGTGCTTATTACTATCACTATCGCCAGCGGTCTCTTCGGACTTCCCGGTATGATATTCGGCGTGCCTGCAGGTGCTGTAATTTGTGCGCTGATGAAGCAGTATACCACAAGCAAGCTTGAGAAAAAAGGCGAGCCTGTGGAGACGGAATATTATATCAATACGCCGTCGAAGGTATCACTTGAAACTCCTCTTTTGGATTCTGAAAAAGAGGACGAAAAGGACGTCGGTACCGTAAGGGAAGAGTCTTGTGCAAAAGTTGAAGTTTCCGACGGGGGAGAAGAAGCCGCAATCGGTGACAAAAACTGAGAAAAATGAATACAAATCTTGTCCGTTGGGAGATAATCTTTCGGGCAAGACCAAATATATTTTATGAAAAGGAGAATTACAATGAGAAAATTCAGATGTAAGGTTTGCAAGGCAGAGTTTGAGGTTCCCGTAGGTGCAGAGGCTGTCTGCCCCGTTTGTAAGGTTGGAGAGGATAAGCTTGAGCTTATAGCTGAGACTCCCAAGACAAAGTACGCAGGTACACAGACAGAAAAGAATCTTGAGGCAGCGTTTGCAGGCGAGTCTCAGGCAAGAAACAAGTACACCTACTTTGCTTCCAAGGCTAAGAAGGAAGGCTACGAGCAGATCGCCGCTCTCTTCCTCAAGACAGCTGACAACGAGAAGGAACACGCAAAGATGTGGTTCAAGGAGCTTCAGGGCATCGGTAATACTGCTGAGAACCTTCTCCACGCTGCAGAGGGCGAGAACTACGAGTGGACCGACATGTACGACGGCTTTGCAAAGACTGCTGAAGAGGAAGGCTTTACTGAGCTTGCTGCAAAGTTCCGCCTTGTAGCTGCTATCGAGAAGCACCACGAGGAACGCTACAGAGCACTTCTCAAGAACGTTGAGATGGCTGAAGTATTCGCTAAGAGCGAGGTCAAGGTTTGGGAGTGCCGTAACTGCGGTCATATCGTAGTTGGCACAAACGCTCCCGAGGTATGTCCTACCTGCGATCATCCTCAGAGCTACTTTGAGATCCACGCTGAAAACTATTGATTGTTTACGAAATACAGTAAAAAAGGAGCACGGAATTTTCGTGCTCCTTTAATTGTAGAAATAAACCACCAGCAGTGCTGGTGGAGCCAAAAAGCTTTAGCTAT
>JAZULS010000152.1:0-16279 GCA_045603205.1 Eubacteriales bacterium | reverse complement strand
AACGCTGACCTTCTTGCCGATGTCAGCGGAAGTAAGGGTTCCGCAATAATGAGTTCTTTTATCACACTTTTCAAATGAAGCCATTTGTATATACCAAATCCTTTCACATATATGTCGGAGCGTTTACTGATTCTGAAGAATAAAATCAGCCGCGCCTGAAATTTCTATTTCTGTCTGTTCGCTTGTCGCCATGTTTTTGATAACGGCACGTCCTGCGTCAATTTCGGAGTCACCCAGGATCAGAGTGTATTTCGCGCCGATCTTGTCAGCGTACTTCATCTGAGCCTTGAGACTTCTGCTCATTACGTCGCATTCAGCTTTGATTCCGCGGCGTCTCAGCTCCGTGGTGATGCAGTTCGCGGTAACGGAAGCTCTCTCTCCGAGGGATGCAATGTAAAGCTCGGGCTTCTTAGCTTCGGGAACGTAAGCACCGCACTGTTCCATGGCCATGAGAAGTCGGGTGATGCCCATTCCAAAGCCGATGCCTGGCTGAGAGGGGCCGCCGAGCTGATCCATCAGTCCGACGTAACGACCGCCGCCGCAGACTGTACTCTGAGCACCGATTCCCTCGCAGATGAACTCAAATACTGTGCGGGTGTAGTAGTCAAGACCGCGAACGATGCGGGTGTCGATGATGTAATCAATTCCTGCAGAATCAAGCATTGTCTTCAGGGAAGCCATGTGGCTGTCGCACTCGGGGCAGAGGTGGTCGATGGACTTGGGAGCACCGTCGGCGATGACCTTGCAGTCGTGATTCTTGCAGTCGAGAATTCTGAGGGGGTTAGCTTCAAGACGAGCCTTGCAGGTGTCGCAGAGCTTGTCTTTGTTTGCTGTGAGATACTCCACAAGCTTTTCTCTGTATGCAGGGCGACAGTCGGGACAGCCGATAGAGTTGATGTGAAGCCTTGTACCGGTGATGCCAAGCTCGCGGAGCAGGGTATCCGCAAGGGATATAACGGTAAAGTCAGCCGCCGCACCCTTAGCACCGAACATTTCCGTGCCGAACTGGAAGAACTCACGGCTACGACCTGCCTGAGGCTTCTCATAACGGAAACAGTTGATTATGTAGTAGTATTTCAGGGGCATAGGGTCGGATGTGCGGCCGTTTTCGATGATGGCACGTACAACTGAGGCAGTGCCCTCGGGACGAAGTGCAAAGACCGTACCGTCACGGTCTTCGAAGGTGTACATTTCCTTCTGAACAACGTCAGTTGTGTCGCCCACGCCTCTCTTGAAGAGACCAAGCTCCTCGAAAGTGGGGGTACGGATCTCGGAAAAACCGAATCTTGCGGCAACGTCACGCATTTTTCCCTCGACGTAGTTCCACAGATCAGACTCGGGAGCAAGAATATCCATAGTACCGCGAGGCTTCTTTATTTTTTCCATAAATTCAATGTTCCTTTTGTGTGGTTTGAGTCGCCCTTCATTGACAAAAATCCTTTTCAGGGCACAACTATTCATAATACATAAATTATAACAAAAACATAAAAAAGAATCAAGTACCGCGAGAGATTTTTCGCGTCAAACATAAGAAAAAGTAAGTATACAGTGAAGGAGAAAACCTTAGAACGGTACTTTCATAATTCAACGTAGGTAACAGACAAAAAGACCGTCCGGAGGACGAGTAAAAAATCCTTCGGACGGTCTTGTTTGTGTATACGGAGGTTTCGTTTGATTATTTATTAATAATATCTTTTGCCCGGTTCTTCAGAGCGGTAAGATCAAAATCGCCTTTGAGAACGAAAGCAGTTTCGGGGATGTCATGATATTCTTCGGTAGTGTATATTAGCTGTATCTTAGTAATATTCGCACTGTTGTCTGTATAGATACAGTGTTTTTCGCCGTTGAAAGTATACTCAATGCGGTTGTTGTCGGGATTAAGATCTGCGTGGCTGAACTGCGCATCCTCTCCGAGTTGACCTGTGAGATGACGGCTCAGGAGATATTTCTTGATTTCTGCATTATCGCTCTCTTCAAATCTGTCAACGCAGTAGACGTCGAGATACATAACTCCATCGATTATGAAATATTCACTAAGAGAGGTAATTCCCTCAATAAGCTTGAAATTGGTGCTGATCTTGCCTGCGTAGACTTTTTTACCGTCAAGTGTAAACTCCGCGATAAAGCCACCCATTTCAGTTTCTTTTTGACCCTTTACAGCTTCTGCGTAATACTCTTCGGGGATATTTGCTATGGCGTTTTCTAACATTTGCGCCGCCGTAACACTTGTCTCTTCACGCTCCTTGTCTCTTACCTTGTCCGAAACCGCGGAGGCAATTATACTGCCCACGAACAGAGCTGCAAGGATGATGGCAACCACGCGTACTAACGTTTTATTGATAACGGGGATATCTTTCTTGTCAATGCCGTTTGCGTCTGCATAAGCCGCGGCATCTTTGTAAGCCTTTTTGTAGATTATGTAAAGGACTACAGTGATAATGGGAGTAAGAACGATTGAGACAAGGAAGATGATAAGGAGTTTGATAAAGGTGAAGATAATATTTCCACCCATCTGACTCATATAGTCTCTTTGAACCGTGCGGTAGATAAAGTTACCGATAACCGAGTAGTGTGTAGTGAACATGGGACCAATATCCACAAAAGCCCCGAGTTTGAAAACAAAAGCACAAATGCAGGGAAGGGCACAAATACCGTGACCGATGAAATATGCAAACCCAACAAACATTCCACCTGGGGTGGAGGGTAGGTTGCCGATGAATATCGACAGCATGATGACGATAAGACCTATTGCCCCAAAACCGCCGAAGATCATAAACAACTTTTTCGCTGATGCAACGTTTTCAATGACGGAGTTGTCGTTTCTTTGATTAGTATCCATAATATACCTCCATGATATACCGTATTGGGATATTAATATTATACCATTGTGGGATAATGATGTCAAGAGGTGAATTTATGAAACTTAAAGAATTACGAAAATCAAAGGGCATATCTCAACTAAGACTGGCAATGGATCTTAACACAAATCAAAACACTATCAGCCGATACGAGACCGGTGAGAGAGAACCCGGTATCTGCGAACTTATAAAAATCGCAGACTATTTCGATGTGTCGATAGATTATCTGCTTGGCAGGACAAATAACCCCAATATACAAAAATAAGACCTGTTTTCAGGTCTTATTTTGTGACTTTTAATAATCTATCTCGCACACGAGAGACAGTTCATTGTCCGCATTTTTGAAATAAAGTCCGGGCTCCGTGATACTGAAGCCGCATTTTTTCAGTCGGTCCTTTGCCCACTTGTAATCATCGACCCAGAGTATGTAACATTCGCCACCCTCGTCGAAAAGTTCATCCAGCCACATGGCAGAGCTGAGGGTCCATACGCGAGTCCGCATAAACGCATATCTGAGTATATAGTAAGCATTTCCCGCGGAAACTTTATTGTAGTTGGCGGCAACGTAAACGTGAATTTCATTGTCTGCAAATATGTGACCGACTTCTTCAGACAGGGCAAACATATCCTTTTCAAATTCGATTTGTCTGTCGATGGAACGCTGCTTGGACGCCTCCATAGGAGCAAGTGCGAGGCAGGATGAAAGAGTGAATACAGCCAAGGACACGCCGATGATAGACAGAGAAGAGGACAACGCCTTTTTCTCTTCAGCAGAAAAGAAAGATAGAGCAAAATAAGATAATCCAAGCTGGTATATTACACCGCTGCCGAAATACCTGGCAAATGACGCTACCTGTATGCTGTCGTGCTCCTTCATTAGGAAAATGTACATAAAAGCAAGGAAGAGCGTGTAAAACACCAAAGCACAGAAAGCGAAAATTACGACACTCAGAGCTTCACGCTTTACAGCCTTGGTAAGGACCAAAGCCACAGTCAAAACCACAAGGCCGATAGTGCATATCATGAAGAAAACGCTGCTGTCCACCGAAAAATCAAAAATCTTCGAAACAAATTTCGTCGGGAACGTGTCCCAAAACTTTTCGGACTTGCCCGTTGCCTTTGCGATGAAGTTCGATATGCTCAGAACGAACTCGTTTTTTTGTGCTGTCTCGAAAACAACTTTTGTATATATCGAAAACGAAAGGGAGGCGATTATGGGAGCTGCTGCCGATACTGCAAGGTGAATCCACGAGCGGCGTAGCCTCTCTCCGCGCTTCAGACGAATGACGCTGAGCATAATGATCAAAGCCACGTGAACCGCAACGAAAAGGGCTCCGCTCATTTTTGTCAAAACAAGGAACGCAGACAAGATTCCGTAGAAAAATACGGCGGATCTTGAAAATGAGCTGTCCCACAAGGCACAAATACCCAAAGCCAGCAGGGTAAATCCGAGGATCGCGTCAACCAAAAGGCTTCGACAGCTGTTCGTGACTACGAAAAGAAGCGGAACACTCATGGCTATGCGAGCCAAAACGACCAGAGGCTTTTTGAAGCTTGTATTTACGAACATGCAGGTCAGAAGGGACACATAAAGGGTGTTGATCGCCGCCAGCATGAAGGATTCGCCAAATCCCGTGAACTGAAGCACGAAATACTCATACAAAGCAGTAGCGGGAGGGTAGTTGGTGAAGGTCACCATGGTGCCCTCAACGGGCAGAGCGTTCGTATTGTAAAGTTCCTTAGTGATCACACACCAATGGGTGAAGTTGTCATAGCTGTAGGGGGTGGTGTTAAGACTGTATATCACCAAAGCCGCCGTGGTCAAAACGAAAAAGAGGATGGCGGGGGACAAGAGTTCCTTGAAAACCTCCCGCTTTGAGACTAAGTGATAGCCAAGGGCCAAAAGTCCGAGGGCAAAAAGAGTTACCGCACCTGCCCTTAAAATTCCGAATATTCCGAATACGTACAGAAATAAAGTCTGGCTTACGAGGGCGGCTGCAGGGCAGAAAGCTATGGGAAGTCTTGAATGAGATTTTATCGCTGCTGTTATACCCAGAGTTGAAAGAGCCAACAGTGCGAGTGCTAAGATTGTCATAGTAGCCTCCTTTTAGATTAAATAGTTTGTTACACAGCCGGGGAAATAAAAAATAAAGGAGCGATAATGACACTCCTTTATTTCGTCAAGTATTATGTTAAACTTTACTCAGCGAGAATGTCAGAAACTTTCTTGTCGCCGTATATCATGCTCCAATCGCTGTCGAAAGCGTCGATAGCGTACATGGTGAGAGGGTGATAAATAAGGGTAGAGAAGAGGTCAGGAGCGATAGTAACGCTGTGAGCACCGGTCATTGCTACCTTGTGAACCTGTTCACAAGTTTTAAAGCTTGCCGCAAGCACCTGAGACTTAATGTTCTGCATCTTGAACATCTGAACGATCTCTTCAACTACGTGAACACCGTCGGAGATGATGTTGTCAAGTCTGTTGATATAGGGAGCTACGAAATCAGCACCGGCTCTTGCTGCCATGAGAGCCTGCTGCTGAGTGAAAATTGCGGTAGCGGTAACGCTGATGCCGCGAGCTTTACACATGGACATAGCCTTGAGGCCTTCCTCTGTGATCGGAATTTTTATATAGAAGTTTCCGCCAACGAAATCGCGAAGCATTTCAGCTTCCTTAACGATCTCATTTGCAGTGGAAGCAGTAGTCTGAACGTGGAGCATCTTATCGTCGCCGATAATGTTTCTGATCTCGCGAAGGAGCTCCTTGAAATCAGACTTTGCGGAAGAAATAATGGTGGGGTTGGTTGTTACGCCGGAAATCGGGAAAAATTCATTACACTTTCTGATGCCGTTAAGGTCGGCGCTGTCGATCATAAAAAGCATATCTTCTGCCTTCTTTCATAAAATATCATTTTACAAATAAATTTTACCATACTAAAAAATAATTGTCAATGAAATCAATCAACATTAATTTCATGTTTCGACAAAAATTATTGTACGCTATGACTAAATTATTGTATTCGTTTTCGTCAAAACGCAAAAAGCAGGACCGAATCATTGAGACGCGGTCCTGCGTTGAGGTTATTTCTTTTTCACAAGGAATCCAAGGATTCTCTTGTTGTTGAGTCCCAGAGCGTATGCTCCTCCGCTGACAACGAGCGCGGGGAGGATAATAAGGAAGAACGCGATGGGGTTGTAAGGAGCGAAAACCTGGACGAGTCCGAGGTACATAGCTTCGTAGAGTCTCGCGATCGTACCTGCAAGAGCGCCGATATTGCCTGCCCACTCCCAAGCAAAAGGACCGTTCAGGCCGCCAAAAATGTTTCCGAAAACAATAAGAACAGCGAGAATGATGTTAGGGATATTTGCGACAAGAGCGATACAGAGTCCGCGGAGGGGCTTGAATGCCGCACGTCCTCCATCAACGCGGATCCTTTCTTTTCCGCCTTCTTCCCACATAGCACTATAGAGAAGTGACATATAGAATACCGTTGCAAAGCAACTTACGAATGCGAGGAGAGTGTCGTTTGAAGAAGCCGCAATGGTGATGGTAAGACCCAGAACGGCAGCACCCACCTGATTGAGTATCAGTTTTACGATATGGCTGAGATTTTCTTTTATAAATTTGATCATGATAACTTCCTTACATGGTAGCAAATAATTCACTTTATGAGTTTATTATATTAATAAAATGCTGATAAGACAAGCACTTTTCGCGAAAGTTTACAAATAATCCATTAAATTATTTTCCTATGTGCTAAAATGATAATGAAAAGTGTATTTTATTACATAACGAGGTAAAGATGAAACCCGTAGATTTCGATTCATTTCCGACCCTTGCGGTAGATTTTGCAAGACACAAAAAAGCTGTCCAAGGATGCGCGATAAACACGGTCAACGAATATATGCTTGACCTCAAGATGTTTTTTAAATATATCAAGCTCACAAGAGACAAATTTTCCCTTTGTGACGATAGCTTTGCAGCCTGCGACATAACAGGTCTTGATCTTGACTTTTTCAAAAGCATTACCACATCGGAGATCTATGAGTTTTTGTATTATCTTGATGCAGAAAGAGGCTCCGGCAACAAAACGAAGGCACGAAAGCTGTCAGCGATCAAAGCTTTTTATAAATATCTTACCATAAAGAAGCAGTATTTCGAGCATAATCCCGCCGCCAATATCGAGACTCCGAAGCTGAAAAAACAGCTTCCGAAGCACCTTAGCATGGATGAAAGCGTGACTCTTCTTGAAACGGTCCTCTCCGATGGGGCGTCGAAAAACAGAGCAAGGGATTTTGCCATGCTGACCCTGTTTCTCAACTGCGGAATGCGACTTTCCGAGCTTGCAGGCATAAATCTTTCCGATATGGACAGAATGCTTCGCTCGTTGAGAGTTATGGGTAAGGGCTCCAAGGAGAGAATGATATACCTGAATCAGGCATGCCGTAACGCTTTGGCGGAATATCTGCCTCAGCGACTGCAGACTCAAACCAAGGGAAACGAAAACGCACTGTTTTTGTCCTCAAGAGGCACACGGATCAGCATAAAAACAGTACAGCATATCGTATATAAATATCTCAATGCCGCAGGTCTTGGCAATAAGGGCTACTCCACCCATAAGCTTCGACACACCGCGGCTACCCTGATGTATCAGTCTGGAGAGGTGGACATCCGTGTGCTGAAAGATATTCTGGGTCACGAGCAGCTGAATACCACTCAGATATACACCCACGTTTCCGACAAGGGTATGGAAGAGGCTATGTCAAAGAACCCTTTGGCGAGGATGGATCTTTCGAAAAGTCTTGAGGAAATAATGGAGAAATACCCCGAAGAAGTTGACAGTTAAAGTGAATTGTGATATTATTTTAAAGAGGTTATATGTTTGACCTTGTCTGTTAAATAAGCGTCTTACAGGCAAAATATAAAGCAATTTTGACAGGAGCACAATATGTTTAAACTTGCAGAAAACTTTAAAGATAATATGATACTTCCCGCAGACACCGAGATTCAGTTCTGGGGTGAAGCGGACTATCCCGTAACAGTTTCCGTTGACTACGTAACAAACGTTGTTTGGGCTCGTGACGGAAAATTCACTCTCACCCTTGCCGGTCATAAATCCGGTGGACCTTACACACTCTTTGCTGAGTCCGGCGGAAAGGTGATTAAGCTTCAGAACGTATATTTCGGAGATGCTGAACCCCTTTGTGCTCCCGAAAACAGATAATAAGGAACATTATAATTCAATAAAACAAAAACAAGGAGAAAAATATGACAAACAAGCAGATTTGGGAAGATATTAAATCCGACAGAGTGAAAAAAGTCATTCTTGATTGTGATTTTGCAGCTGAAGTTGACGATCAGTACACTTTTATGTATGCGCTCGGATCTGAAAAGATCGATCTTCTTTCCGCAGGAGTTGCCGCTGTGTACGAGTGGCCCGACCGTGTTGATACAGAAAAGGCAATGCTTGAGGGCTACGATGAGATAATGAGAGTATGCAGGATCTGCGGTGTCGACACCGAAAAGACACCGATCTATAAGGGTGCGACCCGTCGAATCACCGCTGACCCCAATCACGGTCCTTCCGATTCTCCCGCTGCAAGAAACATCATTGAAACCGTGAAGAATTCCGACGAGATAGTGTACGTTTGCGTAACGGGACCCTGTACAAACGTGGTTTCTGCTTGTATGATGGAGCCTTCCATTTGCGAAAAACTCTGCGTTATTTGGCTCGGAGGCCACTGTGTAGAAGAAAATATCAGTCACTTCCACGAGTGGAACCTTTATTCAGACTACGCAGCGGGACAGAAGCTGATGGATCTTGATATTCCGCTTATTATGATTCCTTGCGACCCTGTGGGAAGTGTTATGATCAAGGGCGGTAAAAATGACTTTGGCCGTATCATTGGTGACGACGAAGCAGGGGAGTTCCTCCGTCGCGGCCTGATGCTCCGTTGTTATTCTCCCGAAAAGTACGATAGAGAAGGCTTCATGAAGGTAATGTGCGACTACGCGTCGATTGCTCTTCTCACAATGCCCGACTGCATGAAGATCGAAGAGATCAGCGCTCCTATCATTGCTGACGACGAGAGATATATCCTTGACGACAGCCGCCGTAAGATCCTCTACGGAACATATCCCGATTCTCAGAGAATCGTTGATGATGCCATTGATTCTATAAATAACTACATGAGAAACAGATAATTTTACTCAAATAAAAAATCCTTGAGGAGATTTTCCTCAAGGATTTTTTGTTGTTATAGTGTGTAGACCGAAGTTTTACTCGGCTTTTGGTACAGTGATGGTTGCAACTGCACTTTTTACCACTTCCTCGATCATCTCGACCTCGTTTTCGGGAATCTCACTGGTGGCATCGATTGGATCAATATAGATGACCAGGTGAATTCCATCTGCAAGCTTAACGTCATAATAGTAGTGACGCTTTACTTTCGCTATATAAGCTTCATCGGTAAAGTCTTCGGTATTACGTTCGTAGCGAATCGTCGGGTAGGGGAAGCCGTCATCAGTGTCATATTCCGAGGATTTTACAAGCTCCGGCAAACTCAAAATTGAGTTGAACAGATCATAGGCTGTACATGTACATTCTTCGTCGCACAGAACGATCTCTGCAAGCACGGGATAATATCCGTCATACCACTTGCTGAATGTAACGGTGCTATCACGTACAACGTCATCTCCGACCTTGATATAAGCTTCGTCGCCGCCCTTGATCTTTCCTGTGATTACAGGACCGTCCTCAGACTCTGTATCGAGCTTGGTGTCGAGAATGTAGGAAACGGAAATGGTCTTCACACAGCTGTTGATCATCTCCAGCTCTTCCAAGGTAGCTCCACCCGGGTCTTCGCCAAGGAAATAACCTGTCAGCATAGTGGGACAGATGCCCAAGGTTAGTGTGAGATCGTCAGAAAGTTCTATAACATACATGAAATGACGATCGTTTGAAATTTCGTTTGGGTCTTCGATCGTACCGTCTTTGTTTTGAGAGAGATACAGTTTGGTAGGATATGTCCAACCGTCATCAGGGGAATATTCTGCATAAAGCTTATATTCATAAGTAGCACTTGGGTAAGAAGGTAAGAGGAACTTTGCAACGCTACAATCACCTAGACTTTCACAACTATCGCCGCAGTTGTATATTTCCCAGTCTACAACAGAATATCCGCTTTCAAAGGTACTGAAAACAATATCGCCTTCCCCTATAATGGGAGTTGCACCGTAATTTGTTCCGCAGGGAAAAATATCCGCATGGTAAGTTCGTCCGCCTTCGGGAACATAATCATAATTTTTTGTAACCCTGTAAGTCCCCTTCTGCCCTTGAACGTAATTATCAGATTCCCAAGCTTCACCAAAAGAATCATAAGTCACGAGAACGTTGCCGTTAATAAACTCAAGCTTTCCTGAGCATCCTTCGGGACTGCAGGGTTCAGGGCTGACGTCGGGGCCGAACACCCACTCTCCATCTACTAACACGGCAGTTGCACTAATACCGAAGTACCTAAAAACAGAGTCGGAAAACTTAATAGTCTCATCGGTAATAGATTCAATTCTTAAAGGATGATCTGAGTAAATTCCCCAGGTACCGAGATAGTCTTGGCTGGGTATCAAATCTTTTGTAACAACGGGAGTCAGTTCCACGTCACCTGCTGCCCCCAAATTTATTTCCACAGTTTCAACCTCAGAAGGTGTAGTTTCCGCGGACTCGGTGTCGGTCGCATCAGATTCTGGATATTGAAGCATGGTTTGGACACAATACTCGAACCTTTTATTCAAACCTTCCCATGTAGACGGAAGATCAAAATATGTGAGTGCCACACCGTCCTCTAAAAGTTCAACACAACCGGATACATTTAAGCCTGATATATATGAGTCGTCGTTTTTGCTAAACACATAACGTCCATCTTCTTTGAAGGCTTTTGCTTTAACGCCAAATTGTCTATAAACCGCCGCTTCGAATATTAACCAATCATCACTAATTTCAATTATGGTAATTTCACCATGTTCATAGGGGGAACTCCAATAACCTAAATAATTTTCAATACTAGGAACAGTGGAATCTTCAAATGATTCAACGTTAGTTGGCTCTGCCTCGGTAGCTTCTTCAGTGAGGGGTTCTGTCTCAGGCTCCGTGGTAACATCCTTAGTCTCAGTTGTTTCCGGTTCCGTATCGGAAGTTGTTTGAGGGCTGACTGTGGCTTTTGGTGGTGTACTCTCGGGCACATCCGTGAACAGCTGACACGAAGTAAGCAATAACAGTGATGCCGTTAATAAAAGTGATATAAATAGCTTTGTTTTCATGTATGGTCCTCCTTGAACTGCCATGTAAATGTGAGTAATTATCCCTCAAATTGATTATAATATCATTTGCAGAATTTGTCAACATTATTGACAAAAAGGGTTTACAATGCGGATTTTATTGTCAAATGTCACTACATTATAGTGCAGAATATAAAACCACCGACTTGTGAAAATCGGTGGTCTTAAATTCCATTACCTTATTTTCTCAGCTCACCCGGCTTAAGTCCGAGCATCTTCTCAAGAGAAGCTTTGCAATTTGCCGCGTTTTCCGTGGATGCTGCCTTATCCTCACCGCGGGCGAGAACGTAGAACTTGATCTTAGGCTCAGTGCCGGAGGGACGTGCAACAACAACGTTACCTGACTCTGTCATAAAGTAAAGTACGTTTGACTTAGGAAGTCCCGTAGGCTCCACCTTGCCGCTGACAACGTCGAGAGATGTCTCAGCCTGGTAGTCGCGGAAGTTCACTACCTTTTCGCCGCCGATCTCTGCAGGAACTTCTCCGCGAAGGGCGTTCATCATGGAAGCGATCTGCTCCTTGCCGTCAGCGCCTTCCTTGTATATCTCAGCGGATTCTTCGGTGAAGTAGCCGTACTTAGCGTAGAGAGAATCCATAGCGTCGATGAGAGTCATACCCTTGAGAGAGTAGTAAGCCGCCATCTCGCAGATGAGCATGCAGGCAACGATAGAGTCCTTGTCTCTTGCGTAAAGACCCTTCATGTAGCCGTAGCTTTCTTCATAACCGAGAAGGAATGTGCCAACACCCTCTTCCTCGTGAGTTCTGATGACTTCAGCAATGAACTTAAAGCCTGTCAGTACGTTGTGAAGCTTTACGCCGAAAGCTTTGCAGATAGCACTCGCCATTTCGCTCGTAACGATGGTCTTTACGGCGTATGCGTCAGCAGGGAGCTTGTTCTGCTCGGAAAGCGCGCTGAAAATGTAGTCGAGAAGGAGAGAACCCATCTGGTTTCCGGTGATGCAGCGGAACTCACCGCTCTTGTCACGAGCCATTATACCAACACGGTCAGCATCGGGGTCTGTAGCGATAATGAGGTCAGAGCCAACCTTTTCCGCAAGCTTGATACCGAGCTCAAAGGATGCAGGG
Source organism: Eubacteriales bacterium (assembly GCA_045603205.1). GTDB lineage: Bacteria > Bacillota > Clostridia > Oscillospirales > CAG-272 > RUG11130. The sequence continues at coordinate 4,000 of JAZULS010000152.1, read as the reverse complement.
TACTCGGGATTAGGCTTGGAGAGTCCGGGGAAATCTCCGTTAGGCTCCATCTGCTCGTCAACGGTGTAGATGTGCTTTAAACCGATTCGACGCATGATCTCGGGAGCGTGCTTTGCACCTGCACCGAAAAGGGGAGTGTAAACGATCTTGAGGGAATCAGCCGCCTTTTCAACTACGTCGGGGTATACGCTCTCGCCTTCGACACATTTGAGGAAAGCTTCGTCGAGGGCAGGACCTACGATGTTGATGAATTCTTCCTTAGCGTCAGCGGGAGAGGGAACACCGGTAAAGATGTCAGCGCTTGCGATAAACTCGCAAACCTTGTCAGCGTTCTCCTTGGTGGGCTGAGAGCCGTCTTCCCAGTAGAGCTTGTATCCGTTGTATTCGCTGGGATTGTGGGACGCGGTAACGTTGATACCTGCGATACAGCCAAGGTGTCTTACGCCAAAGGAAAGCTCAGGAGTGGGGCGGATGCCGTCAAAAAGGTATACCTTGATGCCATGAGCGGAAAGAACTTCTGCGGCACGGCGAGCGAAAACGTCGGAGTTGTTTCTGCTGTCGCGTCCGATTATAACGCCACGAGCCTTAGCCTCTTCTCCAAGTGTGTCGATAAGACGAGCTACACCCTCAGTTGCGTGAGCTACGGTATAGGGGTTCATCATATTGGAGCCTGCTCCCATCTTAGCACGAAGACCGCCGGTGCCGAACTCCATATAGGATGAGAAACGAAGCTTCAGTTCTCCTTCGTCAGATGCGATAAGGCGGAGCTCCTCTTTGGAACTTTCGTCTACTTCGGGGGCGTTCAGCCATTTTTCATAGTTGTCTTTGTAGTTCATCTTTCGTATATATTCCTTTCATTGTTATAAATTTTATATTTACCAAGGGAAATGCAAGTTTTGTAAAGGGCACAAAGACAGAACTCCGCCGCTTTCAATTTTGAAGACTCTCCCTTGAAACTCAGATGAAGATCACACCCGAACTTGTCTTTAGAGGGAAGAGTCGTCACTCTCTCGGGAGCCAAGTCAAGCTCATCAAGCACACTGCAGATGTTGATGATCTCTCTGCCGCCCGTGACAGGAATGTACATCTCGCAACAGTCGCCGCAAGGGTCATCAATGCCTCCCGTGAGGAGAGCAAAGCTTGTGTAAGAATCCTCACCTGAGGGAACGCTGACGACGGCGGCAACTCTAAGTTCATACTTTAACATCAGCCGTCTGAAGCTGAGGAGAAGTCCCTCGTCGCTACTCTCAAAAGGCAAAATACAATAGTCTGTTTCGTCGTAGTACACACTTTCGCAGGCACTCTTTGAGTTTTCCGAATGGGAGACCCGCATGGTGCCGAAAATGTCCTCAAAAGCGTCGAAAGCACGGTCGGAATATGTGTTTCTCACGTAGGAAACGCTGCCTGAACCCGTAAAAACTTCGTCCACCGCTTTTTCTGAAAAACTTAATAAAAACTTGCAAAACAGCGCAAAACCGTGGACATCTGTGAGACTTCCGCACAAGTTTTCGTAAATGATTGCCGCTTCATCGGGAGTGGGAATCTTTCCGCTTAGTTCCAAAGAGGCACATCTTGCCGCCTCCATAGCAGAGATGGACAGGGAAGCATTAAATGCGGACTTTTCGGCACTTAAAAAGGTGCGGTTTTCTAAATTTGCGGACTTTACATCCTGCATTTTTACGTTGTCCATCAGAGAAGCTCAAGAAGATCGAAGGAACCGTCAAGCAGAGCAGGGAGTTCTTCAGCGGAAAGTCCTCTCTGGCTGAGCACGCAGAGCATGTACACCTGTTTCGCGATCTTTTCCGCCAGCTCGGGGGAGTTTTTGCACTTATTGGCAAGCTTTGCGATAAGGGGAGATGCTACGTTGACGGTGAGGGTGGCTTTAGAGTTCATGGGGAAATTCATGCCGTCCATACCGCGCATAGCGTAAAGCTTCATCATGTCTTCGATTCTGCGGTTATCCTCGGAAACGTGGAGAATAGCGGGAGTCGAAGTGTCCTTGAATCTCTCAAAGAGAATTTCAGTGTCAGGTGCGGCAACCTTCGTAAAGATGTCCTTGATTTCGGAGATCTCAGTGCAGTCGCCCTCGTCCTTCAAAACGTCCGCGATCTCGGCGTCAACTCGCATGAATTTTACGCCTGCGTTAGCCATTTCAACGGTGTTGATGTACTGTGTGTCGATGATCTTGTCAAGAAGAACTACCTCAATGCCCTCAGCCTGAAGCATGGAAATATACTTAGACTGAGCACTCTTGTCGGTGGTGTAGTAGATCTTGTTTTCGTGCTTTTCCTTAGCTCCATTGAGATATTCTTCAAGAGTAGCGTAACCGCCGGAGCATTTTTCGAAGAGAACGGCAGACTTCACACGATCTGCAAATTTTGAGTCGCGCATAGAACCGTACTCAACGAAGGTCTTTATATCTCTCCAAAGGGACTCGTAGTTCTCACGGTCTCCGTTGAACATGCCCACAAGCTTGTCAGCTACCTTTTTGGTGATGTGGGCGGAGATCTTTGAAACGTAACCGCTGTTCTGAAGATAGCTTCGTGAAACGTTGAGAGGAAGCTCAGGACAGTCGAGAACGCCCTTCAGCATAAGGAGATACTCAGGAATTACTTCCTTGATGTTATCCGCAACGAAAACCTGATTGTAGTAAAGCTTTACCTGACCCTCAAGGCTCTCGAACTCGCTGGTGATCTTGGGGAAATAGAGTATTCCCTTGAAATTAAGGGGATAGTCAGCCTTCAGGTGAATGTGGAAAAGAGGTTCTTTGTAGTCGGAGAAGACCTTTCTGTAAAAGTCTGCATACTCTTCGTCAGTGCACTCAGAGGGAGCCTTCTGCCAAAGGGGAGCGGTGTCGTTGATAGGAGAGTCGTCGTTTTTCTCAGCACCGGCCTCCTCGAAAAAGATTTCACAGGGCATAAACGCACAGTATTTGTTCAGAACCTCACGCATCTTTGCGGCGGAGAGGAATTCCTCACCTTCGTCGTTGATGTGCATGATAACGGCAGTACCGCGCTCACCTACGTAAGCATCCGCACCGTCAAAGTCTGTGGTGATGTCGAATTCGCCAAGCTCACTGCAGGTCCATTTTACCGCGGGAGCACCGGTGTATGAACGGGTGATAACGTCAACGGTGTCGCTGACCATAAAGGTAGAGTAGAATCCGAGACCGAAGTGACCGTTAATTCCGTATGCCGCGGCGGATTCCTCACTGCCTTCGTATTTGTTAATGAAATCAAGAGCGCCGGAAAGAGCGATCTTGCAGATGTAGTTTCTCAGCTCGTCTTCCGTCATGCCGATACCGTTGTCGGTTACTGTGATGGTCTTAGCGTCAACGTTCAGAGTGACCGTGATCTTTGAGCCTTCGGTGTCAACGTTTGCCTGACCGAGAGAATTCAGCCTTTTAAGCTTCGTTACCGCGTCACAAGCGTTAGAAACGATCTCACGGAGAAAGATCTCCTTCTCGGAATAAAGCCATTTTTTGATGATAGGGAATATATGTTCAAGCTCAATGCTGATTCCGCCGTGTTCCGTATAATTTGCCACTTTAAAATACCTCGAAAATGCCAAGAATTTTTTAGTAATACTTACCACTTTAATTATATAACCGAGGGAGGCTTTTGTCAAGAAAAAATAGGGGGCAAAAGCTGTAGTTTACATGCAGTTTACGCGGCATTTTGTACAAAGAGGCAATTTGGACTGCAAAAAGAAATTTTCCTTGTACAAATGGTAAAAAATAAAAATATTCGCAAAAACTCTTGTAATTATTGACAACTTAGTTTATAATATATAGCTGAGGAGAGTACGGTTATGTACGATTTCTCTTAATTAGTTTCCCAAAGAAAAATAACATAAATTTTGGAGGATTACCACAATGTCAGTAAAAGTTGCCATTAACGGATTCGGTCGTATCGGCCGTCTCGCATTCCGTCAAATGTTTGGTGCTGAAGGCTACGACGTTGTAGCTATCAACGACCTTACAAAACCATCAATGCTCGCT
>JAZULS010000151.1:0-6796 GCA_045603205.1 Eubacteriales bacterium | reverse complement strand
ATAGAGAGCATCTCTCTCTTGTACTTCATGTCATATCCTCTCACAACGCGGAGAGAGATGCCGTTGTGGGTGGTAACGTAGCTCTCAACTCCTGCGGGAGTGGAAAGAGGACGGCTGACGAAGCCGAATGCGCTGGGGTGGAACACAAGGTTAGCGGTGTGTGAGCCCATGAGAGTGACGCTCTCGCCGGCGGAGGCTGTTACAGCAGGGTACACCTTTACGCTGATCTTGTTGCCGGAAGCTTCAGCGTCTTCGAGAACGGTGTGTGTCTTCACGCCGATCTTGAGAATGTCACCCTTGACCACATTGCCTGTAAGAGATGTGCCGGAAAGCTGAACGGTATCAGCCTTATCTACGTTCGCGGACACAGTCATAGCACCTGTAAGTGTACCGCCTTCGTGCTCTCTTACCGCCTGAGTCATGTAGTTGGAGATGCCGAAAACGTCACCGATGGAGCCGGAGCGGAGAGCAGATGTGTTGCCGCACTTCTCAGCATTCACAAGAGCAGGGATCTGCTTGAACTTCGCGGATGCCGCAGGGGACCAGACTGCCTGTCTGCGGGATGTGGGCACCTTGTTGGTGTCGAGCATAAACGCTGCCTCAGCGAAGTCTGAAAGTGCTTCGGGTGTCTTGCCTGCAGTACCTGCAACGTAAGGAATGTCACGGTAGAGAGCGAGACCGTCGTTGTTGATCTTCTCAGCAAGGGCAGCAGCCGCAGGCTCGATGGAGAGTCTTGTGGTAGAGTCGAAATCCAGCGCACCCTCGAGAGCGGAGATCTCCGTGTCAACGGTTGCGATGTTGTCGAGCTTCACGTTTACGCACTCTTCGGTGATACTCTGAGACTCAACACCCTTGTCCGCTGAGAAATTCTGTGCGGTAAGCTTCACGGGTCTGCGAACGCTTACAACGTCACCCTTCTTAGCGCATCCCGCAGCGGTGGTGTCTCTGTAGATAAGGTTGGGGAACACGAGATTATCCATAAGTCTCGGAAGTGTCTCGCGTGCGATCTGTTTTACTGAAATAAATGTGTTTGCCATAATAAATCTCCTTTCTGCCGCTAAAGCGGCAATACAAATAGTTAATGAAACAAACGCGGTCTGAAAGGCAGAGAAAAATCCTTCTGTCCGATTTTTCAGCGTTTGTTTGCGCGTGAAACAGCTTTACTACGACCAAAGCCAATTAAGTTTTCACGCGATTTTCCTTTCTTTTCTTTAGCTTAAAATGCTTCTTTACTTTGAACGTACCGGTAGTAGTCCGCGTCGCTCATGCTGTCCGTGTCAACAGCTCCTCTTGCGTGGGGCGCCCCCGTGGAGACCACCGCCGAAGCCTCACCTGACGCGAACATATAAGGCTCCGACTCCATAAGAGAGGCGACTTTTCGTGCCGCCGCCGATGTAAGCTCCGCCTCATCTCCCCCTAGTCCGTCAAGTCCGATAGCCACCGCCGCCAGGTTCGGGTTGTGTGCGCCGCGACGGGTCAGCTCAAGCTTCAGGGCTGATCTAGCTCGTTGCTCCGCAAGAGTTTTCTCAAAGCCCTGCCTCTCCGCGGAAAACTTTTCCTCAAGCTCACGCTCCCTCGACGCCGGAACGTACCCACCCTCCACGGCATCCATCAGCACGAGCCCCTCCCTTTCAAGCAGTGACTCGAACTCCTCCCCCGAGAGAGCCCCCTCGCCGAACAATTCTCTGATATTCTTCAATCTTCTGCCTCCTTTCCGAAAGATTACTTACAAGAGTCCGCCGACTCTTCAAAGTCTAAGCAAAGATGCGTCTTGATGCCCGCCCGCCCATCTTTATCCAAGTGACGCATGACCCTGAACGTTTTTTATTCTTCCGTCATACTGCGGGCAACTTCCTCGCACTCACCACGCCACTTCATGCGGTACTCAAAGGGCTTCATAAGTCCTGCGGCAACCTCCGCACGGTCTCTTGTGCGCTCCGACTCGGAGTCGATGAAGTAGCTGTCGTCAAAACGGACGCTCAGCTCACATTTGTCGTCAAGCTCCACACCGAGATACGCCTTTGCCCCGTAGAGCGCCGCTCTCGCGATGGCTATGATGAACTCCTCCACCTTCAAACGGTGATGGGCGGTATTCTGGATAAGATCCTGCAGCTCTCCCGTATACTGTGTGGCAGTAAGCTGAGCCTTACCCTGCACTCCCGAGAAAAGGTAATGTCTCGTGCCGAGTCCGCATCTGAAGGAGAGGTAGTCAAGCTGATGCTGTACCGCGTCCGCGTTCTCCGTTGTGCGAAGCTCGGGATTGTGCTCGCTGATCATGGCTTCTCCGTCAATGTCGCCGTCGCCGATGGTCACAAAAAGCTGCTGTGCCACGTCGTCGGGAGTGTATATCGCCCCGTTTTCGTCACGCATAACGAGAGAACGGTTCACGAAGACCTTTTTGCCGCCAAGCTTCAAGTCGCGGCAGAAGTTGTTGAAGGCAAGATCCACACCCTTGAGACAGTCGATAGCCTGGGAGTACACCGACACGCCCAGTCCGCACATCTCGTCGATGTGATTTGACAAGTTCGGTGTCAAAATCGCGAAGAAGGGAACAAATGTTCCTGTATGTATTTCGGGAGCAACTCCGCCACGCATCTTGGTGGGGACGAGTTTCCCATCACGTCTTTCAAGCCACTCGTTTCTGATAACGTAGCCGTCCTCGGCAAGAGTGTGAGTCTCCACGTAGACTACGTCACGTCCCGAAACTCTGCGTTCGGAAATAAACGCCGCCTCTGTAACTCTTCTTCCGTCGAAGGAGATGGGCACGATCTGCTCCGCCGTGGCAAAATCGAGGCTGAGTCTTGCCCCCTTGGTACGAGTGAGACGCCCATCGGTCAAAGAGACTCCCTCCACGCGAAGAATAGCCGCTCCCGTACCCAGCGCGAAGGCTTTTTCCACGAGATTTGCCGTTTCTCTGAGGAAAGCGGACTCCCCAACGAAGCCGTGTTCTCCGTCCTCGCCGCAAAGCCACTTCATAGCCCCCTCGTCGGCACAACTCACCACAGTCTTTTCCCCTAAAAGAAGAGCCGCCCAGTCCTCGCAGATCTTCTTCGCCATATTGAGCCTGTACAGCTCACGCTTTATGGGAAATCCGGAGGCACCCGTCTCCGAGAACTCGTGAAAAGGCTTGTAAAAACCTCTTCTCCAGGCGTTCCATTCGGCAATAGAGGCGTAATACGCTCTCGGCGGTGAAATCTTCAGCCTTTCTTCAAGATAATCGAAAATCATCTGATCCATTTTATTTTTCCTTTCAATTTGTGTTTGTTTTCACCTCAACCGACCCATGTACCTCTCGAAGGAGTATTCCATGGCGTCGAGAATATCAATGTCCGAGGTAAAGTTGTCAAGTCTCACGTCAGAGCCCTCCTTCGTGTCCCAAAGAGCCTCGGAAAGCCCCTTCTGCACCAGTGTGCAGCCGTCGAGAACGAAGAACCTGCCCGACGCCATAAGAGATGCGGTACAGTCTATCCTGTCCCTTATCCGTTTCTTGGCGCACTCCGTCACCGTGATCTCGGGGAATACACCTCGCATATACGCCCTGAGCCCGTTGATAAGGTACTGGGACTCGCTGTCGCAAAAGGCGTATTTTATGTACACGTCGGGGTACTTTTCCTTGAGCGTCAGTATAAAAGCGGCAAACTCCCCGTTCACTCTGGTGGGGTCCACTTCACCTTTGCCACCCTTTATCTTCCGCTCGTCCACGATCCATATCTCTCTGGCAGTAAAGGCAGTTGCAACGAAGGTGGTCTTAGAGCGGTTTCCGCCGAAGTCCACTCCCACGTTGATGAACTGCACCTTTGAGGTGTCAAGCTCACCCGTCCCCCTCACAACTTTTTCTCTGTTGTTCACGAAGTAGGGATACACAAGCCCATCCGCGGCACACCTCTCACCGAGAATGTCACGCCTGTACCAGACGGAGCTTTTGTCGTATTGGGAGATTATCTCATTTAACCTCTCGGGGGTCACCGCAGGATTGTCGTGAATGGTGAAGTGACCGTAGTTGTAAAAGTTTTCGGGCACCTCTCCCCTTGCCGCCTTTGCCGCGTAAAGGTCAATGTACTCCGTGTATATGGGGTCCGATGGGGAGGTAGGGTTCAGGTCCCAGAAAACTCTCCTGTCCGCGGCGGCAAGCTGTCTGTTGAATGCCTCTTTGATCATGGAGTCGTGGTGAAGATTTATCTCCGTGGCGATCCACATTCCGTAGGAGTTTCCTCTGATACGCTTGTAGGAATCCGCGTTCTTTCCGCCGGCAAAGACAACGATCTTCTCACCGGTTTTGGTGCGAATTTTCAGGCTGTCACATCCGCGGTACTTGCACCACACCGCCCGACGCCCGAAATAAGCCTCAAGCCCCAGCCCGTTGCAGTCCCCGATATTAAGCTTTGCCGAAGCAGCCGTAGCACCCGTGGCAAGGTGGAGTCTGTCGGGGCTTTTTTCGAGAAGCGTTGCGAAAACGAAAACGTGATCCACCGTCTTCCCCGCTCTCACCGCCCCCTCCGCCACGTTCACGGTGCACCTTATGCATCTGCGCATATATTCCTTGTGCCTTGCTCCGAAATTGTACTTTATCCTGCTCATACAGGAGCATCATCTCCGAACAAGTCAAACTTCAGAGCACCCAGAGGATCTCCCTCTTCTCCCGTGGCAGAATTTTCAAGTCTTTTTGAAAGCAGGTCAAAAAATGTCTTGGCGGCTTTCGCGTCCCCCGCGGCGGAAAGGCCCGCAAGGCTCTTTAAAATTCGCGCAGACTCCGCCTTGGCCGCACTGTCGGTAAGAGTTGTCAGATACTCAAGATACGCCCCGTCGCAGAGCCACTTTGCATACTCTCCGCGGCTCACATTGTGAAGCTTCAGAATATCGTCGGTGGAAAGGCCCGTGTCCGCAAATACGATGTCAAGCGCCAGCGCGTTTTTACGTCCCTTGAATTCCATTATTCAACGTCAGTCCTCACAGCCGAAAACGGAAAGAACGAAACGGCTCATCGCCTCTCTCTTCATTCGGTAAACGGTGCTTCTGCCGCAACAAAGCTTTTTGCACAGCAAGTCCACCGGATCTTCGCTTCTGTTCACGTAAAACTCGCTCAGGATCTCTCTGTCACGTTCAGCAAGGGTGCCAAGCGCCATTTCCGTCACCTCAATATCGGCAAGTGTCCTCTTCAGCCTGGCCTCAAGAGAGCTTTCTCCCGAGCTCACCAGCTTTTTCATGCACTGAGCGGCAGTTTTCTTCCCACTCAGCTCCGTCAGCAGTCGTTTTGCACTTCTCATCGTAGTCTTGTTCATTAAAATCTCCTTCCTTTCCCTCTCGCAAAGTCGCCATCAAACATTTGTTCGCTTGTGCTGTTTTCGCCAAGGAGCTCAGAACAGTCCATGATCTCTGCGCTGTCTTCCACGCAGGAAGCGCACACAACACCCCAACGAAAAACGTAGGCAAGATCCCCCGAGTAGATATCATCAGCACATTCCGCGCATCTGCACACCTTCACATTTTCACGAAATACCTGAAAAACCCTTCCCGTATGCTCACTTCCTTTCGATTTTCGGCTTTGCGAACAAGTGTTCTTTTCTTGACTTTGATTATACCACCGAACAAGTGTTCTGTCAAGCAGATTTTGGAAAAAGGAATAAAGTCGGCTTTATTGTGGGATTTTCAGAGTAAAACGGGCAGGACTTGACTAAATCCGACCTTTGATGTATACTTTTTAGAGAAAAACAGCCATAGGAGGGACCCTGATGAACACGATCGAAACAAAGCACGGAAATATTACGCTGATATACGAAGACCGTGACGTGATCTCCTTTACAAAGCCTGCGGGTCTTCTCTCCCAAAAGTCGGAAAACTCCCCCGAGGACTCCGTGCTTGAATTTCTCAGAGAATACCTCGCCGGCGGGGAGATATTCCCTCTTCACCGCCTTGACCGAATGACGGGTGGTGTGATGATCGCCGCGAAAAATAAAAAAGCCGCCGCAGAGCTGTCAAGTCTCATTGCAAGCGGCATGATGGATAAGGAATATTTCGCTGTAGTAAACGGAATCGCGGAAGGCGGCGTCCTCAAGGATCTGCTTTTCTTCGACCGCAGCCGGGACAAATCCTTCGTTGTGAAGAAGGAAGGCAGACGGGGAGTCAAAAAAGCCTCACTTGAGTATATTCCTCTCGCCCTCGCCAACGAAAACGGCAAAAGCTACACAAAAGTCCGCATAAAACTTCACACGGGACGCACTCACCAGATAAGAGTCCAGTTTTCAAACGCAGGGCATCCGCTGATGGGCGACGGAAAGTACGGCGGAGGCGGGGTCAAGTGCGGCACCGCACTCCACTCCTGCAGAATAAGCTTTAAGGAGGGTGTCTTTGACAAGGGATATTTCAAAAGAAGTTCCTTCGCCGCCGCCCTCGCGGAAAACCCCGAAATTTTATCATCCACACCCACGGGTTATCCCTGGAATATGTTCGAAGAATAACACCTTTGCAGGTGGGATACCCTTGCGGGATCACATAACGTTGGTTTCAACCAAACGATATTAATATACCGTAGGGCGGGGGCCCTCTCCCGTTTAGTTTGGCTTTGGTTTAACGCAATTCATTTATACGAATTTTCTTTTATAAAAGAAAATTCACTAAGAAAATCTTCAATATGGGGGCAAGCCCCCCTTGAGAAGCTTCACCCCCCGCGGCACGGCTTTTCTTCCCGCAAATGCTGCCGTCCTCGATAACGGCACAGCCATTATCGTCGGATGAAGCTAACGCTTCACATTTGCTCCCGTGGGTGATATTCAGGCGAGATAACATGGGGCGTTTGTCT
>JAZULS010000150.1:0-21932 GCA_045603205.1 Eubacteriales bacterium | reverse complement strand
TGCCGCCATCGCTGCCTGCAGTACCTTTGGCGTAAGCGTAGAGACTGCTGCGGAGATTCTTGCCCGTACCCCCGTTGGCGGACGCTTTGAGGTAGTGGACGGACTCGAGGGCAGAACCTTCATCGTGGACTATGCCCATAACGGACTGAGCCTTACAAGTGCTTTGAAGGTCCTCAGAGAATACGAGCCTGCAAAGCTTATCTGCGTATTCGGCTCGGTAGGAGGCAGAACTAAGGGTCGCCGCCGTGAGCTTGCCGAGGCAGCTTCTGCACTTGCCGATTATTGCATAATTACAAGCGATAACCCCGATTTCGAGTCTCCCCTCGAGATCATAGACGAGATCCTTTCACACTACGACAGGACCACTCCTTACGAGATAATCTCAGACCGAGACGAAGCGGTACGCCGTGCTGTACGTATGTCCGAGCCTGGGGATATTGTGCTTTTTGCCGGCAAGGGTCACGAAACATATCAGCTGATCCGCGGAGAAAAGGTACCTTTTTCCGAAAGAGAGATCATTCGTGAGGAATGCCGCGCTCTCGCACTGAAATAATATAAAACAAATCGACAGGGAGTTTTAAAGGAAAAGACTCCCTGTCGATTTTATGTTTTATATTCAAATAAACTTCAGAATATCCGCTACTGTTTCCGCGATGTAGGTAACGCCTGCAGACTCAAGCTCATCTCTGTCGCCGTAGCCGTAGAGAACACCGATAGAGTCGATACCAAGCTTCATGGCGCCAATCACGTCGTGGCTTCGGTCTCCGACCATGACGCAGTTTTCAAGGTCAGTTATCTTGGCACTTTCAAGAGCATATTTTATAACGTCAGCTTTCGCCACGCGGGTAGAGTCCATGGTCGCTCCCGCCGCAAGATCGAAGTATTTGTCAAGGTCAAAATGGACGAGAATACGACAGGCGAATTCTTCGGGCTTTGAGGTGGCAAGAATTATACGCTTTCCCGATGCCTTCAACGACTCCAGCATCTCGCGGACACCCTCGTAGACTTCGTTTTCGAAGATCCCCACGGGGCGAAAGTGCTCTCTGTAATACTCAATTGCGAGGACCGCCTCTTCTTCGCTGAGGCAGTAATACTTCATGAAGGAATCCTTCAGCGGAGGCCCGATGAACTTTAAAAGCTCGCTTCTTTCGGGAGGCTCGATGCCCAGTCGTCTGAGAGCGTGGGCAACGGAATTTGTGATGCCCTCCGCAGGATCCGTCAGTGTTCCGTCAAGGTCAAAAAGAATCGTACTGTACATACCTTACTCCTCTGAGTCAAGAAGCTCTTTGATCTTCTTCATGTCCGCATACATATCTTCTTTTCTCCTGGGGTCGCGGAGCAGAGCCGCAGGATGAAATACCGCGGTCATGGTAAAACCGTTCTTCTCCACAAAGATGCCGTGTTCTTTTGTGATCTTGTAGTCGGGGTTTATCAGCCGCATAGCCGCGATCCTGCCGAGACAAACGATAATACGAGGCTTGATAAGTCGCACCTGCTCGCGTAGATAACCGATGCACTTGTCCTGCTCGTCAGGTTTCGGGTCACGATTCTTCGGAGGGCGGCATTTCAGAATATTTGCGATATAAACATCCTCTCTGTCGATTCCCACAGCTTCAAGATACTTGTCAAGAAGGCGTCCTGCGGCACCAACGAAGGGAACACCGGAAAGGTCCTCTTTCTCGCCGGGGGCTTCCCCTACAAACATCAGCTTTGCGTTGGCGTTTCCCGTGCCGAAGACGCAGTTTGTTCTGGTTTCGTGAAGCTGACACGCCGTGCAACCTTTACATTCAAGTTCAAGTTCTTCTAAGGTATTCATATGTATGTTCTCTTTCTTTGCCGTATGGCAGAGTGAATTTTTCTGCCTCTATTGTACCACAAAAAAATCAAAAAGGGAATGGTTTTGGCGTGAATTGGCGAAAAGTTGCCGACTTTCGCAAAATGCACACACTAAAGGCGATATTTGTTCGTGTTTTGTCGGCTTTTCCATTGACAAAAGGTTATTTTTTATAGTATAATTTCCTTGTATGGATTATTCTTGTGACAGAAAGGCAACATAGGATTATGTTTAAAGATAAAAAGGTCGTTTTCTCCGGCGTACAGCCCTCGGGTGTCCTCACTCTCGGCAACTATCTCGGAGCTATCAAAAATTTTTCCGCGTTCTCTGATGAGTACAAGTGCTACTACTGCGTAGTTGACGAGCACGCCATCACCGTCAGACAGAATCCCGCGGACCTTCGCAGAAGAACCTACGAGACCTTGGCTCTTTATATAGCTTGCGGACTTGATCCCGAAAAGAATACTCTTTTCGTACAGAGTCACGTTTCCGCCCACGCTGAGCTTGGCTGGATCCTTGACTGCTACACTATGTTCGGCGAGCTCTCCCGTATGACTCAGTTCAAGGACAAGTCGCAAAAGAACGCCGACAACATAAACGCTGGTCTGTTTACCTATCCGTCTCTTATGGTAGCCGACATCCTCCTTTATCAGACTGAGCTTGTTCCCATAGGCTCCGATCAGAAGCAGCACCTTGAGCTGACCCGCGACGTTGCCGCAAGATTCAACTCCATCTACGGTGACACTTTCGTGATTCCCGAGCCCTACATCCCCACAGGAACTGCGAGAATCATGTCTCTTGCAGAGCCTACCAAGAAGATGTCCAAGTCTGACGAGAACGAGAACGCCGTAGTAAGAATCCTTGACCCCAAGGATACCATAATCCGCAAGTTCAAGCGTGCGGTTACCGACTCCGGATGCGAAATCAAGCGCGCTGAGGGTAAGGAAGGCGTGTCCAACCTTATGACTATCTACTCTGCCTTCACCGGCAAGACCGATGCGGAGATCGAGTCCGAATTCCGCGGTCTTGGCTACGGTGACTTCAAGCTGGCTGTAGGTGAGGCTTGTGCTGACGCTCTGGCTCCCGTCCAGGCTGAGTTCAACAGACTCATGGCTGACAAAGCGTACCTTGAAGACATTATGGCAATGGGTGCAGATGACGCGGCAAGAAGTGCTTACCGTACAATGTCCAAGGTCCGCCGCAAAATAGGATTTACCGAACTTAAGAGACGATGAAGATAAATCTGATACTTGACAGAATAGAAGAGGGAATTGCAGTCCTCGTTGATGAAGCTGCAGGTGTGCTCACCTGTTCAGTTGAACTTCTTCCCGACGGTACCCTTGAGGGGGATGCCTTCACGGGAGTGGTTGAAGACGGTGCTGTAGTCTCTCTTGAAAAACGCGAAAACCCGAGGGCAGGAGAAAACAAAAAAAGACTTCTCGCCCTTTTTAATAAAAACAAAAATAAACGGTAAGAATTACGAAAGGTATGGTATATAAAGTGAAAACAAAGGCAGTAAGACTTTACGGTAAGATGGACCTTCGTACAGAAGAGTTCGAACTTCCTCAGATTAAGGACGACGAGATCCTTGCGTGTGTAATCTCCGACAGTATCTGTATGTCCTCCTATAAGGCGGCGTCTCAGGGCTCCGACCACAAGAGAGTTCCCGATGACGTTGAAAACAATCCCGTTATTATCGGTCACGAATTCTGCGGTAAGATCGTAGAGGTCGGTGCAAAGTGGCAGAATGACTTCAAGGCAGGAGATAAGTTCGTAATCCAGCCTGCATTCAACTACAAGGGCTCCCTCGAAGCTCCCGGTTACTCCTACGCTCACTGTGGCGGTGCCGCAACATACATTATCCTCCCCAACGAGGCTATGGAGTGCGGATGCCTCCTTCCTTACAAGGGAGACGCATACTTCTACGGAAGCCTTGCTGAGCCAATGAGCTGTATCGTTGGCGGATTCCACGCCAACTACCATACAAAGCCCGGCGTATACGTTCACGATATGGGTATCACAGAGGGCGGCACAGCGGCAATCCTTGCAGGTGCAGGTCCCATGGGTCTCGGTGCGGTTGACTACGCTATCCACTGCGACAGACGTCCCTCCCTCCTGGTTGTAACAGACATCGACGACGCAAGACTTTCTAGAGCTGCTGAGATCGTAACCGTTGAAGAGGCTGAAAGAATGGGCGTTAAGCTCGTTTACGTAAATACAGCTGCAGTTGAAAACCCTGTAGAATACCTCAAGAGCTTCACAGGCGGTGAAGGCTTTAACGACGTGTTCGTATATGCTCCCGTCAAGAGCGTTGTTGAGCAGGGTGACGCTATCCTCGGTCGTGACGGATGTCTCAACTTCTTCGCAGGCCCCACAAACCCCGAGTTCTCCGCAATGTTCAATTTCTATAACGTTCACTACGGTGCAACTCACATCGTTGGTACCAGCGGCGGTAACACAGACGATATGAAGGAATCCATCGCAATGATGGAAGACAAGATGCTTGACCCCTCCGGAATGATCACTCACGTTGGCGGTCTTGACTCCTGCGCTGAGACAACTCTTAATCTTCCTAAGATCAAGGGTGCAAAGAAGCTTGTTTACACTCACGTTTCCATGCCCATGACAGCTATCGAAGACTTCGGTGCTAAGGCTGAGGAACTGAAGGGAACCGAGCTCGGCGAACTTTTCGCTGACCTTGACAAGATCTGCAAGGCTTCCGGCGGACTCTGGTGCGCTGAGGCTGAGGCAAGAGTGCTTCGCGGCATCGAACTTTAATCAAAATAAACTAAAAAATAAAATAAAAATTAATTCGAAGGAAGGACATTCCAAAAATGAAAGACGGATTATACGGTGAACTCAGCGTTATCGCGATGAAAGGTTGCGACAAGTTCGTAAATCAGGTGGAGTACTACCTCAAGCAGTGGAGAAATCACGACGATGACGAGTCCTTCGTTATCAACGCAGAATGCCCCCGTTTCGGTTCAGGTGAGGCGAAGGGTCTTCTCCATACCACGATGCGCGGACGTGATGTTTATATCATCTCTGACTGCTTCAACCACGGCGTAACGTACAAGATGTTCGGCCGTGAGGTTCCCATGAGTCCCGATGACCATTATCAGGATCTCAAGCGCATCATCGCAGCTATCGGCGGTAAGGCTAACCGCATCACAGTTATCATGCCTATGCTCTACGAGGGTCGTCAGCACAAGAGAAGCTCCAGAGAGTCTCTCGACTGCGCACTTGCTCTTCAGGAACTGGTACAGATGGGTGTCTCCAATATCATAACCTTTGACGCTCATGACCCCAGAGTACAGAACGCTATTCCGCTCACAGGCTTTGATAACATCCGTCCTACATATCAGATGCTTAAGGCTCTCGTTAAGAACATCCCCGACGTATCTCTCGACCACGATGATACCGTTATCATCTCTCCCGATGAAGGCGCTATCTCCAGAACAATGTACTACGCATCCGTTCTCGGTCTCGAGCTCGGTATGTTCTACAAGAGACGTAACTACTCCGTTATCATCGACGGTAAGAACCCCATCGAGGCGCACGAGTATCTCGGCCGCGACATCAAGGGTAAGGACTGTATCGTAATCGACGATATGATCGCTTCAGGCGACTCCATCATCGACGTAGCTAAGCAGCTCAAGGAAAAGGGCGCGAAGAGAATCTTCTTCTTCGTAACCTTCGGTCTCTTCGTAAACGGCTTTGAAGTATTTGATAAGGCATATAAGGAAGGTCTCTTCGACAAGTGCTTCACCACTAACCTTGTATACCAGCCTGAAGGTCTCGTAGGCCGTGAGTGGTATGCTGAGGTAAATATGTGCAAGTACGTTGCTCTTCTCGTTGATACACTCAACCAGAACAACTCTATCGGCACTCTCCTTAACCCCGTTAAGAAGATCCACTCCATTCTCGACGCTCAGAACCAGAAGAAAGCACTCGAGAGCGGAGCACAGCTCAAAATCGAAGACTAAGACTCGGAAAGGTCGCAAAATAAATGCAGAAACTTAAGAATACTGCGGCTTCTCTTATCGCAGGAGCGATAGAAAAGCTGTGGAACTCCGGCTCCGGCGAAGCTGACGTACAAAAATACGCCGCAATGCTCGAATATCCGCCGGACAGCACCATGGGAGACTTTGCGTTCCCCTGCTTTAAGCTCAGCCGCGAGCTCCGCATGGCACCGCCTAAGATCGCCGCTTCCATCGCAGAAGTGGTATCCGACGAGGCATTCGAGAGCATCGCTGCTGTAGGCGGATACCTTAACTTTAAGCTGTCTACCGCCGCATACGAGAACGTACTCTCGCAGGTTGAGACGGACGGCAAGGCTTACGGCTCATCGGGAGTTGGTGAAGGCAAGACTGTTGTTCTTGACTACTCCTCCCCCAACATTTCAAAACCCTTCCATATCGGCCACCTGGGTACTACCGTTATCGGCCACTCACTGAAGCTTCTTCACGAGTTTGTGGGCTACAAGTGCGTTGGTATCAATCACCTTGGTGACTGGGGAACCCAGAACGGCAAGCAGATCGTTGCTTTCAAGCGCTGGGGCGACCGTGAAAAGGTTGAGCGTGAGGGAATCGACGCCCTCGTTGAGCTTTACGTTAAGTTCCACGAGGAAGCTGAAAAAGATCCTACGCTTAACGACCTTGCCCGTGCAGAATTCAAAAAGCTTGAGGAGCACGACCCCGAAAATATCGCTCTTTGGAAGTGGTTTATCGACGTAAGCTTCAAAGAATACGAGGTTACTTATAACCAGCTCGGTATTTCCTTCGACAGCTATAACGGCGAGAGCTTCTATTCTGATAAAATGGCTCCTCAGATCGAGATCATGAGAGAGAAGGGCCTTCTGAAGCTTGACGACGGAGCATCCATCGTTGATCTTGCAGACTACGATATGCCTCCTTGTCTCATTCTGAAGCGTGACGGCACCACTCTTTACCCCACCCGTGACATCGCGGCAGCTGTATACCGTAAGAATACCTACAATTTCGATAAGTGCATCTACGTTACCTCTTCCGCTCAGAGCCTTCACTTTGCACAGTGGTTCAAGGTTGTTGAGCTGATGGGTTACGATTGGGCTGACGGACTTGTTCACGTTCCCTACGGTACGGTTAGCATCGGCGGAGCTAAGCTTGCAACAAGAACCGGTAACGTTGTGCTCCTGAAGGATCTCTTCCGTCAGGCAGTAGACAAGGTTCGCGATATTATGAACGAGAAGAACCCCGACCTTGAAAACAGCGAAGCTGTTGCTGAGGCTGTGGGCGTTGGAGCTATCGTGTTCAACTACCTCTTCAACAGCAGAATCAAGGATATGAGTTTTACGCTTGATGCGGCTCTCAGCTTTGAAGGAAACACAGGTCCCTACGCTCAGTACACTTATGCAAGAACCTGCAGTATTCTTGAGAAGGCTAAGGCTGAAAACGTCTCTATGACAGGCGGTGCTATTACCGCTGCCGAAGAGGCTGAAGTTATCAAGGTACTTGCAAAGTTCCCCGAGAGAGTCGACGCGGCACTTGAGGAGCTTGAGCCCTCCAACATCACCCGCTACATCATTGACCTCTGTACTTCATTCAACAGATTCTATCACAATTGCCCCATCATGACAGCTGAAACAGAGGAAATGAAGGCTATGAGACTCAGAATCACCGCGGCAGTGAATACTACCCTTGAAACAGCGCTTCACCTTATCTGCATGAAGACGCCGGAAAAAATCTAATAGGATAATTAAACTAAGAGGATAAAATATATGTCCGGACATAGCAAATGGAATAATATTAAAAATAAAAAGGCAAAGACCGACGCTCAGAAGGCAAAGGTTTTTACCAAGATCGGTAAGGAGATCGCTATCGCTGTACGCGAGGGCGGTGGAAACCCTGACACCAACCGTAAGCTTGCCGACCTTATCGCAAAGGCAAAGTCCAACAACGTGCCTAACGATAACATCGAGCGTGCTATCAAGAAGGCATCCGGTGCCGACAGCGTAGCTTATGAGGAGATCTACTACGAGGGATACGGCCCCTCCGGAGTTGCAGTTATCGTTGAGACTGCTACCGACAACCGCAACAGAACTGCCTCCGACGTAAGACACTACTTCGACAAGTATGGCGGAAATCTGGGTCAGTCCGGTTGCGTAAGCTTTCTCTTCGAGGATAAGGGCGTTATCATCATTCTGAAGGATGACGCTGTTGACGAGGATACCCTTATGGAAGCTGCTCTTGAGGCAGGTGCGGCTGACTTTGTGGCTGACGAAGAAGTTTTCGAGATCTATACCGAAACTTCCGACCTTTCCGACGTTCGCGACGCGCTTGAGGCGGCAGGATACACCATCGAGAGTGCTGAAAAGGACAAGATCCCCTCTAACTACGTCACTCTTGAGAGTGAGGATGACATCAAGAATATGAATCTCCTCATTGAGCATCTCGAAGACAGTGACGACGTTCAGAATATCTACCACAACTGGGAAAACGCAGACGAATAATATTATGGGGAGGGTATCGACACATCACCCTCCCTTTGCTCATAGTTATTTTATAACGAAAGGTTTAATTAGCAATGCAGTTAATTTCATTTCCCGGGCTCGGTATTGAGCCGTTTCACATTGATAAGATTGCGTTTACGCTCTTCGGACGTGATATCGCATGGTACGGCATCATAATTTGCTTTGGCATTATCTTAGCAGTTGCCTATGGGCTTTACCGCGCGAAAACGGAAAACGTTAAGTCCGACCACATTATCGACCTTGCGTTCTTCTTGGTCCTTTTCGGAATAATCGGCGCCCGACTTTACTATGTTATCTTTGAGTTTGATAACTACCTCGTTACGGGCAAGGGCTTTGGCGGAAACCTCCTTGGAACGCTGAAAAACATCTGTGCCATTTGGAACGGCGGACTTGCTATTTACGGTGCGGTCATCGCAGGATTTTTTACTGCTTTGATAGTTTGCAGAGTAAAAAAGCTGAGTCTCTTGAAGATTGCCGATATTGCCATGCCCGCAGTAATGATAGGGCAGATCATCGGACGCTGGGGCAACTTCGTGAACGTAGAAGCTTACGGCAGCGTAACAGAGCTTCCTTGGAGAATGGGTATACACTATAAGCTTTCCGAGGATTGGATGTCATCCACCTACGTTCATCCCACTTTCCTCTACGAATCTCTCTGGAATCTTGTGGGCTTCGTGATAGCTAATCTTATCTACCGCAAAAAGAAGTTCGACGGACAGATATTCTACTTCTATATGGCGTGGTACGGTTTCGGCAGAATGCTTATCGAAGGACTTCGTACGGACAGCCTTATGATCGGTGATACCCTCAGAATCTCACAGCTTGTGGGACTTGTTACCTGTATCGCAGGTGTGGTATTGACCGTGGTATTCATGAGAAAAAACAAGAAAAGCTTTGTAAAGAGCCTTGACAGTGCAGTTGCTGCCGTATCTGTTGAAACTACAGATGAGGCAGAGACCGCAGAAACAGTGGAAAACAGTGGAGAAAACGAAGATGGCAAAGATAATTGACGGTAAGAAAATTTCGCAAAGTGTAAGAGAGGATATCAAAAGCAGAACTGCGGAGTTCATAGCGGAAACAGGCGTTACCCCCGGACTTGCGGTGGTTATCGTAGGTGAGGACCCTGCTTCCAAGGTTTACGTGCGTAATAAGAAACTCGGTTGCGAAGGCGTTGGATTCTACTCGGTAGTGTGCGAAATGCCTGCAGACACAACTCAGGCGGAGCTTATGTCAAAGCTTGAGGAGCTCAAGGCAGACTCAAATATCCACGGAATTCTTGTTCAGCTACCCCTTCCGAAGCATCTTGACGAGAAGGCTGTTCTTGAGGCTATACCGCCGGAAAAGGACGTTGACGCTTTCCACGTAGTAAATACAGGAAAGATCATGCTCGGCGACTACAGCTTTCTGCCTTGTACCC
This sequence comes from Eubacteriales bacterium, assembly GCA_045603205.1. Classification (GTDB taxonomy): domain Bacteria; phylum Bacillota; class Clostridia; order Oscillospirales; family CAG-272; genus RUG11130. Next base: position 12,170 of record JAZULS010000150.1, on the reverse strand, counting down.
CTGCAGGTGTGATGAAACTTCTTGAATACGAGAACATCGACGTGTCGGGCAAGGAGTGCGTGGTTGTTGGACGAAGCAATATCGTGGGTAAACCCATGGCGATGCTTCTTCTCCATGCAAACGGGACAATTACCGTGTGCCACTCAAGAACAAAGGATCTGTCTGAGGTCACCCGCCGCGCGGATATTCTCGTGGTTGCCATTGGAAAAGCGGATTTCATTACGGGAGATATGGTTAAGGCTGGCGCCGTGGTGATTGACGTAGGCATGAACAGAAGAGAAGACGGCAAGCTGACCGGTGACGTTGACTTTGCTTCTGTGGAGCCTAAAGCATCAGCTATCACCCCTGTTCCCGGCGGAGTTGGTCCCATGACGATCACAATGCTTCTCGAAAACACTCTTACCGCCGCTAAGGAAAGCGTAAAATAAGACACAAAAAAACGCATCAGAGCTATAATGTAGCCTGTTGCGTTTTTGCTTATTACTTTCTATTATCAGATGGAACAATTACTTCTGAAACCGTACGGGGAAGAATCATTTTTACCGCTTGCTTTATGTTACGAATGAAAACGTTACCGTCTGTGTTGGCACGTTCTCCGTCCAGTGACCAGGTCAAAGGCGTTTCCGATTCGACTTTTACGCTTTCAACGTTTGCAAACTCGATCATATCGCTGGAGTCAAGATTTTTCGTCAATATATCGTTGATGCACTTGTTAAGCTCTGTGATATTCGTGGGATTCTTGACGAGGATCATCTCGAATTTGCCGTCGTTCATGGTAACCAGATCTTCTTTAAGGGACAGGATTCCACCAACTGACGTGGTGTTTGCGATAGCACCGAAGATATAGTCTCCCTCATAGACCTTTCCGCCGTCAACGGTGAGCTTTATATGCTCGGCTTTTATGGTGGGAATGTCCTTCAGCCCTTCAAGCACGTAAGCAGTATGACCGAGGATGTTTTTTACGTCCTGAGGGGTAGAATAGGATGATTTTGTAAAAGCACCGAAAGAAGCGACATAGGTGAAGTATCTCGCCGCGAATCTACCTACGTCAATGCTTTTAATAGAGCCGTTTGTGATGTCCAGGGTGGCTTTTTTGAAGTCTTTTGACAGATGAAGGGTGGTTGCAAAGTCGTTGGTACTTCCCATGGGGATATATCCGATGGGAATATCCTTCTTTGATTCGATGACTCCTGCGATGACCTCGTTCAAGGTACCGTCTCCACCTGCACAGATAACTGAATAAATGTCGTCGTCAATAGATTTGCAAATATCCCTTGCATGACCGCTGTATCGAGTGATCTCCGTGATAACCCGGGTGTCGTATTCGCCTAAAGTGTCGATTATATCAAAAAGCGCTGTTTTAGCTTTACTTTTTCCCGCTTTGGGATTGATGATAAGGAGAATGTTTTTCACGAAATGCACCCCCTGATTGAAAAAAGTTAAAAATAGGATTCCCTGCCACTTGAATTTATATGCGGCAGGGAAGTTTATTTAGAAATTACTTTACAAGGAATCTCTTGATCTTCTTGGTGTGAGTCTTTTCAAACTCGGTACTGCGAACCTCAATACGCATTACTCTCTTGAAAGAGGGGAGCTTCTTGTTCATTGCAGCAATAGCGTGCTCAAGGGAACGACGGACAGTGTCTTCGTCAGCCCCGTGAGGGAACTTGTCATAGTTGGGATAAACAACGGCAGTAAGCTCAACCTTGTTACCATCAACCTCACGTCCGATAACTACAGCTTCAGCGATCTCTTCGATGTGAGAGATGTACTCTTCGATCTCCTCGGGGAAGACATTCTTACCGTTTTCGAGAACGATAACGGACTTCTGGCGTCCTGTGATGTAGAGATAACCGTCGTTGTCGAGATAACCAACGTCACCTGTACGGAACCAGCCGTCCTCGGTGAATACCTCGGCGTTAGCCTCATCGTTGTCGAAGTAACCGAGCATTACGTTGTCGCCCTTGACCTCGATCTCACCGGTAAGGTAACCGGAGTCGCCGATCTCGCCGGTCTCAGCGTTAATTCTAAGCTCACAGCAGGGAACAGCAGGACCAACGGAGCCGTACTTTCTTGCATAGTAAGGAGTTACAGCCGCAAGAGGAGAACATTCAGTAATGCCATAACCCTCGTAGATGGAGATACCGAAGTTTTCAAAAGCCTCGATCATCAGCGGATCAAGTGCCGCACCGCCGCAGACGATCTTCTTGAGGTTGCCGCCGAATGCTTCAAGAACCTGAGCGAATACTTTACGGCGGATGTCGATATGAGCTGCTTTAAGGGTACCGGAAGCGATGATGCCGGCTTTCAGGATATTCTCCTTGCCGCCCTTTCTTGCTTCAGCCCAGATCTTCTTATGCATAGTGTATATGAAAAGGGGAACGAGAACAAGTCCGGTAGGCTTGAAGAGCTTGAAATTCTTGATAACGTGGCTGAGAGAATCGTTGATGCAGAAATGCATACCGTATGCCATACCTGCAAGGATGCACATCAGCTCATAGGTGTGGTGAACGGGGAGAACTGAAACGAGTCTGTCCTCGGGAGAGAAGTCAACGGTCTCACAAGCTGTCATAACTGTAGAGAAAATGTTTCTCTGAGAAAGCATTACGCACTTGCTGCTGCCGGTGGTACCGGAAGTGAAGAGATACTCAGCAAGACCGGTGTCGTTTGCAGAAGTGTCGGGATACTCGTATCCGGCGTCAATAGAGGGCTTTCCGATCTCGCAAAGGTTGTCAAAGGAGATAACGGAATACTTTCTCACGTCCCCTGCGAAGGGAATGTAGAGAGAAAGCTGATTTGAAGACTCACGAAGCTTTGTCATGGAGTTTTCAAGTGAAGGTGCATAGGAAATAGCGTCAGCATCTACCCATGTGAGGAACTTTTCGATCTCAACGGGATCAAGTTCGCGGTCCATGGGGATCGCAACACCGCCGGTAACGAGGACTGCAAGGTACATGCAGAGCCACTGAGGGGAATTCTCGCCGATAATGGCGATCTTCTTACCTGCGTAACCGAGAGAAGTGATGCCGGCAGCCGCATTCTTGATCATCTTACCGAATTCAGCATAGGTAAGGTGACAAAGTCTGTGATCGAAGGAAAAATAAGAGAAAAGCTGTCTGTCGCCGTGGCTTTCGATCACATGACAAAGGTCACGTGCGTTGGCAGCATATTTATAAATTCGATCTGTCTTAGGTTTTCTATGGATTTTAACTTTCTTAGGCATTGTGACCTCCAAGTTAAGCAAATTTGCATATTGTCATACATATTAATGATAACATAAACTTGTTGTTTTGTCAACGGGAAATTTGACAGCAAAACTGTGATAGAAGGGGAAAAGGGGTAAGGAGTCTCAAAACAACAGGGTTATCCCTCAAGGGATTTTTTGAAGGCCTCCATCTTATCAAGAGCCTTTGAAATGTGCTCCACGGAGTAAGCGTAGGAGATTCTTGCAAAGCCTTCACCGCAGTCACCGAAAGCCGTACCGGGTACGATAGCCACTCCGTGCTCGTCAAGAAGTCGCTCACAGAACTCTTCGCTGGTCATTCCGAAGGAGGAAATATTCGGATAGGCGTAAAATGCTCCTTCAGGCTCAAAACATTCGATCCCTATGGCTCTGAGACCGCTTATGAGATAACGGCGGCGACGGTTGTATTCACTGCGCATCATTTCAACGTCAGGGTCTCCCGCGGTCATAGCCTCAACAGCGGCAAACTGAGAAGTGGAGGGAGCACACATAATAGCGTACTGATGGATCTTCAATATATGTGTTGCGATCTCACGGGGAGCGCAAAGGTAACCTAGTCTCCACCCCGTCATAGCATAAGCCTTTGAGAAACCACTGGCAAGAATAACTCTTTCCCTCATACCGTCAAGAGAAGCGATGGAGGTGTGATTCAAACCGTAGGTGAGCTCAGCGTAGATCTCGTCGGAGAGGACCATAATGTCAGTTCCTCTGAGAACCTCAGCGATAGCTTCAAGGTCTTCCTTAGTCATGATGGCGCCCGTGGGGTTGTTGGGGTAGGGAAGAACGAGAAGCTTTGTGCGCGGAGTAATAGCCGCTCTTAATTCTTCTGCCGTGAGCTTAAACTTGTTTTCTTCCTTGGTGTTGATGATAACGGGAACTCCGCCGCAAAGTCTGCAGATAGGGTCGTAGCAAACGAAGGTGGGCTGAGGAATGATGACCTCGTCCCCCGGCTCAACGATAGCGCGCATCGCGATGTCGATTGCCTCACTGCCGCCTACGGTTACGAGAATTTCGTCCTTCGGAGCATACTTTAAAGAAAATCTGCGTTCGAGATAGTCGGATATTGCCTCGCGAAGTCCGAGCGTACCGCTGTTTGAGGTATAATGTGTTCTTCCTTTTTCAAGGCTCTTTATGCCCTCTGCACGGATGTGCCACGGAGTCTGGAAATCCGGCTCGCCAACGGTCAGAGAGATGACGTTTTTTCTCGTCTCAAGGAGATCGAAAAACTTTCTGATTCCGGAAGGCTTAATATCCTGCAGAGTTTTTGTAAGTATTTTGCTGTAGTCCATTAAATGATATTTCCTCGCTCGTCAACGGGTACTGCACCGTATACGATACCCTTGTCCTTGTATTTACGGAGTACGAAATGGGTGGTGGTAGAGATTACGTCCTCGAGAGCCGCCAGCTTTTCAGCCACGAAGAAAGCCACCTCACGCATGGTCTTGCCTTCAACGAATACGGCAAGGTCGTAACTGCCGGACATGAGGTAAAGGCTTTCTACCTCGGGATAGTTGTAGATCTTTTCAGCCACGTGGTCGTAGCCGTGGTTCTGCTGAGGAGTGATCTTCAGCTCGATAAGAGCGGAAACATACTCCTTGTCAGTCTTGTCCCAGTCAATGAGGGCTTTATATCCAAGGATAACGCCGCTTTCTTCAAGCTCTTCCACCATTTTTTTGATGTCGCCTGTTTCTTTGTCAAGCATTCTGGCAATAGACTCTGCAGAAAGACGTCCGTCGTTTTCAAGAAGGTTAAGTATTTCTTTCATATCAGTACCTTTCATTAATTCTCGCCTTTTTTGACCTTCTCGTTGATCAGATCGAAGGAGAGACCGTATTTCTTAGCAATATCCGCGGCGTAGCTCTTGCCGTCGGGAGATTTTCTGATGATCTTAAAACTTCGCTTGCTTCCGTCCACCTCAGCTACAAGGTTGTCGATCATAACACCGCCCTTTGGCGAAACTCTCGCGTTAAGCTCGTGTACTCGCGCCGCAAGGTCGTGAAGGTGAGTTGAGAAAATTGCACGACAGCCTGCCGCCGCAAAACCGCAGATAACTTCACCTGCGATGATGGATGCTTCATAAGCACCGGTTGAAGAGAAGGACTCGTCAAGAAGGATAAGGCTGTGTTCGCTGACCGCGTCGAAGATAGCTTCAAGACGGGAGCACTCTTCACCCAGACGTCCCTTGTCGATGGTGTCTTCGCTACCCTGCGGGAAGTGGGTGAATATGCTGTCGCAGGGGCTGACAGCGCACTCCTCTGCGGGAACGGGAAGCCCGAGACCGCACATAGCGAAGGCGATACCAACGCCACAGGTGATAACGGACTTTCCTCCTCGGTTAGGACCGGTGATAACGTATATCATGCCGTTTTCGTCAAAGGCGAAGTCGTTGGGCACTACGGGAGTGTCAAGCTTCATGGCAACCACGGGATTGCAAAGTCCCTTGGCTGAGAAGGCTTTGTCCTCCACATTTCTGATTTCGGGATAAACCGTTGGGCAACCCTTGTCTCTCAGTGTGGAGATAAGCTCGGTGGCTTTGGTTACGAATTCTATCTCGGGGAGCATCTTGATAAGGAAATCCGTGTTCTCAAGCACGTAGGACTGGATGACCTTTTTCCAAGAGCGAACGGAGGAACGGAAAACGTCGCTGAGTGCCGCGCTCATAGCGTAAGTCAGCGCAAGCTGCTGGTTTTCCGACTGTTCTTTTCTAAAAGGAGTCAAAGGTGCAATGCAGGTCATCTCGTCGGACTTGAAATCAAGGCGGAGGATCTTGTCAAGAAGCTGTCCCGACTTGAATTTTTCGTTGTTTATAGAAAGAACGCCTGCGGATTCAGCCTTTAAGCGAGAATCAAGGTTCACACCGATGGTGACGCTCTTAACTTCTCTTACTCTTGAGGTAAGCTCTTCAAGCTGAGCGTTGATGTTTTTGTAATATTCGCTTTCTGTCAGCTCGTATGTCAGCTCTGCCATCCCCTTGAAGGCACGGCTGGTGAGCTTTTCTTTCAGCGGAAGGAGGGTCTCCTTCATAAGGCTGATGACCGACGTGTAAAGCTCGATCTCCGTGATGCTGTAGAGATATGACTCTGCAGAAAGAGCAGGATCGGCGCTGATACGGCGGAGCTCCGTAATATCCGTGATGAGAGGGATCAGCTTTTTAAGCATTACCAAAAGCTCAGGATGCTCTGCGGTGTCGCCAAAAGTCTCGTGTCTGTATTTTATTGTTTCAACGTCGGAGGTGAAGAAACTGCCGATACTGCAGCTCTTCAGCTCAATGAGACGGTCAATCTCAAGCTGAGACGCGGTGTAGTCCGACAGACCGGCGATATCACCGTCAGCACCAAAATATTCGGGGGCTGCGTCGGGGTATAGAAGACTTATGTTAGCTTTGTCCATAAATTCAGACATATCAATATAAATTTCGACCGCGAAACGGGTCGGGAAAAGCGGAATCTGTATTTGCACTGACACGCGCAAATCCACTTTACCCACATCTTAAATATTTTATCACAAATCGAGGGAAATTACAACTGCGTGAATAAAAGTTCTGGTGGTTTCCGCCCCGATTATCAGAATTTTTTTGCTATGAATCTTAGGGAAGACTCAAGTTTGGCGACGTCAATATTATCACCTGCCATTACGGGGGATTCAAGGGTGACGGTGCCGTTATAACCCATATCGGAGAGAAGAGACGCGCAAAGGTTGAAATCAACTACTCCCTCAAGAGGGTGTAATATCGGTCTGAGAGCGGAGAAATCCTTGTACCCTCCCACAAAATCACTGACGTGGACGTGGGACAGGTTTTTCTTCACGGTTTCGTTTTTCAGAGTTTCTTCAAGCTGACCGTGGAGAGTTGCGAATCGAGTGTCAAATATAAGTCCTGCTTCGGGATAGGTCCTGCAAACCTCAAGCCAGTTAGAGAGAGGCGAGTGGGTGGTGCTGGGTACGTTTTCGATAAGTAGTTCAAGTCCGTGGTCCTTAGCCATGGTTTGAAGCCTGCCCCAAACGCCGATGTTGTACTCAATGTGAGCGTCGGATCTTCGTCCGCCCCACAGATGAAGCACCATTTTCTCCGAACAGAGCCTTTCGGCAAAGAAGCAGTTCAGTCGGAAGATGTCAAGAGTTTCGGAAAAAAGTTTTTCGGCAGAGTCGCACTCTCCCGAGTCCCACAAAGCCGCGGCGTCGGAAAGGGCAGTGCCTACAGCCTTTTCACAGTGGATGACAGGGTAAGGCACACCCGTAGAGAGTACAGTGTCCGTCACCTCGTCAAATCTGTCGTAGTAGTAGGGGAGCATCATAAACTCTCCGCCGAGGATGAGGCTTTTGTGGCAAAAATCCGCTATAACACGGACGGCACGGCGAAGATTATATCCGTTTTCTCTGCCAACCATAGTTCCCGTGGAGCAAAGGATTCTGTTTTGAGGATCGTTCATATATGTGGATCTTCTTTCGTGTTTCGTTCTACAAGAAAGTATATCACCTGCATGGGGATTTTTCAAGGAGAACGGAAAAATATCCTCTGCGCAACGCCTCAAAAGATAAACAAATATTGACAAGGAGATAAAACTGTGATATACTTATTAGGTCCTTGACGCTGGGATATCGTCAAGCGGTAAGACACAGCACTTTGACTGCTGCATTCGTTGGTTCGAATCCAACTATCCCAGAAACAAAAAAGGTACCCATACGGGTGCCTTTTTTGTTTCTCAGTAAAAAGAAGGATTCGAAAGGCGGGTCCTGAAAAAGCCTGTAGGGGATTTTTCCCGCCGTGGCTTTTCCGCAGAAAAGCGAATCGGGCTATTCACACGGGTTATTTTTCTCTGAAACAGTGAGCAAACACGGCTGATCTCGCTGTAAAAATGTTCATCATAAGTTGAAAAGTAATAGAGTATGTGGTACAATGGTGAAAAGTGAAAGATGCGTTAAGGTGAAGATAATTTTGATCGCTTCAATTAACGCTGCAAAGGAGAACTCCAAATGAACACCACCAAATGGACAGAGATTTTCAAAGCGTTCTACTATGACATTGAATGTTCTGAAGATCCAAACCTTTCAGGCATACACATCAATTGGACAACAAAAGCAACGAGCGGGTTCATATATAGCGACAGCACATGGTCGCATTTTGGCATTGATTTAGAAGATTCCAAAGAAACAGAGTGGCTGAAAATTGAGCTGACTCCTGAAAACAGAAATATCGTACTTGATATTTTGAGAAAAATACATGTGCCCGGAGAAGTTTTTGAGGATTGTGTTTACGTGTACGGGTATCGCACAGATGTTGACTATATAAAATAGTTACAGCCGAAAATTTGCGTATAAATATTGATTGACATGAAATTTTATGATATAATTAAATCAAAGGAAGGGGTGTGATTTTATGCTAAAAACGACCGGACATGTTCTTACTTTACTTCTTGTATGTGCTATCTGTATGAGCTTTGCAGTGTCATGCATCGGGGGCATAAGTTCGGACGAGGCGAAAACATTGATCAACGATTTTTTTGCCGAGATCACTGCGGAAGACTATGAAGGCGCGGAAGCACTGTTTCATCCCGATTGCGATGTTGATGTGAAAGCTTATATCGAAGACATTGAAAGACGTATTGATGTAGATTTCCAAAAAGGAATTACTATTGAAACATACACGGGTTTTAGCAATATGTTTTATAACAGTACCATAAATGGATCTGCTAGTTCGCTTGTTTTTATGGCAGATGTTGAAGATGTATCAATGCAGGTTCAAATCACTATAGTTAAGAACGATGTGGGTTACGGTATATATTATATAAACATTGACGCTTATACAAACGCTGATGTTGATGATCCCGTGAACGTTACACCTATTTGAAATCATAGAAGTCCTTTTGCTGTTTGGCGAAAGGACTTTTTTTAGTATCTCACCTCCAATCAAGAAAAATCTTCCTGAAATTTGCGTATAAATATTGATTGACCTGAAATTTTGTGATATAATAAACAGGTATTTTTTGAATAGGGTACTCGCTTGGATAATTTCTGCAGATACGTGCCAAATCCCACAAAAATCCACCGCTTTTGCGGTTATATGGAGCTTTATATGATTATCGGAACAACCAAAGAATTGAAAAATAACGAATTCAGAGTAGGTCTCACTCCTGACAACGTTTCTATGCTTACCGCAAAGGGACACACAGTTCTTATCGAGACCGGTGCAGGCGAGGGCGCAAGCTTTACAGATGCTGAATACCTTGAAGCAGGTGCTGAGATCATCGCTACTGCAAAAGAAGTTTTCGACAGAGCTGATATGATCATCAAGGTAAAGGAACCCGAGGAGTGCGAATACGATCTTCTCCGCGAAGGACAGATCCTTTATACATATCTCCACCTTGCTCCCAACCGTCCTCTCACCGAGGCTCTTATTAACAAGGGCGTAAAGGCCGTAGCTTATGAGACCATCACAGATAACGAAGGTAACCTTCCTTGCCTCCGTCCTATGAGCCAGATCGCAGGCCGACTCAGCATCCAGGAAGGCGCAAAGTACCTTGAAAAGTGCTTCGGCGGTCGCGGGCTTCTTCTCGGCGGCGTACCCGGCGTTGAAAGAGGTAACGTAGTTATCATCGGCGGCGGTATCGCTGGTACCTTTGCCGCTAAGGTTGCCGTTGGTATGGAAGCTAAGGTTACCCTCCTTGACGTAAACCACAACAGACTTGCTTACTTGGACGACATTTTCGGCTCTTCCATTACCACACTTTACAGTACCGAGGCTAACATCCGCAAGGCACTTGCTGAGGCAGACCTTGTAATCGGCTCCGTGCTTATCCCCGGCGGTGCCACACCTAAGCTCGTTCGCCGTGAGCATCTGAAGCTTATGAAGCCCGGCGCTGTTATCGTTGACATCGCTATTGACCAGGGCGGATGCTGTGAGTCCTCCAAGGTTACAACTCACGCTGACCCTGTGTTCATCGAAGAGGGCATCGTTCACTACTGCGTTGGCAATATGCCCGGTGCAGTGCCGAGAACATCCACAATTGCTCTGACTAATACCACCATCAAGCATGCGCTTGCTATCGCTGATCTTGGACTTGAGGCTGCCATGAAGCGAGACGTAAACCTTGCAAACGGACTTAACGTTTACTGCGGCAAGTGCACCAACGAGAACGTGGCGAAGAGCCTTGGCCTTGAGTTCACTCCCGTTTCTGAGGCTTTCTGAGTAAAAGACAGTTGCAAGATGGAACTAAAGGTTATAAGCTTTAACATAAGATGCTGCGACGATCCCGACGGCCACTCGATCCCCGAGCGTGCGCCTCGTCTTAAAAGCACCGTCTGCCCGCTTGACGCCGATGTTATCGGTATTCAGGAGTGCAGACCTCTTTGGGAAGGTTACTTAGAGGAATATTTTGGCTCAGAATACGACACCTACAGCCATTACAGATCAATAGACTGCGAATCTGTTCCGCTGTTTTGGCGTCGCGACAGATTTGAATGTCTTGACAAGGGGCACTTCTGGCTTTCGGACACTCCCGACAGGGTATCAAAAGGCTGGGATAGCATCGGATGCTACAGAATCTGCGTTTTCGCAATTCTAAAGGACAAAAAAACGGGCAAAACCTTTGCCGCAGTGAATACTCACTTCGGTTTCGGCGACGAATGTCAGCTTAAAAGCGTAGACCTGATCACAAAGCGAATGGCTGAATTTGGACTCCCCTACTTCATCACCGGTGACTTTAATATGACGCCCGAAAGCAAAGGTTATGCCGCAATCACGAAGCACCTTTGTGATGTCAATGCCGCAACGGTAAACGATAAGAGAGACACCTATCACGCTTACGAGCCAAGCAAGTTCAGAAACGAGCATATCGACTACTGTTTTGTCAGCCGTGAGTTTAAGCCTCTTGACCAGAGAATCCTCGACGAAAGCGTTGATGGCAAGTACCCCTCCGACCATTTCGGAATCATAAGCCTGGTTGAGCTGTAATTTTAATAAAGCAAAAAAGCTGTGTAGGCGTTTTCTACACAGCTTTGTTTTTGTTTTTTACTGCAATCAAGGGGCATTATTTTTTACGCGGCTTTATACGCTTCAGCAAACCAGCGGCTACCGCGGCAAATACACCCAGCTCAACGCCATATCCGATAAACCACAGGTACGCCTTGTGCCAGAGGATCAAGGGGACGGGTGCAATGAGCGACAGGATAATACATAGCAAAGTGTAACCCCATGCCCACATTTCCCGGCGTCTCTCGAGAAAATAATGAGTTAATGCCCACACAGCAAGGATAGATGCAACCGCGAAATACAAGGCTTTGTTCGAGCCGAGAAAACCACCAATGAGGATTAAATTCAGCACAAGCATTACCATGGCAAGCAAAAATAACGCCTTGCGTTCGCCAAAATGAGGTGTGTTTTGCGGTGTTACATTTACGTCGTATCTTTTGCCCACTTTAACACTTCCTTTTATCTCATCATTTTCTTGATCTTGTCTTCGTCAGGGGTGACGTAAGCTGTCCAGTTAGTGTGATAGATCACGTAACCGGGCTTTGAGCCCGCAGGCTTTTTCACCTCTCGCACTTTCGTGTAGTCAACGGGAACTTGACTTCCCGTGCTGACGGAGGAGTAGTATGCGGCGATCATCGCGGCTTCTGTAAAGGCTTCTTCCGAAGGCTCGTCTTCCCCGGGAAAGCACTCAAGCACTACGTGAGAGCCGGGCGCACCTTTTACGTGGAACCACCAGTCAAATCTGTTGGCCAGCTTCGTCGTAAGGTAGTCGTTGGCAGTGTTGTTCTTACCGCAGAGGACCGTGTGGCCGTCGCTTGTTTCAAACTTCATAATAAGAGGCGCCTGACGCTTCTTTTCGGTGTAATTCTTCATTTTCGAAGCGTAGCCGCTGTGGTAAAGCTCAGCACGGATCTCGGAAAGCTCACGCTCCGTTGTGGCTCTCGTAAGGGAATCAAGAAC
>JAZULS010000149.1:0-24526 GCA_045603205.1 Eubacteriales bacterium | reverse complement strand
AACTTGCAGGAGATGGTGCCGGGAGCCGCGGTGTCGGGAGCGGGTACTTCCTCGAGAGAACGTCCTGTAACGTCATCCACGATACCGATGGTGAATCCGTTCTTGGGAGCGTCTGCGCTGAGGTTGTTGAATACAGCGAAGATGGACTGAGGAGGAGTATCCTTTGAACCAAGACCGTAACGACCGCCCACAACCTTGATGTCGGTTCTGCCGGTAACGGAGAGAGCCGCGATAACGTCAAGGTAGAGAGGTTCGCCAAGGGATCCGGGCTCCTTAGTTCTGTCGAGAACTGCGATCTTCTTACAAGTAGCGGGGATAGCCTCAGCCAGCTTCTCAGCTACGAAGGGACGGTACAGACGAACCTTGGTAAGACCAACCTTCTCGCCTGCAGCCAGCATGTAGTCGATAACTTCCTCAGCAACGTCGCAGATGGAGCCCATAGCAACGATAACACGTTCAGCATCGGGAGCACCGTAGTAGTTGAAGAGCTTGTAGTCAGTACCGATCTTTTCGTTTACCTTGTTCATGTAATCTTCAACGATAGCAGGGAAAGCGTCATAATATCTGTTACAAGCCTCTCTGTGCTGGAAGAAGATGTCGCCGTTTTCAGCGGAGCCGCGAAGTACGGGGTGCTCAGGGTTGATAGCACGAGCGCGGAATTCAGCGATGGCATCACGGTCCACCATAGAAGCCAGATCCTCATAATCCCAAGCTTCGATCTTCTGGATCTCGTGAGAGGTTCTGAATCCGTCGAAGAAGTTAAGAACGGGAACGCGACCCTTAATGGTAGCGAGGTGAGCAACAGCACCAAGGTCCATGACTTCCTGAGGGTTAGACTCAGCCATCATAGCAAAACCGGTCTGACGGCAAGCGTAGACGTCGGAGTGATCACCGAAAATGTTAAGAGCGTGGGTAGCAACTGCACGAGCGGAAACGTGGATAACGCAGGGCAGAAGCTCACCGGCGATCTTATACATATTGGGGATCATAAGGAGAAGACCCTGAGAAGCTGTGTATGTAGTTGTGAGCGCACCTGCAGCAAGGGAACCGTGAACGGCACCTGCAGCACCTGCCTCAGACTGCATTTCAACAACCTTAACAGTGTCACCCATGATGTTACGCAGACCGCCTGCAGACCAAGTGTCCGTGACGTCAGCCATAACGGATGAAGGTGTGATAGGATAGATAGCAGCAACCTCGGTAAACGCATAGGAAGCGTGAGCCGCGGCGGTGTTACCGTCCATTGAGATCTTTTTACGAGACATATTTAATTCCTCCGGAAAAATAATAATCAATATAAATGAGGCACATAACCTCGAATATCATTATAACTCAAACAAACGCAAAAGTAAATAGAATTTCAGATAAATAACGCTATTTATCGGTCAAAATGATGCGAAATTTTTGATAAATGGGGTAAAGAATGAGCAAAATGCACGGAAATGCCCGCGAAGGGAACCTTAACCACATTTTTAATTATGAACAAATTGAAAATTCATATAAAAATAATAGGAATTTAGCAAAAAACTATTGACAAGAGAAAAAACAGTTGGTATAATGAACTCGTAAGTAAGTCACAGAGCTGCTTACCACTAAAAATTGAATTTGAAATCTGAAAGGAAATAAAGTTATGAAATTTGTATGTCAGGTATGCGGATACGTTCACGAAGGAGATGCAGCTCCTGATTTTTGCCCTCAGTGCAAGGTTCCCGCTTCTAAGTTTACAGCACAGTCTGAGGAGAAAAGCTGGGCAGCAGAGCACGTTGTAGGCGTAGCACAGGGCGCACGCGAGGACATCATCGCTGACCTCAGAGCTAACTACATGGGCGAGTGCACAGAGGTTGGTATGTACCTTGCAATGGCAAGAGTTGCACACAGAGAGGGTTATCCCGAGATCGGTCTCTACTGGGAGAAGGCAGCATACGAGGAAGCAGAGCACGCGGCAAAGTTTGCAGAGCTTCTCGGTGAGGTTGTAACCGACTCCACAAAGAAGAACCTCGAGATGAGAGTTGAGGCTGAGAACGGCGCTACTGCCGGAAAGTTCGACCTTGCAAAGCGCGCTAAGGAGCTTAACCTCGACGCTATCCACGATACCGTTCACGAGATGGCAAGAGACGAAGCAAGACACGGTAAGGCATTTGAGGGCCTTCTCAAGAGATACTTCAACTAATTCACAGAACTTGATCTGAACTCGGAGGTACATAGAAATGACAGAAAATTATTTGATTTGTAACTGCAAACAGGTACGCTACGGCGACATTGCCGATGCGCTTCATAAGCTGCACAAATTTGACGACGTCCTCACCGCCTTTGAAGAGGTGCAGAAGGTTACTCACTGCTCCACGGGATGTGGTGGCTGTCATCAGAAGGTGCTTGACACCATCTCCGAGATCATGATGGTAAAGTAAGCCTCCATAAAAATCAAAACCGCTATGAGTAATTCTTAGCGGTTTTTGTGTTATTCATCAGAAAATAAATCATCGTACATCCAGCGGATAGGGTTTTCATAAATGTACCAAAGGTGTTCGTTATAATCTTCACGATTTCTGATTATGTGATCGTGAAAGGATTTTTGCCAAACCGACGTTCCGATTTTTTTAGAAACGTAGCCTTTAAGTTGTTTAATGACCTGTGATATTGTAGGGGCGATCATTGATCGCCCGTTTTCTTTTGGGGCAATACTTAATAAAAGGTGAATGTGGTTAGGCATAATAACGTAGCTGTCAATGGATATTGATGGATAGGAGGAAGAGATTTTCAGTATGGCTTCTTCTGTTATCTTTCCGTAAGACGATAGCTTAACGTCTTGCGGGCGATCAATGATCGCCCCTACATCCTGCCAAAAGTAGTTTTTTCGATTTGCAGTGCATACGGTAATAAAGTATGCACCGAAGGAGCTGTAATCATGATATTTCAACCGGTTGTTTTTTCGTTGAGGCATATTACTTTCTGTATTCATTATTCATCACCGAAATAATTATATCATAAATCTTTGACAAAGACAACGTAGTATTAACAAGCCTCCATAAAAATCAAAACCGCTATGAGTAATTCCATAGCGGTTTTTGTGTGTTAGCGGGCGAGGTATGTATAGGAATCTAGTTCCTTTCTTAAATACACAGCAGCGGCATGAGGATCTGATAAATCTATATTATCATCATAAACCCTTCCATTTTTATACGATTTCCAACCAGTACTCGAAATATATACATAGTCAATGCTACTAGCATAAAAACATCTTGTACCCATATATTTTAAGGTAGACGGCAAATAAACTGTAGTAATTTCCGCCAAAGTAAAAGTACCATCATGAATTTTTTCTATTCCTTCCATAATGATAAGTTCTTCTGCAGGGAATGTCGTCAAACCTGCGCTGCAAACTTCTTTTACAGGTTTCCCATTGTAGGTCGAAGGAATAATTATCTGAGGTTTTGTAGTCCACACACTAGTTCCCGTGCAAATGTAATACGTACCATCGTCGCTGAGGCTGTACTTAAGACAATCCGATCCCTCGGAAACGTGGTTGCATATCTTGCATACGCCTATGTAATAATCGTGATTGTTTGTTTTTTCAATGGATTTTGTTTCTGCTTTGTTACAGTAGATGCACTTTCTTGTTTCTTTTCCTTCTGCTTTGCAGGTCGCCTTTGTTGTAACGGACCAATCGCCGTAGCTGTGCTCCGTCTTTGCGATCTTCTCGCGCTTCAGAGTCACCTTGCCGCAATCGGCGCATTTCTCACCGTCTGTGAGACCGGTCTGACTGCAGGAGGGAGATCTGCCGGGGACGGTAACGATGTTGTGTCCCGTTTTCTCGGTGGTCTTGCTTTCCGTTTTGCCGCAGTAGATGCAGGAGCGGGTGTCCTTGCCCTCCGCCTGGCAGGTAGCCTTGGTAGCAGTTGACCATCCGCCGAAGCTGTGCTCCGTCTTGGCGATGCTTGTCTGCTGGCTGAGTATCTCGCCGCAGTCTGCACACTTCTCGCCGTCGGTAAGTCCCGTTTCGCTGCAGGTTGCCGCCTTGCCGGGAATGGTTACAAGGTTATGTCCAGACTTTTCTACGATCTTTGTCTCCTCGTAGTAGCAAACAGAGCAAACTCTGTTCATTTCACCCTCGCGCATACATGTTGCAGTGATTACGGTGTTCCAATCGGAGAAGATGTGGTTGTCGCCGCAGGTGATCTCCGTGGTTTCGGTCTCTGTGGTCACTGCCTCAGTAGTCTCAGTTTCGGTTTCGGTGGACTCTGTCTCGGGCTCATCGGGGTCAGCGGTGCTCTCATCGGTATCGGGCTCCTCTATCTCGGTGTCCTCGTCGGTCTTCTTTTCGGTGTCCTTTGTTGACTCCTCGGCTTCAGACTCGTCCGCGGTGTTTGTCGCCTCGGTCTTGCCTTCGTCGGTGGTAACGGTCTCCCCAATGCCGATAAAGTCCGGAATAACGCCCGTTTTCATAAGAGCGAACGCCGCTATCGCCAGTACGATCAGCACTGCAAGGATAATAAGAATAATTTTGCCTGCTTTGGATTTCATGTTATCCTCCTATAATAAAAAAGTGCGCCTACCGAAGCAGACGCACAAAAAATGCAAACTCCGATAGTCGCCAAACTAATTCAATATAAAAGCATAAATGTATACACATTTCCACCCATACTGAGGAATTCGCATTTTTAACAAATTCAGAGGATGAGTGAAAAAAGTACAATACGCCTATGGTAACATTATACTCTTATATTATTAAATTAGTTTGGCATATATAGTATAACACCAAATTTTCCGTTTTACAAGTGTGACGGGAAATATTTTTTGAGGAGATTATATGAAATTGAAGAAGGGGAAGAAACAAAAAAGATAAGTTTAAGCCAAGGAGGTGAGCGAACGATGGGCTTTGGCACCCCGGATGGTGACTGCGATGGGGTGTCGATGCACGTCCGACCCACACGTTTACACCAAGATAAATATCGTTCGTTAATTTTACAATTTTTGCGTTCTGTGAGATCAAAGCCGTATTTATTGATTTCTACTAACCAAAAACGTATAAAAAAAGAACGAATTGTCAATCCGTTCTTTTTTCTGTTTTTATTTAAAGAATGTATTAATGTCAACGTAACATTCCGAGCCGTTGATGGTGAGGGAGAGAATTCCAAAATAATTTTTGTCGTTTTCAATGTCTTCCATATCTAAGTCGCCGCCGGAATAGCAGTATGTGTCGCCTGCGGTTTTGCTGTCAACCTTTGCAAAATCAATGGATTTCCAGCCGCTGAATGTCGCCTCGTAGTTGGCCTGCTCGATCTTGATGTCGGCGGTGTGAGTGATGTACAGGTCAAAGGCGTGATTTGACTCGCTATGGCTGATCTCAACCTTCTCAAGGACGAATTTTACTCCGTCTGCCGTGGTGTAGGTGCCGCCTGACACAAGCTCGGTCTTACCCTCGGTCAAGCTTGCAATCTTTTCCTGCATGAATCCCCAATAAACCATATTGAAGGTGTCAGCGGAATAAAAGTGCTCGCCGTCTATGGTGAAGAAGTGTCTGCTTTCAAAAAACTTGATTTTGAAGGATGCGGTGTCGTCTCCGTCGGAGATGAAATATTTTTCTGTGTCTTTGTCATACCACCAGTTAAGGACGTCGCCGCGGCGGTTGACCGTTCCGTCTTCGAAAAACTCCAAAATACCACCGTCAAGGCTTTGCCACTTGCCGAGAATCTCTTTATCATTATTCTTGACAAAACACGCGGACAGGGATAAACACATAACAGCCGCTAAAAGCAGCGCAAATATTTTCTTCATAGTCAACACCTCGCTTTGGGGGATTTTCTTCAATATCAATTATAATATATTTTTTTGGTAGTTGTCAAGGTTTTGGGGGAATAAGCTGACGGTTGCCCTTTTCTTTTTCCATATTCCCCGTTGCTAAAACTTTACCTTGATGCTATAATTAAATTAACAACAGAACTGCAGCCACAGGAGGATGATACCGTGGAGAAAATTATAACTTTAGAAAATCTTAGAAATTTTACTTACTGTAACGACAGGATCTGCACTCGTCCCATTAAAGGGATCGCTCTTAATTTCGGCGGACTTAACTTCAACACCATGTATGACGGCGAGACCGAAGACGGCGAAAGATTTGCAAAGGAAGGTATTCTTTATCTGATGCCTTATTATAACCCTTGGGCATGGATGAACAAGCAGACGGTTCACTTTGTTGATGAGCTCGTTGACGTGCTGATTTGTGGCTACGGTCTGGCCGACGATATCCCCGTAATATCCACAGGCGGAAGTATGGGCGGACTTTCTGCTCTCGTTTACACGGCTCACGCAAAGCGTACTCCCGTGGCTTGCGTTGCAAACTGCCCCGTTTGTGACCTGCCTTATCACTTCACCGAAAGAGTCGACCTGCCCAGAACTCTCTACAGCGCTTTCGGAACTTACGAGGGTACAATGGCGGAGGCTATGGAAAGCGCTTCTCCCTTCCATCTTGCGGACAAGATGCCGGAGTCTACCAAATATCACATCTTCCATTGCGACGCGGATAAGGCGGTCAACAAGGAGATGCACAGCGACCGTTTCGTTGAAAAGATGCGTCCCCGTCACGACCTTGAATACTACGAAGTGCCCGGCAAGGGTCATTGTGAACTTGGTGAACTTTGGGAGCTTTACACCACACTGATAATCCGTTCCGTAAACGAAGCAGGCGTTTGACTTATAATATGAAAATTGTAACAGCGATAGATTCATTTAAAGGGAGTCTTACTTCTCTTGAGGCGGGTAAGGCGGTAAAAGAGGCTCTTGGCAGACTTGGCGGCGACGATGAGACGGTCATCGTTCCCGTGGCGGACGGCGGAGAGGGTACCCTTGAGGCTCTTTCCGACGGACTTGAGGGACGTATTATCGAGCTTTCCGTTACGGGTCCTCTTGGAAAAGAAGTCAAGGCAAAATACGCCGTTTTGCAGGATAACACAGCCGTCATCGAGATGGCGCAGGCGGCGGGACTTCCTCTTCTTTCTAAGGCGGAACGGGACCCTATGGAAACTACCACCTACGGCGTAGGTGAGCTGATACGTGACGCCATCGCCCGAGGCTGCCGAAGCTTCATCGTGGGTATCGGAGGAAGCGCCACCAACGATGGCGGAGTAGGTATGCTTGAGGCTCTGGGTTATGAATTTCTTGACGAAAAGGGGTCCCCTGTTCCGAGAGGAGCTAAGGGGCTTGCAGCTTTGCGTAGTATCTCTTCTGAGAATGTGGTTCAGGGGCTTAACGAGTGCACTTTCCGCGTTGCTTGCGACGTAACGAACCCACTTTGCGGTCCGCTTGGTTGCAGTGCGGTATATGCCCCTCAAAAGGGAGCGACACCGGAGTCTGTACCCGTCATGGACGCATGGCTTTCGGCTTACGCGGACATTTCCGAGAAGACTTTTGGAGGGAGTACCCGTGACGTTCCGGGCAGCGGTGCGGCAGGGGGACTCGGCTTTGCCTTTTTGACCTTCACAAACGCTACCCTTGAGCGTGGTGTTGACATCGTTTTCGACAAGACTTGTCTCGAAGAGCATATTAAAACGGCAGACCTTGTTGTGACGGGAGAGGGAAGGCTTGATTTTCAGAGCGTCATGGGGAAAACTCCCGTTGGAGTTGCAAGACTTGCTAAAAGATACGGCAAACGGGTCATCGCTTTCTGCGGCTCGGCTGACGACGGAGCGGTGAACAGCGTAGAACACGGCATCGACGCATATTTCCCCATCGTGAGAGGAGCAGTCTCCCTTGAGGATGCGATGAAGTCCGAAAACGCCTACGAAAACCTTGTGAATACAGCGTATCAGGTGCTTAAGCTTATTAAAACATTCTAAAAAAGAAACAGCGAGGAAAGGAAAATCTTTTCTCGCTGTTTTTGTGTGTAAATCCAGCCTTAAATTATCTCAACTGTTGCAAATTTACAGTAAAAATGGTATAATTAAAGGGTTGTGAGGCGATTTTTGTCGAAGCCTCCTCAAAAAACGATAATAACGGTGACATTAATGATAAAAATAAATTTCAGGGGGATTCTTGCCCTGCTGTTTATTCTTTCTGCGGTGGTTTTGCTTGTTGCTTGCGGTGACGGAGAACATGAGTCAGTCCCGTCGGAGTCGGTTTGTCCCGAAGCGGAGGCACATACATACGAGACCCATGTGACGGAAACCGAAACGGAAGCAGATCCTCAGGAAGACACGGCTGAGACTACTGTGGAGGAAACGGCCAAAGAGCCGGAGACAAGCGAAATATACACCATGGGATATATGGATAGCACAGACGGCACCTACGTGGAGATGAATATGACCAATGTGATGCAGATGCCCATCGGAATGATGAACGGGTGTGAGGTGGTCTCTCTCTGCATCGCAATGAGGTACTACGGATACACCATTGATCCCATATATATGTTCGACAACTTTATGCCTAAGGGGCCTAACGACGGCAAAACAAATCCTTTTGAAAAGTATATCGGTGACCCGAGAAACACAACTGGATTCGGTTGTTATGCACCTTGCCTCGTGGAGACCGCCAACACTTATATTACGAGCAGGATAGACCTTGGCATCAGGGCATACGATATCAGTGGATATTCTATGAAGGACATTGAATATTTCCTTAAAAACGGACACCCCGTTGTTCTTTGGGCAACTCTTAACATGGAGGATTCCGCCGTCATAGATACATGGGAGTTTGACGGGGAAGAGGTTAGCTGGTACTATAAATCTCACTGCGTAGTTCTTGTAGGCTATGAAGAAGGGGACTATATCATTTGCGATCCCTTGGTTGGTAAGGTAAAGTATCCGAAGGAGGATGTGGAGCGAGCATACCACCTCATTTACTCACAAGCGGTGGTGTTCCAGCCTGTGGGAGAAGATCCTAACAAATAAAAACAGATCCGACGCACTACACGTCGGATCATTTTTGTTGCTTTGTAATGAAGAATTACTCTGCGTCCTCTTCCTCGTCATCGATGAGGGGCTTCTGGCAAGCGGGGCAGATAACTTCTTCGGGGTCACAAGACTCCTCGAAGTAGATCTCTTCGCCGCAAGAGGGGCACATAGCGCAGAAGAACTCAACGTCTTCTTCGTCGCCGCAGCAGCAGTCGCAATCACAGTCACAATCGTCGTCATCGCAATCGCAGCAGCAGTCGTCATCGTCACAATCGCAATCGCAGTCGCAATCGTCGTCGATGTCGTAAACGATCTCTTCTACTTCGCCGAGGTCCTGATCGATCTCTTCGATGTAGTCGTTGCAAGTCTCAACCTCTTCCCAGAGTTCTTCGATCTCTTCAGCCATTTCGTCGATGATCTCAACGAGCTTAGCGATGATCTTGGTCTCGGGCTTGGATTCATCAAGGTTCAGTCCTTCAAGAAGGCCCTTGAGGTATGCACTCTTTTCAATCATTTTTGCAGTCTCCTTATGAAAAATTCTCTTAAAACTTACGCTCTTTCAAGATATTCGGAGGTACGTGTGTCGATCTTGAGCTTGTCGCCTGTGTTGATGAAGAGAGGTACGCGGATAACAGCGCCTGTCTCAACAGTAGCGTTCTTGGTAGCACCGGTAGCTGTGTCGCCACGTACGCCGGGCTCAGTATCGATAACCTCAAGAACAACGAACATGGGGGGCTCTACTGCGAAAGCCTTGCCCTTGTAGGAATTGATTCTGCACATCATCTCTTCCTTAACGAACTTGAAGTTGTCACCGATAAGGTCCTGTCCGATCGGAACCTGCTCGAAGGAATCCATGTCCATAAAGTAGTACAGATCTCCGTCATTGTAGAGATACTGCATCTCGCGACGGTCGATGTGAGCGTCCTGATACTTGTCAGTAGGGCTGAAGGTCTTCTCGATAACAGCGCCGGTGATAACGTTGCGAAGCTTAGTTCTTACGAAAGCTGCTCCCTTACCGGGCTTAACGTGCTGGAATTCGATGACCTGCATGACCTGGCCTTCCATGTCAAAAGTAATTCCGTTTTTGAAATCTCCTGCTACAACCATAGTAAGTGTGTGCCGCCTGTTTTGGCGGACATCTCCTTTCAAAGTATGCAAATATTATATTACAATTTATTATAAACCATAAAAACAAAATTTTCAAGTAGTAATGCTGAATTTCGTACATAAAGACATAAAATTTATGTGACTTTTTATGGCAATTGACGGCGTTCGGGAGCTTTTTTGAGTAAGGGGACTTGAAAAAAACTACCGCGGCAATTATAATTGACTTAAAGAATACCGGTTGCGGAAGAAGACAGGTGATAACTATGAAAGACATCTATAAGAGATCTCTTGAAAAAACTAAAAAGTGTGCGGGTGCGGATGAAAAAACTCCCTCCAGAGCACAGTATTTTTCGTGGATCAATAACACAAACGAGGGTGCTACGGAAGAGCATACTCTGGTGAATCTCGAATACTTCAAATGGCTTCGCGACGAGTACGGTATGCAGCTTGACATCTATGCCTGGGACGCGGGAAACCTTGACGGCTCAGCCGGTACATACAAAAATTTTGATTCGCCTAAGATCAAGGCACAGTACCCGAATGGATACGGAAAGTGTGCAGAAGCCGCAAGGGAGATCGGCGCAAAGCTTGGCGTTTGGTGCGGTCCCGACGGATTCGGTGACACACCCGAGAGCGTTAAGGCACGCCGAGAGCTGATGGTATCTCTCTGCAGAGACTACAACTTCGGACTTTTCAAGATGGATGCCGTATGCGGAACTCTTCGTCCTGAGATGCAGGAAGAGTTTTCCTCCATGATGAAAGAGTGCCGCGAATATTCTCCCGATCTGATCCTCCTCAATCACCGACTTGATCTTGGTATAGGAGAACCTTATTCCACTACCTTCCTTTGGAACGGAATGGAAACCTACATCGACGTACACGTGAATAATCATCGGTGCGCGCCCCATCATAGGGAATATATGTTCCACAGAGGAAACGTTCCCCATATGCTGAGACTTTGCGAGGACCACGGCGTTTGTCTTTCCTCCTGCATGGACTTTTTCGAGGACGACCTCATTTATCAGGCATTCGGCAGAAGCCTTATTCTCGCTCCTGAGATCTACGGAAACCCATGGCTTCTCAGAGATGACGAACAGGCAAAACTGGCGAGGATCTACAACCTCCACCGCACCTACAGAGACATTCTCGTTGGCGGAGTGGAGCTTCCAGAATATTACGGCAGCAGTGCGGTGTCAAGAGGTGACGGTGACGTGCGCTTTATCACCTCAGGTAATCCTTCTTGGGAAAAGAAGAAGATCAGAATTTGTCCATCGAAGGATCTGGGCCTTGAAGACACCCAACGTAAGTTTGCGGTTTCCATCCATCACCCCTACGAAAAGTTTGTGGGATTCTGCAGTGGAGAGGAGAGCGTTGAAATTGAGATCGAGCCCTTCAGAGCCGTGCTTGTTGAGGTTGCCGTAGTCGAAAAAGCATATCCTATGCTTACTTCCTGTGCTTACGAGGTACTTCACGAGAATGATGGTACTCCCGATAAGGTCAAGATCATTGCCGCTTACGGTAAGATTGAGAAGCTTCTGGGCGGTGTCCGTTGTCCTGTTTCCGGTGAGCTTCAAAGTATAGAGCCCTTCGACAATACACTGAAGGCTCCCGTGATTTTGGATGCGGATTTTGAGAGAGGGGATATCCCCGCGAACGCCGAGCAGATCTTCGAGACGGCTCAGTTCATTATAGATAACGATAGCCTTGAAAAGCGTTCCCTTGACAGAGCGGGAGAGACAAAGATTCCGCAGGTACAGGCGGCGAGAGATGCGTTCTTCAGTCAGGAGAGGTACGCTCTTAGAGGCTGTGAGTCCCGCTTTGCCTTCGACGGTAAGGATAACACATATTTTGGCAAATCCTATACTAACTACGGTGCCGATATCAGAATGGGCAACGGATGTCTCAGAGTGGATTTTGGTGATATATTCGATGCAGACGAGGTAGTAATTGAGTATCTTGACGCCGAAAGAGAGGATATGGATGAATTTACTCCTCAGGTGATCTCAGAGACCGCACACAGCTCTGCTGACCTTGACACCTGGACCCTGTCGCCTCTTTCTGAGTCCCAGAGCCTCGGACGTGAGGAATTTCCCTACGTGGTAAACTCCGTACATAACATAGTGGGCATCGAGATGTCACGCCGCAGAGTACGCTATAGCGTAGACGCTCCCATCAGATATTTCAGAATTCCTCACACCTATGATATGGTAACAAAGATCGCTCTTGTGAAGGACGGTTGCGAGATCAAAACTCCGTCGGCAAGAGCGAACAACCAGCAGATGTCCTACAGCGACAGAACGGTTGAGGGATACAGATGCGCTCACGTGCAGATCCCCGATCTGAAGGCGAGTGGAGAGTTCTATCTGTCCGTTGGAATCAACGGTGAGCACGGCCGCGAGGGTGTATACGTGGTGGCAGAGCTTGACGGAAAGCTGTACGGATGCGCTGACAGAGCTCCCTCCTATATGTCCAACGTGTGGGAGTGTGGCGTACGCAAGGTTAATTCCAACTATACCTATTACCTTGACGTAGCTCCCGAAATGTTAGGCAGAGAGCTGAAGCTTCACGTGATCGAGATGACGGAGGTTTGCGCAGGGGCGGAGATAGACATCCACCTTTGCCAGAGAAACTATGACCTTGACGGAGTAGTTTGCGAGATTTAAAAGAAAAAATGATGTATCAAAGAGATACATCATTTTTTTGTGAAATTATTCCTCATAACCGTCGGGATACTCAAACTCAACGATATCCTTAAAATAGTCCACGTGATTTTCGTGAGCCTTTTTCGCACGCTTGCCCTTGAAAGCGGTCATGGCGGTGGTGCGTCGGATGATAAGCAGAGTGTCCTCAGGGAGCTTGTCGAAACAGCTGTAGTACTTCGCAAACTTCAGCTCCTTAAAAGTTATAGCGTAGTCGTCAAAGGCCTCGTCAGGGGTATAACCGAGAGCCTCTTCAAGACTAAGAAGTACATCATCCCCCGCGATCTCTTCGTAGAGAGAAGGGTCGATGAGGCAGATCACGGATTCGCCCGTCATGATCTCCGTCATAAAACGCTCGTACTCCGAAGCGTTGAACTGATAATCAAAGCTGAACTCGTACTTTTTGCCGTCTTGGCCGTTTTTGATAGCTTCTTCCTTCAGTTTGTTTGCTTCAGCTTCAGCTGCGGCGATCTGAGCCTCGGAATATCTGACGGTCTGAAGGATGTTCACCGTTTTTTCTCCGTCGCCGTTGTAATCTTCATCCATTACGGAAGTGAGAGCCCTCATTACAGAGCTTGTGTTGTTGTAATAGTAGGGACCCGAGTACATTATGTAAATGTCGGGAGTCACCTTTGTGGCAAGCTGATATACGCCGATGCCGATGATGATAAGTGCGGCAAGAACTGCCAGAGTCACACCTTTATAGTGATACCAGAAGTTTTCAAAGAATCCCGCCTTTTTGATGGGTTCTGTGGGGGCTTCCGGCTCAATGCTTATTCCAAGCATACGAAGTCTCTTGGCGGCGTTGGACTCTTCCTCGGGGACAGAGTTTTCCTGCTCGTTATTCTCGTTATTGTAGTTTTCGTCCATTTTATTCTCCGATCTTCTCATAAAGAGAAAGCTAATCTGCTTTAGTCAATTATATCACAAAACGGGTTTGTTTTCAATACCACAGGGGACTTTATCGTATCAATGTGAAGACAAGGTACAAGACTCCGTAGATCAGGGGCTGGTGCAGCATATATATGATCAGTGAGTGTCTGCCGATCCACTCAAGAGGCGACAGCTTGACTTCGGGCAGACGTTCGAGAAGGTGATGTTTTTTGAACACACGGCAGAGGAAAAGTCCCGTTACGAAGAGGAAAAACCAAGGGACAAGAGGGAAGTAGTCGGAGGAATAGAAGCTTCTCGGTGGGAAACCTAAAAAAGCTGTGGCGTAATTTGCATAAAACCACTTAGGCAAATGCAGAATTTTCACTCCCCACAAGGATAAATACCCACTTGGTACCCGTTTTGTCAGCAAAAACAGCAAGAGACTTACTGCCCCTCCTGCGTAGGGATTGATTTTCTCCACGACCTTTGAGAGAGGCACCATTATCAGCATGGAAACCCCGATGAGCGTCAGCACTCCGAAGAGAATTCTGCTGGTCGGCGTGAAGATAAACGTGACAAGACTGACGATGACCGAAGCGCCAAATATGGTAAGACCGCGCTTGAAATGCCTTTTTCCCAGGACAAAACAGAATCCTGAGAGCAAAATGAAGCTCTGGCAGATGCTCTGTTGCCACACATAGGAAATCTTTGAGGGGAACATAGGGATGTTTACGTCATAAACGTAAACAAGGTCCCACATGGCGTGGTATAGTATCATGCTGATCAGCGCAAGTCCCCGAAAAACATCAAGCAGACCGTAGCGGCGTCGTTTTTCTGTGGATTTCACTCGGATCTGTCTCCTATCTTGAACATTTTAGTCATTTGCATAACCGATTTTGGCGAGATTTTTACCCTTCAACAAGAGGGAATGGAATAAAAGCCTCAGGCTCGGGTACACACCCTGCAAGACGTTTCTCCATCCAGACGACGCCATACCATTTTCCGAACTTGTAACCGCAATTCGGATGTGATCCTACCGTTATGTATCCCATCTTCTCATGGAACGCCACGCTTCCGAGGGGGAGATGACCGTCCTCTTTGTCGCATACCGCGATGCAGGCATAGAGAGTGCGAACATTTTGCTTTTTCAGCAGTTCCTCAAGTTTTTCGTAGAGTGCTCGTCCCACACCGTGACCGTGATAATCTCGACTAATGTAGATGGAGACCTCCACACAAAACTTAAAAGCCTCTCGAGAGTGGAAAGATGCGGCATAAGCGTAGCCTATGATCTTCCCGTCAACCGTAGCCACGAGGTAGGGGTATTTTTTTGAAATGTTTTCGATGCGATTTTTGAATTCATCAAGGGTTGGGGGGACGTACTCAAAAGAGATAGCGGTGTTCTCCACGTAGTGGGAGTAAATATCGAGAAGCTCGGCTGCGTCGCCGATCGTAGCGGATCTTATTTCCATAAATACCTCTCAGAGGGATAAGTTTAATATATTATACAATATTTTCTGAGGTATTGCAATCGCCGTGAGAGGGTTGTTTGCTTTAAAATAAAGTAATTGCAAAAAAAGGCGAAGTATGGTATACTTCAGTTGAAAAGAAACCTTCGGAGGCTCAGTGTGACATTCAAATTATTTATTGAAGCAATAGTAAAATTCCTTTTTGGAGTTGTTTTAGTGGGACTGCTTATATTTCTTCCGGCAGGAACGCTATCCTACGCCAACGGCTGGCTGTTCATGGGGATCTTGTTCGTTCCAATGTTTGGAGCAGGCATCGTAATGATGGTGAAAGATCCCGAACTTCTTAGAAAACGCCTCGACGCCAAAGAAAAGCGCGGAGAGCAGAGCCTTGTTGTAAAGCTCAGCGGACTTATGTTCATTACGGGGTTCATCGTGGCGGGACTTGGACAGCGCTTCGGCTGGTATGTTTTGCCGAAATGGGCGAGTTTAGCGGCGGCGGTGGCTTTTCTTGTGGCGTATCTGCTTTACGCCGAGGTTTTAAGGGAAAACGCCTACCTCAGCCGCACCATAAAGGTGGAGGAGGGGCAAAAAGTCATTGACAGCGGTCTTTACCGCATCGTGCGGCATCCTATGTACGCCGTCACCCTGCTTTTGTTCTTGTCCATGCCTCTTGTTCTCGGCTCGATCTACTCCTTTGTGATATTCCTCGCGTACCCTTTTATTATTTCAAAGCGTATAAAGGATGAAGAAAAGCTTCTTGAAGCGGAGCTTGAAGGTTACGCGGAATATAAAACGAGGGTGAAATACCGCCTTGTGCCGTTTGTATGGTGATAAGATTGTTTTTAAACTCGTAGGACGTGGGCTTGCTCTCGCCGAAACAAAGGCTTTCCGCTTTGCGTAACACTTACCGCGAAACGTTCACTCCACTGTATGGGCGGAATCGCGTGTGCGTCCCGTTTTCGTTGGATTTTTACCCCCGATGGTGCCTGCTATAGAGTAAAACTACCCTCCATACATCACAAATATTTCCAAAGTTCAATGATACAAATCCTCCGCCAACGCTCTGAAATAGATCAACACGGAAAACGGAAGATTTCCTTTCCGCACTTCACCGCGTACTCATAGGAAATCCTCGTTCCGCTTTTTCGCCTTGAGGGAGTTTCTTCTTCATTATAATATATGATGACGAAGCGGCTGTTCGTTATCATTTCGCAGTTTCGCTCAACGTAAACAGCCTTCCCCGAGCCGATGATTTTTTCGGGATAGTAGGTGTTTTCAAAGAGCTTTAGCAAATACTTTTTGTAATCGTCATCTATTTCGGGAAACTCCGCGCGGACGTAGATTCGCTTTATGTGGGGATGTTTTCCCTTTATCTCCGTAACAAGCTCGTAGCATAAGTCATTGAAACGGCTTTTACTGCCGAAAAGGAAGGTGTCAACGTTTTCTTTAAGTATAAGCCTTTCTATCGTCTCGGTCAAGCGATTTTTCAGCTCTTCAGTCTCATTTATCGTTCTGTGCCCAATGAAGCAACAGGTGGTTGATTTCATATTATGCCCCTTTTAAAGTGAAGGTTTATTTACTTATTATATATCATCTTTCACTCAAAGTAAATATATCTGCAATTATACGTGATAATAAATTGCTTTGCTTTTAGGTAGAATATAACCATAAAAGTAAAGGGGCGTAAAGATGAAAACAGAGTTTCCCGAAAGATATATTACTCTCGGTCTAAAGATTGCATATTATAGAAGAAAAGCGGGCTATACGCAGGAATACTTTGCGGAACTTATTGATAAAAGCGTGAGTTTTGTCGGTCAGGTGGAAGGTCCCGGTACGGTACGCGGCGTTTCGCTGGAGACCTTGTTTAAGATCGCTCAAGTGTTGAAAGTATCTCCCGCAAAGCTGTTGGAAGAAGATTAATAAGCACAAAAACACCCTATGATTTTTGAACGGTCATAGGGTGTAGTTTTATCCCTCTCAAATCGTCCCCAAACTTGTGATCGGACGTTTTTGAACATGATCAGGAAGCCTGCAAATCAGTACTGCAGGCTTTATTTTTGTGAAAGTTGCACACAGAAAAACACCTACACTCAGTAAAGTTCTACAAACAGAGGTTTACAGATAAGTTGACAGATGTAAATAAAATGTGCTATAATTTCTATCGCAAATTATTATTTGTTCGTCTGATGAGGTGGAAGGAAGATGAAAAATCAAATTAAGCAGTTGAAAAGAGCGAAGAATGCTGTCATTCTCGCTCATTATTATGCCCCCGCCGAAGTGCAGGAGATAGCCGACTATGTTGGTGACTCATTTTATCTTGCGAAAGTAGCCAAGGGGAGCGACGCTGATATTATCGTTTTCTGCGGTGTTGGATTTATGGGGGAAAGCGCGAAGATACTAAATCCCGACAAGAAAGTTTTAATGCCTGACCTTTCTGCCGATTGCCCGATGGCGCATATGGTTGCCGACGGCATCATCGAAGAGATGAGAAGCCGTTACGACGATCTTGCAGTTGTTTGTTACATAAACTCTACGGCGGAGCTGAAAACTCAAAGCGACGTTTGCGTAACCTCATCCAATGCAGTTAAAATCGTGAGAGCACTGCCAAACAAGAATATTTTCTTTATTCCCGATAAAAATCTCGGCAGTTTCGTGGCAGGGCAGGTGCCTGAGAAGAATATCATTCTAAACGACGGATTCTGTCCGATTCATGCAAAAATCACTGCCCGGAAGGTTCAGAGCGAGAAAAACAGTCATCCTGAAGCGCTTGTTCTGACTCACCCCGAATGTGAAGCAGAAGTCGTTGAGATGTCCGATTTTGTCGGCAGCACGGCTGAGATCATAGACTTCGCAAAGCGTAGCGATAATAAAGAATTTATCATTTGCACTGAGGACGGTGTGGACTATAAGCTTGTTTGTGATAACCCCCACAAGCGTTTTTATTATCCCAACCCTCATCCTTGTTGTGCAGATATGAAGCTGAATACCCTTGAAAACGTTTTATCGGTTCTCGATAAGGAAGATAAAGAAATTACTGTAGACGGTAGCCTTGGTGAAGGTGCGTTGAGGCCTCTTCTCAGAATGTTGGAGCTTGGAAAATGAAGACAGATATTATAATCGTTGGTTGCGGCGTGGCAGGACTGTACTGCGCACTTAATCTTCCGGAAGACAAAAACATAACGTTAGTTACCAAGAACATAGCCCGTAAGAGTGATTCTTTCTTAGCGCAGGGCGGCATTTGTGTTCTTCGAGATGAAGAGGACCACGAAGCCTTCTTTGAAGATACCATGAAGGCGGGACATTATGAAAATAATCCCGAATCCGTAGAGATCATGATAGGTTCTTCTCAGGACGTTATCTCGGATCTGGTTTCCTTCGGCGTTCAGTTTGAGAAAAACGGAGAGAGCTTCAACTACACCCGTGAAGGCGCTCACTCAAGGCCCCGAATTTTGTTCCACGAGGACGAAACGGGGAAGGAGATCACATCCCACCTGCTTGAAAGTGTAAGGCGCAGAAAAAACATAACATTGATAGAAAACTTTACAATGGTTGACCTTATATGTTATAATAATACGTGTCATGGTATTGTCGGTCACGATGCAGAGGGAAATTATGTTCCCATGGTCGCTGATTACACGGTGCTCGCTACGGGCGGTATCGGTGGGCTTTTTAAGCACTCCACTAATTACAGACACTTAACGGGTGATGCATTGGCGCTCGCTCTTAAGTATGATATAAAGCTTCAACACATTGATTACATACAGATACATCCAACAACGCTGTATACTAAAAAACACGGTCGCGAGTTTCTGATCTCCGAGTCGGTTCGCGGAGAGGGTGCGATTTTGCTTAACTCCAAGGGGGAAAGATTCGTTAATGAACTGCTCCCTCGTGACGTTGTGGCAAACGCTATCTTCGAGGAAATGAAAAAAGAGGGAAGTGAGCACGTTTGGCTCTCTCTTGCTCCCATTCCCGAAGAGGAGATCAGAGCTCATTTCCCGAACATCTATCAAAAGTGCCTTGATGAAGGCTACGACGTCACGAGGGAGCCTATACCGGTCGTGCCGTCACAGCATTATTTTATGGGCGGCATTGACGTAGACGGCTATAGTAAAACCTCTATGGACCGACTGTATGCGGTAGGTGAAACTGCTTGCAACGGTGTTCACGGCAGAAACCGCCTGGCAAGTAACTCTCTTCTTGAGAGCCTTGTCTTTGCCAAACGAGCCGCAAAACATATTATCACGGGATATTTACCTTCCCACTTGAAGGATGAATTTTCCGTAGATGCGGCACAGTACGAAGGCTACGCAGAAAAGTATAAGAAACTTGTGTTAGAAGCAATAGAAAAGGAGAAACATAGCCATGAATAATATTTCGATGAAATTAAATGCAGATAATTTGATCCTTCTTGCACTGCAGGAGGATATTACAAGCGAGGATATTACCACTAACTCCGTTATGAGAGAGTATCAGCTCGGTGAAGTTGATCTCATCTGCAAGGAAGACGGCGTTATCGCAGGTCTTGACGTTTTTAGGAGAGTATTCGAGTTGCTTGACGAAAATACCGAAGTGAATTTCACCTGTAAGGACGGAGATGAGGTAAAGAAGGGCGAAAAGCTTGGTGTTGTTCGCGGTGACATCCGCGTGCTTCTTTCCGGCGAGAGAACAGCTCTCAACTATCTCCAGCGTATGAGCGGTATTGCAACCTATACCCGTAAAATTGCAGATCTGCTTAAGGGCAGCAAGACAAAACTTCTCGACACCCGTAAGACCACACCGAATATGCGTATTTTTGAGAAGTATGCTGTTAAGGTGGGTGGCGGCTACAATCACCGCTATAACCTCAGCGACGGTATTCTCTTAAAGGACAACCACATCGGTGCCGCAGGAGGAGTTAAGGAAGCCGTTATGATGGCAAAGGAATATGCCCCCTTTGTTCGCAAGATCGAAATTGAGGTGGAAAACCTTGAAATGCTGAGAGAAGCACTTGATGCGGGAGCTGACATCATCATGCTCGACAATATGAGTGTGGAGGACATGAAGGAAGCCGTCAGACTTACTGCAGGCAGAGCAGAAACTGAGTGCAGCGGTAACGTAACAAAGGAAAACGTTGCAAGGCTTGTGGATATCGGTGTGGACTATATTTCAAGCGGTGCGCTCACACACTCTTCACCGATTCTCGATCTTTCACTTAAAAATCTTCACGCAATCTAAGTACAAAAAAGAGGTGACTTTATGAAGGCCAGGGAGAGAAGAAAAGCTATTGTAAATCTGCTGTTGTCAGAGGAAGAGGCAATATCCGGCGGTGCTCTCTCGGAGCGCTTTGGCGTGTCCCGTCAGATCATCGTACAGGATATAACAGTTCTGAAGGGATCAGGATATGATATTCTTTCTACTCACAACGGATATATTATGCAGAAATCTCCGCTAAAGGAGCGAGTGCTGAAGGTGCGACATACTACCGAGGAAACTGAGGATGAACTGTCACTTATAGTCAGACTTGGCGGTACTGTTGTGGACGTTTTCGTGTGGCATAAGGTATACGGTAAAATGGAAGCAAAGCTTAATATCTTCTCAGACCTTCAGGTAAAACAGTTTATCGAAGGAGTCAGAACCGGCAAATCCTCGGAGCTGATGAACATAACGGGAGGGTATCATTACCACACCATTCGTGCAGAATCCGAAGAGACCCTCGATAAAATAGAAGCGGTCCTCAAAGAACGAGGATATATTGCCCCCGGAGAATAAAAATGCTTGAACGTCTTGGATATTACATACACGAGATGTTCAAGATTTTGTAAAACGAAACAGACCATAGTAAAAAAGAGGCGGTTAATTCGCCTCTTTTTTAATTAGTAACTACTTGAAAGGTGTAAAACGGGTGTAAATTAAAGCAAAGCAGCTTCAAATAA
Source organism: Eubacteriales bacterium (assembly GCA_045603205.1). Classification (GTDB taxonomy): domain Bacteria; phylum Bacillota; class Clostridia; order Oscillospirales; family CAG-272; genus RUG11130. Next base: position 3,581 of record JAZULS010000149.1, on the reverse strand, counting down.
GCTGAAAAACTCCCGTTTTCTTGATTTTACTTATCAAGACCCTTCATTGTGGGGAGCTTTAGATAGTAATATTGAAAAACTCACCTATTTATGATACAATAAATTAGAAAATCTAATGAAAGTAGTAATCCGTATGAAAAGAATATTATCAGTCTTGATTTTTGTGTTATTAATATTTCCTATTACCGCTTGTGAAGCACTGGAAGATGAGGTTTTAGTTTCCTTGGGGGAATATGATAGTTGTGTTTTCTATTCTGAGGGGTTGTTTCAGGATTTTACCGACTATGCTAAGTACTATTATACTAAGGCAAACGTTGAAGGAAATGAATATTTTGCAAAAATCCAAGAAGACGATTTGAGTATAATAAATGAGCATATATATGACTTTGAAATTTGGGTAGAATTGCTCAAAGATGGCGACGTCTCTTCTGAGCTCGCTATAAATTATGATTTTGACAGATCAATTATTGACGAAGAAGATTATATCTATATTGATTCAGAAAAACACACATGGGATGATGGTACTACTTCCCTTGTTAATTACGATGTTTATTTTTTTGATACTCAAACTCTTGTTTTGTACTACTTCCATAACAATATATAATGTAATTCGAAACGATATATGATAACAAAAACACCCTATGATTTTTCCGGTCATAGGGTGTAGTTTTATGTTCAGTTCAGACTCTTCATCGTGGGGAAGAGCAGTACGTCTCTGATCGCTGCAGAGTCGGTGAACAGCATGCACATACGGTCAATACCGTAGCCGATACCGCCTGTGGGGGGCATACCGATCTCAAGAGCGTTCATGAAGTCCTCGTCAGTGCGGTTTGCTTCCTCGTCTCCCTGAGCAAGAAGCTCTTCCTGAGCCTTGAATCTTTCTCTCTGGTCGATGGGGTCGTTAAGCTCGGAATATGCGTTGCACATTTCCCAACCGTTCATGAACATCTCAAATCTCTCAACAAGCTCGGGGTTGCCGGGCTTCTTCTTTGTAAGGGGAGAGATCTCGATGGGATGATCTGTAACGAAAGTAGGCTGAATGAGGTGCTCCTCAGCAAATTCTTCGAAGAAGAGAGCGAGGATATCGCCCTTCTTGTGGCGAGCCTCAAACTCAACGTGGTGCTCCTTAGCCACAGCCTTAGCTTCCTCGTCAGAGTGGATCTCGTTAAAGTCAACGCCTGAGTACTTCTTAACAGCGTCGGTCATTGTGATTCTCTCAAAAGGCTTGCCAAGGTCCATCTCAACACCGTTGTAGACGATGGTGGTTGTGCCGAGAACTTCTTTTGCTACGTGGCGGAAGAGGTTTTCTGTAAGGTCCATCATTCCGTTGTAGTCTGTGTATGCCTGATACAGCTCCATCAGAGTGAACTCGGGGTTGTGACGGGTGTCAAGGCCCTCGTTGCGGAATACGCGTCCGATCTCGTAAACCTTCTCGAGACCGCCGACGATAAGACGCTTTAAGTAAAGCTCAAGGGAGATACGAAGCTTCAAATCTTCGTCAAGAGCGTTGAAGTGAGTTTCAAAGGGTCTTGCTGCAGCACCGCCTGCATTGGATACAAGCATAGGAGTCTCAACCTCGATGAATCCGAGAGTATCGAGATACTTACGGATAGAGCTGATGATCTTTGAACGCTTGATAAAGGTGTCCTTTACGTCGGGATTTGTGATAAGGTCAACGTAACGCTGACGGTATCTTGTGTCGGTGTTGGTCAGACCGTGATACTTTTCGGGAAGGATCTGAAGACTCTTTGTGAGGAGAGTGATCTTCTCAGCGTGAATGGAGATCTCACCTGTCTTTGTTCTGAAAACGCTGCCCTCAACGCCCACGATGTCGCCGATGTCAAGCTTCTTGTAGGACTTGTATTCATCCTCACCGAGAGAATCTCTCGCTACGTAGCACTGAATACCGCCCTCAAGGTCCTGCACGTTGCAGAAGGAAGCCTTACCCATGATTCTCTTGGACATAAGTCTGCCCGCGATGGATACGCTCTTTCCCTCAAGCTCGTCGAAGCTATTCTTGATCTCTGCGCTGTGATGAGTCTGATCGTACTTGGTGATCTCAAAGGGATCGTTACCTGCCGCCTGAAGCTCAGCGAGCTTTTCGCGACGTATCTTTAAAAGTTCGTTTATATTCTGCTCGGTCTGAGGAGCGGGATTTCTGTTTTCTGTCTCTGCCATTTTAACGTCTCCTTGGGGCGATTACTTCTTGCTTCTTTCAACTGCGAGGATCTTGAACTTGAGCTCGCCGGAGGGAGTCTTAACGAGAACCTCATCACCAACGCCCTTACCGAGCATTGCGCTACCGATGGGGCTTTGGTCAGAGATCTTACCGAGAAGGGGGTTAGCCTCGTTTGTACCAACGATGTTGTATGTGATCTCCTCGTCGAATTCGTAGTCAAGAACCTTAACTGTAGAGCCGAGGTTTACGATGTCTGCACGGATATTAGCTTCGTTGATGATCTCAACGTTCTTGAGCATTTCCTCGATTTCGGAAATTCTTGCTTCGGTCTTAGCCTGTTCGTCCTTTGCTTCATCGTATTCGCTGTTTTCGGAAAGGTCACCGAAGGAGCGCGCTTTTGCAAGGCTTTCCTTAACCTCTTCACGCTTAGTGCCCTTGAGATATGCGAGTTCATCAACGAGTTTCTGATGACCCTCGAGAGTAAGTGTAACTTTCTTTTCCATTCTTCCTGTATCCTTTCGGTGTAGTGAAAATCTTATTGTTATTTTGAAAGCGCGTCAAGCGCTGCTTTAAGCTGATTGTCTTCTTCGTCGGTGATCTTGTAGATGTTTTTATCCTGCAGAGCCTCGTCAAGAGCTACCTCGATGTCGGGTTTTACGCCAACACCGTGATAATTGTCAGAGTAAGGGGGACTGTACATTCTGTAGGTTACGGAAACCGCGCCGCCGTTGGGAAGCATCTGTGTTGTCTGCATACAACCCTTGCCGTAGGTTGTCTCGCCTACGATAGTCGCCATTTTGTAGTCCTTCAGTGCCGAGGTGAAGAGCTCAGCAGCTGACGCTGTGCTGGAGTTGACGATGACTGCCATCTCAAAGTCAACACAAGCGGCGTCAGAGTCGTATTGCTTAACAAGCTTGTCGTCGGCATCGAATATTCTGACTATTGGACCCTCCGGCAGGAGGTAATCGAGAATTTCTCTGATGGATTCAAGCTCTCCGCCGGGATTGTATCTCAGGTCAATGATGAATTTCTCGCAGCCTTCCTTCTGAAGAGAAGAGATTGCACCCTTGAACTGCTCGGGAGTCTTACTGTCGAAAGCAGTAAGCTTTATTACGCCTACGCTGTCGTCAAGGTCGCAAACGTGGCTTAAAACGTTGACTTCTTCAACAAGCTTTCGGGTGATGTTGAACTCAAGTAAGTCTTTTTCTCCGTCTCTGACAACGGAAAACTCAGCATTGGTTCCTTCTTCGCCTTTAAGCTTTGCAAGAGCAGCTGTGTAGCCAAGCTCCGCTACTGAAACTGCATCATCGCCGGTACCAACGTAAGCGATAAGGTCGCCTACCTTGATTCCCGCGCCGAGGGCAGGGGAGTCGGGAAGGACGATGGTGACCTCAATGCAACC
>JAZULS010000148.1:0-6221 GCA_045603205.1 Eubacteriales bacterium | reverse complement strand
GTACAGTTCAATAACTCCATCGGTCCTAACAAGGGCGGACTTCGTCTCCATCCTTCCGAAAACCTCGGTGTGATCAAGTTCCTTGGCTTTGTGCAGGTATTTAAGAATTCTCTCACCGGCCTTCCCATCGGTGGCGGTAAGGGCGGTTCCGACTTTGATCCCAAGGGCAAGTCTGACCGCGAGATCATGAGATTCTGCCAGAGCTTCATGACCGAGCTTTATAAGTATATCGGTGCTGATACTGACGTTCCCGCAGGTGACATCGGTGTAGGTGCACGTGAGATCGGATATTTCTACGGTCAGTATAAGAGAATTACCGGTCTTTATGAAGGCGTTCTCACAGGTAAGGGCCTCTCCTACGGCGGTTCTCTCGTTCGTAAGCAGGCAACCGGTTACGGTCTGCTCTACATAGTAAACGAGCTTATGAACAGCCTTAACGACACCATCGCAGGCAAGACTATTGCTATTTCAGGTGCAGGTAATGTTGCTATCTACGCTGCTGAAAAAGCAATTCAGCTCGGCGGTAAGGTTGTAACTCTCAGCGACTCCACAGGCTGGATCTATGACGCAGAGGGTGTTGATCTTGACGCTGTTAAGGAAATTAAGGAAGTTAACCGTGCAAGACTTTCTGAATACACCAAGTACAGACCTAATGCTGAGTACCACGAAGGTCGCGGCGTATGGACTGCTAAGTGCGACATCGCACTTCCTTGCGCAACTCAGAACGAGCTTCTCATCGACGATGCTAAGGCTCTCGTTGCAAACGGCGTAAAGGTAGTTGCAGAAGGTGCTAACATGCCCACAACCATCGACGCTACAAACTATCTCCAGGAAAGCGGTGTAGTATTCCTTCCCGGTAAGGCAGCCAACGCAGGCGGTGTTGCTACAAGTGCTCTTGAAATGTCTCAGAACAGCGAGCGTCTCAGCTGGAGCGAAGAAGAAGTTGATGCAAAGCTTCAGGGCATCATGAAGAACATCTTCGCTAACATGCAGAAGGCTTGCAAGGAATACGGTAAAGAGGGCAACTACGTTGCAGGTGCAAACATCGCAGGCTTTGCCAAGGTCGTTGATGCTATGCTCGCACACGGAGCTTGCTGAATTTATTTTAATAATAAAAAGGTGGCGATTTACGCCACCTTTTTTGTACCCCGAAGAATAGTACCTCAGTTATCTGTCGTAATCCTGCTGATTCTTGCTCTGATTCTGGTTGTTCTGGTTTTTATTCTGATTCTTGTTCTGATTCTTATTCTGGTTGTTGTTCTGGTTATTCTGGTTATTCTGGTTGTTGTTCTGATTGTTCTGCTGATTCTTGTTCTGATTATCCATTGTAACTTTAATTCCTTTCGATCTCACTGCAGGTTTGCAGATGAAAGTATAAATACCCTAAGAATTTCGCGTTAAAATACAAGTCTTGCGACTTATGGGGTACGAAATTATTATTGTCCTAATTTATAAAATTATTCACGAGAAAATGTTCTTTGTTAAGAACAACATGTGAGCAACTTCTGCTCTTGTGATTCCGTCATTTGGAAAAAACGAACCTTTTGATCCGCTTAATATACCGACATCAGTTAAAGCATTGATATCTTCGGTCGCCCATGCTGGTATGGCGTGGAGATCATCGAATTTAACCGTGCTGTCTGTACAGTCAACACCTAAAATATTGTTTAAAATCACCGCCGCTTCAGCTCTTGTAATGTTGTCCTCGGGCCTGAATACCTTTCCGATATCTGTTTCTTCACCACTGATGATTCCAACGTTATATGCCGCAGCAACGTATCCACCGTAGCCCTTGGAGATATTGTCATCGTCCGCAAATACGGTTTCAGTGTCCGTCAGTTCGGGAGTTCCCAGCGCTTTCATGACAGTATAGAGAAATTCTTCTCTCGACATTCTTTCATCGGGGTCAAAATACAGACTTCCGTTTTCGGAGATAGCATTCATATAACCGCCGTCAACCATACAGAGAGCGGCACTTTGGGCCCAGTGTCCGACCATATCGTCAAGAGTCCCGTCAAAATCACGTTTTTCAATTTCCAACGTAACTTCACAAGCTTCGGAGTAGTTGCCTAACTCGTCGCGCACACGGTAAGTGAAGCTGTCGATACCGGTCGTTTTGTCGTAGGGTGTATAGGAGAAGTTACCGTTATTCACATCCGAAACAGTAACGAGACCGTGTTCGGGATATTCTACGATTTCGAATAACAGATCGTCACCATCCGGATCTACCGCATCAAGCACGCCAAAGCAGGTTATATCAGCATAGGTTACGCAGGTAACGCCGACTTTATTTGATGCTACGGGTGCAGAATTTACGGAGTCGATAAAGATAATGTCACAAGATACGGTGTAAGATTTGTCAGCGGTAAATCTGAATGAACTTCCCGAAGTGCCCTCATTAGCGGAAAAGCTTAAAAGATCAAGATTTGAGCTTGAAATTGTCTGACCTTCCGTTACCTCGGAAACTCCAAGCATAAGTTTACCCTCGGAAACGGGCGGAAGTGACGTAATGGTAATTGACGACGGGGAAACTCCGAGGTGATTTTGAAAATCCTCTTCGGTAAAACAGATGTCTGAGTCAAACTGTCCCGATTTTATCATTTTTGTCTGATATGAAATTATATCAAGGGCAGGAGAGAGTCTCTTGGTGGCGGCGCTGACACTTATAGACAGTAGTGTAATTACTGTCAAGACGCATAAAAATATTGTTTTTTGATTTTTCATCTTTTTTGTTCGTTAGATTCGAACATCCTTTCAAAGAATAGCCTGTGCTGAATTATTTGCGATATTTCATAAAGTTTATGCAAAAAGAGATGGAAACCGTAAAACTTTTTTGTCATAAAAAAATTGATTGACAAGTTTAATTCATCGGAGTATAATATATCTATGTTTGGCAATTATTTTTATATAAATTGATTCAAAGGCGGTGATCGAGTGCTGCTGAAAATGCTTGCTAATATTATAACATCCCTCCGCATCGGCGGTACGGCTGTCCTGTTGTTCGTGACCCCTATGTCAAAGCTTTTCTATATCATTTACACTCTCTGCGGTGTAACGGATATAATTGACGGAGTTGTTGCAAGAGCGACTAAAACCACAAGTGAGCTGGGTGCAAAGCTCGACAGCGTTGCAGATATTATGTTTTATGCTGTTATGCTACTGAGAATTTTCCCGATCCTCCGCGAAGTATTCCCTTGGTGGATGTGGGTCTGCATAGCTCTCGTAATTCTTATAAGAATTCTTTCGTATCTTGTTGCTGCACTGAAGTACCGTTGTTTTGCTTCTGTCCACACATACATGAATAAGATCACCGGAGCTGTTGTATTTACCGTGCCTTATTTCATCAGAAGTGCTTATGCGATCCCTTGCAGTATCACAGTTTGCATTATCGCAGGAGTTGCATCTCTTGAAGAGCTTATTATCCACGTTACAAATAAGATATACTCAACAGATCACAAAACTTTGTTGCCTCTTGACAGCTCAGAAGCTAGCGAGGCATAAGCAGAAAAATAAAATCGAAACCGTCCGGTCCTTGAGAGCGGACTTTTCGCCTTTTACTTAATAAAAGATTCTCATTCAGAACAGGAGAGAACATACCATGGCAGACATTTTTGACCTTTTCAAGCAGATAAGTTCCAACAACAAAAACACATCGGGGAAACCCGAATTTATTGTAGCAGGACTTGGTAATCCGGGTGCTGAATATGCGGAAACACGTCATAACGCAGGCTTTATGGCTATTGACGTTATCGCTTCCCGTACATCGGCAAACGTGAAATATTCCAAATTTAAGTCCCTTACCGATACCGTTTCTATCGGCGGACACAGCGTACTGCTTATGAAGCCTCAGACTTATATGAATAACTCCGGTGAGGCAATTTCCGAAGCAGCAAAGTTTTATCAGATACCCACATCAAATATAATCGTAATATCCGATGACATTTGTCAGGCTCCCGGAAGAATGAGGGTCCGCAAGTCAGGTTCTGCAGGCGGGCAGAAGGGACTTGTCAGTATCATCAATCACCTTGGAAGCGACGCTTTCCCTCGAATCCGTATCGGTGTCGGTGAAAAGCCCACCCCCGAATACGACCTTGCTTCTTGGGTGCTCGGAAGATTCCCTGAAGCTGACAAGAAAGCGGTTGCGAAAAGACTTGCCGACACCTTTGACTGTATCGGCATGATCCTTGACGGAAAACTTGATGAAGCAATGGGTATCTTTAACGGTAAACGCGACTGAAAGTGAGGTCAACTTGAATTCAGAGTTTATTTTAACAAAATTACGCTCAGATCGTGAGTATAAAGAGCTTCTTGAGTCTGTCAAGATGTCCGGCAGACACGGAAGGCACCGTCCACTACAGGTGACAGGTATTTCCGAAGGGCTTGACAACTATTTTAAGCTCGGACTTTGCGAAGATCTTCTGAAACTTGGCAAAAATGTGCTGTTTGTATTCCCCGATGACAAGGATGCGGCAGATTCAGCTGATCTTTTCACTACAATCGGTGTCCGTGCACTGAAATATCCAAACAGAGACTTCAACTTCAATAATATGACTGCCTCTCACGAATTTGAAAATGAGAGAATAGCTACACTGACTCACCTTGCCGGATTTTTCTCCGACGAGGCTTTTGTCGTGTGTGCAGGAATCGGTGCTCTCCTTCAGACTACGTTGCCTCTTGACACAATCGCCGCTCTTACACTTACCGTAAACGAGTCGTCCACCTTAGATACAGCGGAGTTTGCGGCATCCCTTACAGAACTTGGTTATAAAAAGGTTGACATCGTAGAAGGTGCAGGGCAGTTTACTGTCCGCGGTGGCATTATTGATGTATACGTTCCAACGGGAAATGCATACAGAATTGAGCTTTTCGGTGATGAGATTGACCGTATCGGTACCTTTGATCCTGAAACTCAGAGATTTTCGGATTATTGTGATGAAGTTATCATTCCTCCTGCAAGGGAAGTGCTTCTAACCGTTGAAAAGCGCCGCGAGATCGAATCTTTGGTAAACTCTCAGCTTCGACGCATCTCGAAAATCAATGACCTCGGTGAAAGAGATAGAGTCACAAAACTTCTTCGTCAGGAGATAGTGGATCTTGATGCTTCCCTTGAAGTGAATTTTGCAGATAAATACCTCCCCGTGATCTACGAAAACAGCGAGACTTTAATCGACGCATTTGCAGGGAACGTTGTCCTTGTAAATCCTGTTGAACTTGAACGGAGAGCAGACGCGGCAATAGGGCTTCTGAATCAAAGCATTACCGATATGCTTGAACATCACGAATTGCCCTCTATGCCTAACCTTCAAAGCGGATACATTAAAGAGTGGTCGGAAATTCTTCCGCATCTTAGCGAACTTCCCACAGTCATTATAGACTCGATCTCACGAACATACGATGGTATCTCCCTTGGCGGAGAGTTCGATATTTTATCAAGACATATAACACCCTACGCTTCAAGAAAAGAGCTGTTCGATGAGGATCTGAAAGCATATTTTGAGCGTGGATATACCGTTGGCGTAATGTGTGCTTCAGAAACTGAACGTCAGACGTTGAACGAGATGCTTATAGAAGACGGTTATTCCGTTGCATCGCCTGAAAATCTTACCGAAGAAAGTGCCCGCCAACCTGTCTTTACCTTTGCAGGCGGTATTTCCGGCGGATTCGAGCTTCCGCGTTCAAAATTCGCTCTTCTTGATTATTCTTCTGAAATAAGCACAAAAAAAGGAGCAAAGATCTTAAGAAGGGCTAAAAAGAAAAAGTCCTCCGAGAGCATAATGTCCTACGCGGATCTTGAGGTGGGAGATTTCGTCGTTCATTCGGCTTACGGTATCGGACAGTATCTGGGACTACAGAATCTTACCGTGGCCGGCGTGTCCCGAGACTACGTAACGATCAAATATGCGGGTACAGATCAGCTTTTCCTTCCCGTAGATCAACTTGACTTCGTATCAAAATACATCGGCGCAGGAAGCGACAGCGGTGCTGTGAAGCTTTCAAAAATGGGTGGAACTGACTGGAACCGCGCAAAGTCCAAAGCTAAGGCGGCAACTAAGGAGATGGCAAAGGAACTCATTGAACTTTACGCCAAACGTAAGCGTTCCAAGGGAATTGCATTTTCTCCCGACGATGACCTCTGCCGAGAGTTTGCAGCATCCTTCAAATATGAAGAGACGGACGGTCAGCTTGCCGCAATTTAAGACGTCAGACCGGCTATGGAACAA
>JAZULS010000147.1:0-2739 GCA_045603205.1 Eubacteriales bacterium | reverse complement strand
ACCTTCTCCCGCTGGAGAAGCCTAATTTCACGGGACACCCGTCACGTCGTCCCCTGCCACAAGGGCGGGGTTATATCCCCGTCACGTATCTTGGTACGCGGGTGATTCCTTCGATTACCGTCGCACCAGTGGCGGAAAGCCTTTCTCTCGACTGATGACCCATGGGGATCAGCGCACAGGCACAGCCGACGCTTTCTGCTACCTCTGCGTCGTGTGTCAGGTCCCCGATGAAGAGTACCTTTTCGCGATTTACTCCGCAGGTGTCGATAAGTTTTTCCGCTACGGCGGCTTTTCCACCACCGAGATTGTTGCTGTTTCCGAAAATTCCGTGGAAAAATTCGGCTATTCCGTAGGAGGCGACCTCTGCTTTTAATCTTGAATCCTCCGCGGCGGACACTATGTACTGCTTCACACCTGCATCGTGCAGAGTCTGCAGGGTCTCCCTTGTTCCGTCAAAAAGGGTACACCGGGGGAGCCTTTTTTTGTATTCGTCGATGTACTCGGCGGCAATATCGTCGAAGGATTCCTTTTTTACGTCAAAACCGAGCTCCACATAGTAGTCCTTCACGGGAATGTTGAAACCTTTTAAGTAGGCGTCGGTGCTGCCTATAGGTGGAAGGCTTCTTCTCGTGAGCAGGGCGTTGATTGTGGCAATATTTGCCGATACGTCGCTGAGCAGCGTGCCGTTCCAGTCCCAGATGACAATTTCAAACTTCATTTTGTCAAAACTTTCGTGATCTCACAGACGTACATCTGATGGAGTCCGTCGGTCTTGTAGTAAGGCTCGATGACGGGGCTCAGGAAGGCTTCTCTTGAGATGGGCGCCGCGTACATCTTCTTGAGGCACAGCACGGTGGACGCCTCGGCAAAATACACGCTTCTGCCGCCGTCAAGGCTCTCGAAGATGGGAGTGAGACCGCACTTTGCCGCTTTATCCACGTCACGTCCGCTGAACTTTCCGCAATAGGCAAGATCCTCTTTACGCTCTCCGTCGAAGAAGCTGAGGGTCATATAGGGAGACTTTTCCGTGAAGCTATAGGTGTGCCTTTCGGGACGGATGAAAACGTAGGCTACGGGACGTCCCCAAAGAACACCTACGCCGCCCCAACTTGCGGTCATGGTGTTGTAGTTCTTGCCGAAGTCGGCAGAGTCGCTATCGTCGGCGGCGGACACCAGCATCCAATCTTTGCCGATGCTGTGGATGGGATTTTTAGCTATCTCGTAAGGGGAGATTTCTGTAAAACTATTCATAAATTCTCCTTGTTTCAGAAGTTTTCACAGTTCCAACCCCAGGTTGAAACCTCTTCGTATTTGATATAGATCCTGTCGGTGGGAACGGAGAGTGCCTCGGAGAGCTTTTCGCAAAGGGAAGCGGTGAGAGCGTCGTAGGCATCGGCGGAAGCTTTGCCGAAAAGGCTGACTTCTGCGATGGCGCAGGGAGACGGGTCTCCGGCGAAGGACATTTTTGACTCTCCTGCGATGCAGTTCATAAGCCACTTTTCACTCTTTCCGGGGAGAAGCTCGATCTCGCTGCCAAGCAGTGCGTTTATTGTCTTGATTTTGTCGTCTGTAACGCTGACGTTTGTTTTTATTTCGATATAGGGCATGGTTTTCTCCTTTTTACAAGCATATTTTGGATAGCTGAAAGATAGAACGGGGGATCACTTCTTTTTCTTCTTCTTTACGGAGTAGCCGAAGGAGCCGATCTTTTTGCCCAGCGCAAAGTAGGAGCCATGGGCGTATGCGGCAAGGGAGCACTGCTCGATCTTCAGCTTGCCGTTTTCGTTAATATATCTTTCGTCTACGTTGACGGCAACGATGTCAGCCATGAACATATCGTGACTGCCAAGCTTTATAATGTCGGTGACGCGACACTCGATGGAGATGGGGCTTTCCGCTACCATGGGGCAGGAGACTTCCGCTGCAGGCTCTTTTGTCAGGCGGCAGGCTTCGAATTTGTCAACGGTCTTGCCGCTTCTCACTCCGCAGAAGTCGATGGAGCGGATTATGTGGGAAGAAGGCACGTTGATGACGAATTCGCGGCTTTTTTCGATGATTCCGTAGGAAAATCTCTCGGGGCGAAGTGAAATGTAGGTCTTCGGCGGGTCTGAGCAGGTGATGCCCGTCCACGCTACGGTGATGAGGTTGTCGTGCTCTCCGTCGGAGCAGGATATAAGGGCGGGAGGTACGGGGGAGGTGAGTGTGCCCGGTCTCCATTTAACTTTAGCCATAAAATATCTCCGATCTGCCGCTTTTGGTGAGAAGGCGGCAAGTTGATTTTTATCTGCAAGAGTATTATATAACAGGCGGCTAAATTTTACAAGAGGGAGCTTTTGTAAAAATGGATAACTCTGTAGGAGGATACAGGGTCTTAGTTACGTCCGGGTTTAAATCCCAACGAAAGCGGCGGGAGACGAGCCCCCGCCTTACGGTGGCACGGTCATTCGTTTTTCTGTAGCGTCGCACCCACGTGTGCGACCGGAAATCAAACGCAACGGGCGATTCTTGAATCCGCCCCTACGGGATTGACAGCACCGCCTCGTCAAACCCATGGGCTGCCACATAGGGTCGTCCCCTACGAAGGAAAAACGAAACCTTTGGTACACCTTTCTCCACCTGAGATAAATCTCACGGGTTGGAGTGGGATTTGAGCTGCACGAAAGAATCCTTTACGTCGGCGTCGACGTAAAGGAAAACGAATATTTATTGTTATCGTAATTCAGAGGGTACGGCACGTTG
>JAZULS010000146.1:0-3119 GCA_045603205.1 Eubacteriales bacterium | reverse complement strand
CGTTTCGTTGGATTATCACCGCACGTGATTCGGTTTATACGAATTTTCTTTTATAAAAGAAAATTCACTAAGAAAACCTTCAAGGGCTCCCCCCTAGAAGCTTACCCGTGATCGGCACACAAGACTTCCCCGCGGCTGCAGTAGCCTGCCGCTCTCGTTTTCTTCCTGCAATGAAGTCTCCTTGTAGAGATGTACGTGCTTCCCCCACAAGACGAGATCGGTGCCGATGGTTTTGGACCAACGTGCCGTACCCTCTGAATTTCGATAACAATAAACATTCGTTTTCCTTTACGTCGGCGACGACGTAAAGGATTCTTTCGTGCAGTTTAAATCCCACGCCAACCCGTGAGATATATCTCAGATGGAGAAAGGTGTACGAAAAGTTTCATCTTTCCTCTGTTGAGGCGTTCTTACAGAAAAATATAGTCTTAAAGTTTCTTTGATTCTTTCTCTCCTGAAAAACTTCAGTTCACAGCTAACTTTATAGAGGTAATCGAAGCATAGACCTAAATCTATCCCATGCCCAAAGTTTCTTTGCTTCTCTCTTTTCAAAAACCCAACCGATAAATCTCGCTTGCCCCAAGCCCAAAGTTTCTTTGCTTCTTTCTTTTCAAAGAAAGAAGAGAAAAACCGAATGTTTCACGTGAAACATTCGGTTTTATATTTATTTCTTCATTCCAAGCCAGATCATCAGCACGGTGATGTCTGCGGGGCTGACTCCCGAGATTCGGGATGCCTGTCCAATGGAGGCGGGGCGCACCTTTGACAGCTTTTCTGCGGCTTCAAGGCGGAGTCCCTTTATCTGGCGGTAGTCGATGTCCGCGGGGAGCAGGGTCGATTCGCTCTTCGCCTGACGTGCCGCTTCGTCAAACTGACGCTTTACGTAGCCTGCGTACTTGATCTCCGTCTCGACGCGGTGTTTTAGTCCGCGGGGGAGGTCGGGTCGGGCGGAGTCGATGGTTGCCGTGTCCTCGTAGGTGATCTGGGGACGTCTTATCATATCTGCGGCGCTGATTCCCGATGAGACGGGAGTAGTACCGTGAGACTCAAGAATGGGATTTGCTACCTTGGGTCCGAAGTTCACGTGCTCAAGGCGTTCGCATTCCTCGGAAACCATTCTCTCACGCTCGCGGACTGCCTCGGCTCTCACCTTCGAGATAAGTCCGGCTCTTACGCCGTAGTCGGTCAGGCGGCTCTCTGCGTTATCCTGTCTCAAAAGCAGACGGAACTCGCTACGGCTGGTCATAATGCGGTAAGGCTCCGCTGTACCCTTGGTAACAAGGTCGTCAATCAGCGTCCCGATGTAGGAAGACTGTCTCGGAAGGACGATCTGTGCTTCTCCTTTAAGGGAAAGGGTAGCATTGATACCCGCAAGCAGTCCCTGTGCCGCCGCTTCCTCGTAACCCGACGTACCGTTGAACTGTCCCGCGCCGAAGAGATTCTTTACACTCTTGAACTCAAGGGTAGGGAGCAGCTCCGTGGGGTCGATGCAGTCGTACTCGATGGCGTAGGCGTAACGCATGATCTCCGCCTTTTCAAAGCCCTTGAGGCTACGGAGCATCTTATACTGCACGTCGGCGGGGAGAGAAGAGGAGAATCCTTGGAGATAGATCTCGTCGGTGTCAAGGCCAACAGGCTCAACGAAGAGCTGATGGCGGGTCTTGTCGGGGAAACGCATCACTTTATCCTCGATGGAGGGGCAGTATCTTGGGCCTACGCCGTGGATCTTCCCTGAATAGAGGGGTGAGCGGTGGATGTTGTCTCTTATGATGTTATGAGTGTCCTCGTTTGTGTAGACCACGTGGCAAACGGACTGAGTGATGCTGTTCAGCCGTTTTTCGTCGCTGCGGACGGAGAAGGGAGTTATGTACTCGTCTCCCGTCTGCACCTCAAGGATGGACAGGTCGATGCTTCTGCGGTGGATTCGCTGGGGAGTACCCGTCTTGAATCGCATCAGCTTTAAGCCAAGGGAGGCAAGAGAGTCGGTCAGACCTGCGTTTGCCGGAACGAGACCGTCGGGGCCCGACGAACGGCTTACGTCACCCGTGTAGGTGGTGCCGCCGAGATATGTTCCGCTGGCGATGATGACAGATTTAGCCGCAAATTCTCCGCCGGGCTCAGCGTAAACTCCTACCACGCGGCGTTCTGCGCCTTCTCCCTCGGTGATGAGAGCGGTAACTTCCGCCTGAATAAGGCAGAGATTTTCCGTCTCCTCGATGGTCCGTTTCATCATATTCTTGTAAAGGTTGCGGTCCGCCTGCACTCTTTTGGACTGCACCGCCGCGCCCTTACCGGTGTTCAGCATTCTTGACTGAATTGTCGCCGCGTCTGCTGCGTACCCCATTTCGCCGCCGAGAGCGTCGATCTCGAAAACGAGGTGACCCTTACCCGTGCCGCCGATGGAGGGGTTGCAGGGCATATTGGCTACTGCATCAAGGGACAAAGTAAAAAGTGCCGTGGAAAAGCCGCATCTCGCTCCCGCAAGTGCAGCTTCCACGCCGGCGTGTCCTCCGCCGACTACGATAATATCAAATTTATTCATCAAATTCTGCTTTCGTAATATATTTTTAGTCAAGGTGGGATCCCCACCTTGGTGTATTTCCATTTTTGTGTCAGTTTTTGTAGAGTGGCGATTATTAATCGCCTGTTTTGGGTTTGGATTATCGCGCCACGATATTGCTCCACGTAGGGGAGGGGCTCGTCTCCCGCCGCTTTCGTTGGTTTACGCCGAACGTGATTTATACGCCCTTTCTTTCCGTGAAAGAAAGAGGCACAAAGAAAGCCTTCAATATGGGGGCAAGCCCCCCTTGAGAAGCTTCACCCCCGCGGCACGCTGAAAAGTTCGCGGCGATCTGCGATACTGCCGCTTATTTCGTCTCCTGCAATGGAGACATCGAATCTATATAAACCTTATACCCCACAATTTTGAAAATCGTGCCGCATTGGCGATAGATAACGTTTCGTGCGTTGCCATATCGTTTCACCTTACAGTGGGCAGGCTTCGCCTGAGCAGGTGAACGGTGGGTTACATCTGTAGGGGCTGTCCCTGTAATTAGCGTTCTCCAGCTGGTGGAGGTGGAATTTGCGTAGCAAAAGACGGGTGAGGTGTTTTCGTTAAT
>JAZULS010000145.1:0-6842 GCA_045603205.1 Eubacteriales bacterium | reverse complement strand
TCCTTAGGGGCGTGCTCCGTTTCGCTTTTTATCACAGCGGCGAGGACACGATCTTGGCGTACTGTCTCGGGTACTGAATGGGGGTGGATTTTACCTTCTTATATATAACGAGGCTTCGCACGTCTCCCGACGGCAGAGCGTATTCTCTCACTTCCGCCGGCGAAAAGCCAAGCTTCTCGGCACCACGTGCCGCGGCGGCAACCTCCTCGCCCGCGTGAGCCTTCATAGCGGCGAAAATTCCGCCTACCTTCACGAAAGGAGCCGCAAGCTCGATAAGAACGGGCATTGCAGACACTGCACGAGCCGTTACCACGTCAAATTTTTCTCTCAGCTTACCGCCAATGGCAAGCTCCTCCGCTCGTCCCGCGGTACCTCCAACACAGCGAAGCCCCAGCTTCTCCGCACAGGAGAGTATGTGACCGACTTTTTTTGCGGTGCTGTCGAGAGCGTGAACGTTTATTTTCGGCAAAACTCCCGCGGAAACAGCCGCGCCGATGGGAAGCGTGGGGAAACCTGCTCCCGCGCCGATGTCCAGAAGCTTTGCGCCGTCCTTCAGCGCGCCGTCAGCGTCAAGCATACTCACGGGAATGAGGGAATCCACTAAATGTCTCTCGCAAACCGCCGAGCACTCGGTGATAGCCGTCAGATTCATCTTGTGAGAGCCTGCGATAAGCTCCGCGTAAACTCCGTAAAGGAGAGCGGTGACGCCGTCTTCCAGATACGCCTCGGGGAGCCCCGCTTTTTTTGCAGTATCGCGGTATATGGGGGCAAAATCGTCAAAGCTTTTCAGCTCGCAAATTTTTCTTTCAGCCATGGTAGTCTCCCTTCAGCCTTCCGTTAAAGTCGCATAGTTATACGTATACATTATACCACCATGCGTTCTGATTTGCAAGTGCCGACGAGGGAATATTCCCTGTCGCATCTCTCTCCTCTTAGTCATTGTGTCTAAAAAACTTGTCTCCAATTGTGTAAACCGCTGATTCTCTTTTTTGCTCTTTCATGGGGCAGGTAAATGT
Organism: Eubacteriales bacterium; assembly: GCA_045603205.1. GTDB lineage: Bacteria > Bacillota > Clostridia > Oscillospirales > CAG-272 > RUG11130. Next base: position 5,826 of record JAZULS010000145.1, on the reverse strand, counting down.
GATATAATTAATGAGTAAAAAAATCTCAATTACAACAGAGGTGACTATTATGAAGAAACTACTTTGCGTTGCTGTTCTGGCGGCTCTGCTTATCGGTGTTTTTGCCGTTTTTGCCTCCGCTGACAGCACTTCTCTCCCCTTTACGGACGTGCCTAAGAAGCAGTGGTACTACAACTCCGTAGCCAAGGCGTACGAATTGGGACTTATGAAGGGTAAGACCGAAACGAAATTCGACCCCACCGCCTACATTACCCGTGCGGAAGTGGTAATGATCTTTGCCAACATCGCAAAGGCGAACACCGAGTACTACGGCGACTACCTTGACGTGTTCTCCGACGTCAAGACTACCGCGTGGTACGCTGACGCCATGGGCTGGGCATATGACCGCGGCCTTGTGTCAGGCTACACCGACAGTACCATCAGACCCAACGCCCGCATCACCCGCCGCGAGTTTGTAAAGATGGTGGGAAACTACGTGAATATGATGTACTACGACCTGGCTGAGGTTAAGGAAGACGTAGTATTCACCGACGCAAAGAAGATCGAGGGCTGGTACAAGGCTGAGCTCGAGCTTGCGGCTTCCGCGGGAATTATCTCGGGAGACAACAAGGGTAACTTCAATCCCAAGAACAACACTACCCGTGCCGAAGCGGCTACCATCATGACAAAGCTTGTGGAGGCTATTGATCGTGGCCTTGCGGAAAACGGACTTGTTGTAGCTCGTGATGGTGAGAAGACCCCCTACACTCTCTTTGCTTCCTCAAGCGACCCCAGCGGAATGGCATCAAAAAGTATTACCTCCTACATTACAAGCAGGATCTCCTGCGAGATGGACGTGCGCCTCAGCACCTCGGGATATACCGCGGACATTGCGGAGTTTATTCCCGGTCAGATCATTCTTGCAGGCTCCGCTGACCCCGATATGCAGGCACTGCAGGCAACTCTCGGCGACGACGATTATGCCATCAAGGTCGTAAGGAACGGCGAGTATCACAAGGTTCTCATCGGATACAACACAGCGCTTGCCCGCACCTACGTCATCGAGCTTATTATGACAAAGTACGTTAAAGACGGCACGATCGCCTTCCCCTATAACCTCGACGAGCGCGGTACCGTGACCTACGACAGCTTCTTCAAGACCGTTGACAGCATTACCGTAGGTACCCGTGACCCCTACGTCGTTTATAAGAACGGTGCATACTACCTCTACGAGACAAACTGGAGAGTTTATAAGAACACCTCAGGAGACCTTGAGGGAGATTGGACTCTTATCGAGGGCGCGGTTGAAGTACCCGCAGACTGCAGAACTCACAAATGGGCACCCGAGGTACACGAGTACAAGGGCAGCTACTATATGTTCACCACCTACAAGTCAAAAGCTACAGGACTCCGCGGATGCGTTGTCTTCAAGGCAGACAGTCCTGAAGGTCCCTTCGTTGAGATCTCCGAAAGCGTTGACGGAGTCAAGGGTCATCTTACAAAGGGCACCATCGGAAGCACCGATATGTCCACTTGGGACGCCATCGACGGCACCCTTTACGTTGACGGAGATGGTCAGCCCTGGATGATCTTCACCCACGAGTCCACCAGCAGACCCGAGGGATACGGAAGATTCATGGCGGCGAAGCTCTCCGACGATCTGACACACTTTATCTCCGAGCCCTTTGAGATGTTCTCTCCCCACGACGTAGACTGGTCAGGCTCTCCCATTACCGACGGATGCTTTATGTATACCAACGCAAACGGCGAGCTCCTGATGCTCTGGTCCTCCAATGATACCTCCGGGAAGTACACCGTGGCGGTGTCAAGAAGCGACAACGGCAAGCTTGACGGCAACTGGATCCACGATGAGGATCCCTTCCTCTTCAAGAATATCATGATCGGTACCGACGGCGGTCACGGAAGCCTCTTTACCGACGTGGACGGACAGATGTACATGGTCTGCCACGCTCCTCAGGACTATAACGGAACCAGCCAGCGCGCAACCTTCACCCCCGTAATTGAAAGAAACGGACATCTTGTTTGGGACTTGAACCTTGACTGAAACTAAATAAAAGATCTGTCGCATCCCCAAACGGATGCGGCAGATTTTTTGTTTTCCCGCAGGTCACTCGGGAGATTTGGAGTTTTTTGCCGGACGGGCGGCCAAGGCTCAAAGGGTCAGTGCCGCGGGAGAGCGCGGTATGAGCGTTAATTCTGCATTTTCGCCTCTCCATTTTCTTGACTCCGCCGATAAAATAAGGTATAATTAAATAAACAATAACGGCACTGACAATACGGAGGTACTAATGGATAAAATCAGAACCCAGTTCAAAAATCCTTCATCAAAATATCGCACCGCCCCCTTCTGGTCATGGAACGGAATCATGGAAAAAGAGGAGCTCTCCCGTCAGCTTCGGGATTTCAAGGCTCACGGCATCGGCGGCGCCTTTGCTCATCCCAGAATCGGTATGGTGACGGAGTACCTCTCCGAGGAGTTTTTCTCTGCATGGAGAGATGCTCTTGAGACCTGCCGCAGGGAGGACATGAAGCTTTATATGTACGATGAGGACGCGTGGCCCTCAGGCTTTGCAGGCGGAAAAACTGCCCGCGAGAACCCCGAAACCGTCAGCCCCCTTGCAAAGTACCGCATCGTTACCGCGGCAGAGCCGAACTTCGGCGGAAAAGTCATCTTCGCCGCCGCACACAAGGACGGAGAGCTGTCCACGGTGCTGACAGACGTTCCAAAGGACGAGTGGAAAAATCACACCGACGGCGAAGTGCTGGTGGTATACGAATATCAGCCCTTTGACAGCAGTTGGACCGGCGGTTACCCATACGTTGACCTGTCTAAGGCAGAGACGACGCAGGCCTTCCTCAAGAACACCTATGACAAGTACGCTGAGCGCTTCGGTGAGGATTTCGGCGATATGATCCCTGCAGTCTTCTCCGACGAAGCAAATATCAACACCGACGGGCTTGAAACGATCCCCTACGACACTCACGTGCAGGATAAGTTCAGAGAGCTTTGCGGCTACGAGCTTCTTCCCAACATCGCTGCAGTCTTCAGAAACTTCACGGGACATAAGTTTGACCGCCCCGTTGAAAAGATCCGCTACGACTATTACTACACCCTCCACGAGCTGTGGATCGACAATTTTGTCCGTCCCATCGCGGACTGGTGTGAAAAGCATAACATCGCATGGACGGGACACGACATCGAGCACGCATGGCCTCAGGCTCACGGCGGCAGGATCAACCCCAGCGAGCAGACCACCTACGAGTTCCGTCAGTGGCCGGGCCTTGATCTGCTCCTCTGCGACCACCTCAGAGACAACCCCACAAACTTCGACAAGTACCTGATGTATGAGATCCGCTCCGCCGCTAACCAGTTTGGCTCTGAGAGAACCCTTTGCGAGGCTTACGGAGCCGGCGGATACCATTCTACCCTCTACGACTACAAGAGACTTGGCGACTTCCTTATGGTAGGCGGTATCAACTTCATCTGTCAGCACCTGTCGCTCTACTCATATCTCGGCAACAGAAAAAGAGACTGCCCTCAGTCCTTCGACTACAGACAGCCCTGGTGGAATGAATACACGAGAATGGCGGATTATTTCGCGAGAACTTCATATATTCTCTCCTCGGGTAAGATGGAGCAGAGGATTCTCCTTCTGAATGCCTCCACCACAGGTTACCTCGTTCCCGGCGAAGAGGCTCACGGTATGGTGGACCACGCCCTTGACCCCACTTGGGTAAAGAATCCCGACATGAGTGACTACCTTACCATAGTCAACACCCTCACCGACGGTCAGTGGGATTTTGACATCGGCGACGAGTTCTCCATCTCCCGCAACACGAAGATCGAAGGCGGAAAGTTTAATTTTGGGCTTCAGTCCTACGACGTGGTGGTTGTTTCCGCCAGTATGAAGAACCTTCGTCGTGACACGGCAAAGCTTCTCCTTGAGTTTGCGGAAAACGGCGGCAAACTCATCACCACAGATTCTCAAAAGCTCACCGCGGCAGAGTATATCGAAGGTGAAGTGGGCACAGAGGCTACAGCCAAGGTGAGAGAGGCTATGACAGCCGTTGAAGGCGCCTACGGCCTGGCAAAATACCTTGAAAACACCCTCGAAAAGCGAATTTTCGCCGAAGAACCCTTTAAAACGGGCGTTCAGCATATAAGACGGGACCTTGGCGACGGCAGAGCTTGCTACTTTATCGTAAACCACAGCATGGAAACTCTCGATACCACCGTCACCCTTGTGGGAGACTCCCTTTCCAAGTGGGACCTTTACACAGGTGAAGTTGAAAAGCTTCCCTACGTGGCGAAGGGCGGACTGGTCAGCGCTCCCTTGAAGCTTGAGAGATGCGGAAGCATCCTTCTTGTGACAGGCGACGGCTCTGAGGCGGGAGAAGCTCTCCCCGATGCCACAGAACCCGTTCTGCTGGAGCTTCTTTCCGTGAAAGCGGAAGAAGAAAACGCGCTCAGCCTTGACACGGTAGTAGTGGAGACAAAGGGCGAAAAGTTCGATGAAGCCTACGTTCTTGAAGCGGCTGATAAGCTCTATCGACTCAACGACATACACGGCTCCCCTTGGACTTGCGTTCAGGTGGGCACCGAAACTATGGACAAAAACCTGAATTTTGGGGAGGATTCAGCATTCACAGCCACCTACACCTTCCGCGTGAAAGAGGGATTTGTCCCCGAAAAGCTCACCCTCAGCGTAGAGTGCCCCGAGCTTTGGGCAGTTTCCGTCAACGGCACCACCCTTACTCCTATAGGACACGACAAGCTTGACCGCGGTATGGGACTTTACGACGTTTCCGCAATAGTCCGCGAGGGCGAGAACACAGTCCTCCTGTCTGCTGAGAAATTCAACGTTCTCTGCGAGGTTGAGGCAGTTATTCTCCGCGGCGACTTCTCAGTTGCGGCGGAAGGCGGCAGATTCGTGATCTGTCCTCCCGTAAAGGAGCTGACCCTCGGTGCTTGGGGCGACTTCGGTATGCCCTTCTACTCTGACGGCGTGGTTTATACCTACAAGGCGACCTTAGACAGTGTACCCACCACCGCCAAGCTGACCCTTCCCGAGTTCGATGCCACGATCGTTTCCGTTAAGGTCAACGGACTTGATGCAGGCTTCATCGGAGAGGAAGGCGGAGTTTCTCTGGAGATCGGAAAACTTCTTACAAAGGGTGAAAACGAGATCGCTCTCCGCGTGGCGGGAAGTCTCAGAAACATTCTCGGACCGCACCACGGATACAACGACGCGATCCCCTACGATTGGAGCATGTACGAGCGAGGCCACCTGCCCACGGCAGAGGAATATGCCTTCAGCCGCTACGGAATCTACGTAGATCCCGAATTGAAGGTTTTATAAAAAGGTTACAGCGTGAATACTCAAGGAAGAGTATTCACGCTGTTTGATTTGGGATAGAGGTGCGTACCTACTTCGACGAAGTCGAATGTAGATGGTCGCCCGTTGCGTTGGATTTGCCGTCCCACGATATTAACCCTGTAGGGGCTGTCCCTGTAATTAGCCTTCTCCAGTGGGAGAAGCTGGATTTTGCGAAGCATAAGAGGGATGAGGTGTTTTCGTTAATTTTCCGCCGCACGAAATTGATGCCGCCGAAACGACGTCAACGATGGTAGGGGAAGGGCCCCTGTCCTCCCGTTTCGGTTGGTTTTAAACCATACGTAATTCATTTATACGAATTTTCTTTTATAAAAGAAAATTCACTAAGAAAATCTTCAATATGGGGGCTCCGCCCCCCTTGAGAAGCTTCACCCCCCGCGGCACGGCTTTTCTTCCCGCAAATGCTGCCGTCCTCGATAACGGCACAGCC
>JAZULS010000144.1:0-22645 GCA_045603205.1 Eubacteriales bacterium | reverse complement strand
CGTCCTTAGCTCAGCTGGATAGAGTACCGGATTCCGATTCCGATGGTCGTGGGTTCAAATCCCGCAGGACGGGAAAATAAATAAGACGCCGCAGAGCGTCTTATTTTTTTTTAGTCCTGCATTTGATGGGATTTGAAAGCCGGAAGTCGCATCCTGTAAGGGCGACCGAACACATTGTGTTCGCACTACATTCGTCTTCGACGAAGTAGGTCAAGTTGCTTACGCAAATTGCGGCGTGGGGAGGTAGCTGTTCGCACGTGTTTCAGACCGAGAATCAAAGACGCTACGGCGTCTTATTTATTTTTAGTCCTGCCCCCATGTGCACATTGCCGAAATGATTTTTTGGTTTTTTCATATTTAAACGTATGATTGACATATTTTCTACATATATATTATAAATATACAGCCTAAAAATGTCCTAAAAGGCCACAAAATAAGGGATGATGCTTCCTCTTTTGTACAAATGTTGTAAAAACACATAAAATTTTTGACACTTTTTAACGAAAGTGAAAAAATGCCTTGCAAAATTGTTTTTGCTGTGGTATAATCATAGAAACCTATTTCATGTCCGACGGACATATCAGGTTGTTTGTTTACGCTTTGTGTGGCAAAGCGTTGCAATTTTATTTTATTTTATTTTTATGGAGGAATCTCACATGAAAAGATTACTCGCAATGCTCCTCGTTGCAGTAATGGCTATTTCTCTGTTTGCATGTAACACCGGCAAGCCCGCTGATACATCTGCTCAGACAGACGGTGGCGAAAATGCTCCCGTTGCTGAATACAAGAGCATTGCAAACAAGGTATATGCTGTTGACTCTGACGCGGACGGCAAGTACGAAGGCGATTATATCTCTCTTTACGAAAAGTTCGGTAAGGAAGTTACAATCGCAGATGTAATCGAGGACACCGCTACAGGTTCTGTTTACATCGAAAAGGACGGCGTTAAGTACGAACTCGGTCTCGACTTCCTTTCTCGCGCAATGGTTTACAACTGCGCAGTTCCGGAGTCTTCCGATGTTTACAAGACTGCTGACGACGTTTACGCAGGCTGGTGGAAGTTCTACATCACAAGATGGAATGCACTTCTCCCCGAAATCCCGCTCTACTCTAACGAGTACTACGATCTCTACAACGCAGCTATCACCGGCGTTGAAGAGAATCCCACCAACCCCTACTGGGGTCCCGCAAGCGCTCTTATCGATTGGGAAAGCACCAAGGAAGACAAGAGCATCATTATCGGTAACTCCACAGAGCTCTCCGGTAAGTTCCGTTACTCTACATTCGGCGCAACCAACCCCGGTGCAGCTGACCTTGACGTAGAGTCCCTCGTTACCGGCCTTGGTACAGTTGTTTCTACCAAGGAAGGTGGTTATGTATGGAACGACACAGTTGTGAAGTCTCACGAAGAGACCGAGAACGCTGACGGCTCCAAGACATACACTATCGAGATCTACGACGACCTTAAGTACAGCGATGGTTCTGCTATCACTGCTAAGGACTACCTCGTACACTCTCTCGTATTCTCCTCTCCCGTAGCTGCTGAGGCTGCAGGTAAGGACCACATGTCTGCTATGACAGTTGCAGGTTACACTGACTACGTAACCGGCGCTGCTGACTATCTCTCCGGTCTCAGACTTCTTGACACATACAAGTTCTCTGTTACCATCGATGCAAACTACCTCCCCTACTACTACGACATCACTTATGCCGGCTTCACACCTACATACCTCAAGGTATGGCTCGGCGATGACGCTGACATCAAGGACGACGGTAAGGGTGCTTACATTACTGAAGAGTTCTATGAGAAGAAGGGCGACTCCTACGTTCTCGCTGCTCACATCGCAGCTTCCTCTAAGAACACTGACGATACTTACCCCTACTCCGGACCTTATGCAGTTGAGTCCTACGACGCAACTGACAAGTCCGCAGTTCTCGTAAAGAACGAGTACTTCAAGGGCAACTACGAAGGCGTAACACCTAAGATCGAAAAGGTTATCTACAAGCTCATCGTTTCTGCTACACAGCTTCAGGACTTTGAGGCAGGCAACCTCGACGTAATCGCAGGTATCACCGGTGGTGATGAGACTGACGAAGCTATCAAGCTCGCAGACGAGTCCGACGGAAAGTACGCATACATCCACTACAGCCGTGCAGGCTACGGTAAGCTCGGTTTCCGTGCTGACTACGGTCCTGCAAAGTACACCGAAGTACGTCAGGCTATCGCATACTGCATGGACCGCGCAGACTTCGCTAAGAAGTTCACAGGCGGTTACGGTGGAGTTGTTGACGGTCCTTACTACACAGGTTCTTGGATGTACAAGGCAGCTCTCGAGCAGGGTCTCACACTTGATACATACGCAACATCCGTTGACTCCGCTAAGGAAGTCCTCATCGCTGGCGGTTGGGTATACAACGCTGAAGGCGGCGAGTACACTGACGGTGTTCGTTACAAGAAGATCCCCGCTGCAGAGGCTACTGAAAACGACATCAACTACAAGTCTAAGGACGGCGCTTACAAGACCACTAAGGTTGGCGACGACTACTACATGCCTCTCGTTCTCAACTGGTTCGGTACATCCGACAACCCCTTCACCGATCAGCTCGTAACCGGTTTCATGGAAAATGATAACGTTGAAGCTATCGGTATGGTAGTTCAGAACACCATCGGTGACTTTGCACCTATGCTTGACGAGCTCTACCAGGCGCAGATCTACGGCTACTACTCCGGATCTCCCATGTACGCAGTATTCAACTTTGCTACAGGTTTCACATCTGCAGTTTATGACTACTCCTACAACTGGACAATCGATCCTGCTGAGTACGACAGCTACTCCATCTGCTACTACAAGGATCTCGCTGACGTTTACTGGCTCTCCGACGCTGAGACTGAGACTATCGAGGTTGAAGTTGAGTCCGGCACAGCTGCGTAAGCTCAATATTTAAATCTTTGTAAAATAGGTCGTAGGGGGCAAATATGCCTCCTATGACCGAAAGATAGTTGAAAGGCGCCGCCGCACTGTCGGCGGCGTATTTCAAGTTATTGGGTTTTAGCAGAATTTTAATAAAATCATCTTTGGTATAGTTGCCGAGTAGATGTTTGTGACAGCGAAAAGCTTCGTGTTACGCATTTTCCGAAAACATATCTCTGTTTTCGCAGAGATCGCCTCGGAAAGCAGGGTTTTGTTTTCGGAAAATACATCAAAAATCAAAAGAAGGAAAAAATTATGGGAAAGTATATAGTTAAGAGAATGGCGTATATGCTCGTGGTACTGGTTATACTGTCTTTTCTCCTGTTTTTACTTTACAACCTGGTTCCCAGCAACCGTGCTTACACAGATGCACGTGCAGACGTCAATGCTATGAAGTCAAGATTGACTCCTGAGGAATTAGAGACTAAATTTAATGAGCTATACGAAGAGTACCAGAAGAAATACGGTACGGATACAGATAATATGCTTATCCGTTATCTAAGATGGGTCGGCGTTTACCCCCTTGCAAACGGTAAGTGCAACGGTCTCTTCCAGGGTAACTTCGGTTATTCATATCACTACCGTGACGACGTTGTCAATATCGTCGTTGCACCGATGAAGAATACTGTCTTCATCAATATTTTCTCAACCATTGCGGCTCTGGGTATCACACTTCCTCTTGGTATTCTTTGTGCCGTTAAGAAGGGAAGCCGTGGCGACAAGTTTGCTCAGGTCGTAACCATCATCGGATACAGCTTGCCTGTGTTCTTGATCGCGATCCTGTTTATCTGGCTCTTCTGCTCGATTCTTCATTGGTTCCCGCCCAGCGGAATCAAGACTCCGGGTTCAAACTACGTTGGTTGGCAGTTCTTCACTGACAGAATGTACTATCTCGCTCTGCCGCTGATCACAATGACTTTCTGTTCTCTCGGCGGTATGACCCGTTACGTTCGTGCATCTATGATCGACGCTCTTTCTATGGACTGCATCAAGACAGCACGTGCAAAGGGTCTCAGAGAGAGAATCGTAATCTTCTCCCACGCTTGGAGAAATGCTCTTATTCCGATCGTAACTCTTGTTGTCGGTTGGTTCCTCGGTATCTTCTCCGGCTCACTGATGATTGAGCAGATGTTTGGTCTGAACGGTATGGGTGACCTCATGATCAGCTCACTTCGTAACAGTGACTACGACGTTATTATGCTTCTTCAGGTCTTCTACGTAACGATCTCCCTTCTCGGAAACCTCATTATTGATATCGTTTACGGACTTGTTGACCCCCGCGTTCGCGTTAACAAATAATTTTCGGAGGGAAATACTATGAGTAAGAATAAAATGAATAATAATTCCTCCGAAAAGTCGGGAAATATCTTCTCTACACTTTGGAGATGGGTCAGCAGAATGTTTATGGGCGCAAGCCGTAATCTCGCTGATGAAATTGACGAAAATATGACTGATGACGAGCGCCGTGCAAGAGAGGCGGACGTTGAAGAGATCGTCAGCCCCGCAAGACAGGTCGTTAGAGGCTTTATTGCGCACAAGGGTGCTATGTTTGCTGTTATCGTTGTTATCCTCATGTTCATTCTCGTTATTTTCGGACCTATGTTCATGACTAACTACGATGACGCTTACAATGAGACCACTCAGCAGAGCGTTCGTCCCGGACTTAATATGATGTCCGTTCCCAGTGAGCTTGCTTCCGACGTTAAGTCTATCGATTCCTACGGAGCTTTCTCCGTTGGTCTTTCCAATGCAGGTAAGGTTTATGTTTGGGGTGACACCGTTATCGGTACCAGCGGCTTTGACGTTGCTGATATTCCCGAAGGAGTTAAGAATTCCAAGATCGTTTTTGCTGCAGCAGGTATCGACCATATCATCGCTATTGCTGAGGATGGAAAGGTATACGGCTGGGGTAACGACAGACTTGGTCAGTACGGTTACTTTGACCCTGAGGCTAACCCCAACATCATCGGTATGCCTGAGGACGTTCTTAACGGCAACCTCGACGTTAGCAAGATCCGTGATCTCAAGTGCGGTTATCAGGCTTCCGTTATTCTCATGGAAGACGGTACCTTCTACCTCTGGGGTAACAAGAACGCATACGCAAATATGCTCCAGTTCTCTTACTACTCCGGTACAGTTCGCGATATCGACTTCACTCTGAACTACGTTGTTGCTGTTCCCTCCGACGGAAAGAGCGTCTACACAGCTCAGAAGGGTCTTTACAGCATGGCAAGACCTAACATCCAGGATAAGACCACAAGCCTTTCTATGTATCTCGGTTCCAGAACCATCGTTGATCTCGAGCCTACACAGAACGACATCGGACTTCTTCTTGATGATGGTTCCGTATGCTTCGTAGGTGACTTCAGTGCCAGCGACGTATCTCTTCCCAAGTTTGAAGAGGGCGAAAAGGTAACTTCCATCGCATCCGGTGCTCATCACTATACACTTACTACCGATAAGGGTAATGTCTACGCTTGCGGTAACGATACTTGGGGACAGCTCAACGTTTCCGGTAAGGCAAGTGCAGATGATAAAATCTTCTCTTGCTCCTTCCAGAACTACTCCGTTGACGAAAACGGAAAGCTCACCGCTAAATGGGGTCTCAAGGGATACATCTTCGGTACCGATAGAAACGGTGCTGACGTGTTCCAGAGAATCATAAACGGCGGTAAGATGACAATGACCATCGGTGCCGTTGCGGTTATTATCTCTTCTATCATCGGTATCATTATCGGCTGTCTCTCCGGTTACTTCGGCGGTACTGTCGATATCGTAATGATGCGTATCACTGAGATCTTCTCCGCGATTCCCTTCATTCCTTTCGCACTTATCCTCTCTGCTATTATGAGCCAGCTGCCTTGGGCAGAGAATCAGAAGATATTCCTTATCATGTGTATCCTCGGTGTTCTCTCTTGGCCCGGACTTGCACGTCTCGTAAGAGGTCAGGTGCTCGTTGCCCGTGAGGCAGAGTACGTAACAGCGGCTAAGGCGATGGGCGTTAAGGAATCCAAGATTGCATTCAAGCACATTCTGCCTAACGTAATCTCCGTAATCCTTGTAACACTTACACTTGACTTCGCAGGCTGTATGCTTACTGAGTCATCACTTTCTTACCTCGGATTCGGTGTAACATATCCGAAGCCTACATGGGGTAACATGCTTACAGTTGCTAACAACTCCACAACCATCCAGAATTTCTGGTGGCAGTGGCTCTTCCCGGCACTGTTCCTTGCAATCACAACAATTTGTATCAACGTAGTCGGAGACACTCTCCGTGACGTTATGGACCCCAAGTCCAATTCCGAAAGATAAGGAGGAGACCAAAATGCCGTTACTTGAAGTAAAAAATCTTCATACACATTTCAAAACGAAAAAGGGTATCGTACGTGCAGTAAACGACGTCTCCTACTCCCTTGAACCCGGAAAGACCATCGGTATCGTTGGTGAGTCCGGTTCCGGTAAGTCCGTTTCCGCTATGAGTATTCTGAAACTCCTCGACTCCAACGGATATATCGCAGAGGGTGAGATCTATTTCGAAGGTAGAGAACTGACAAAGCTTCCCAAGGAAGAGATGTACAACATCCGTGGTAACGCGATCTCCGTTATCTTCCAGGAACCTATGACCCCTCTTAACCCCGTATTCACCGTAGACAAGCAGCTCAGCGAGCCTTTCATGATCCACCAGGGTATGAACAAAAAGCAGGCTCACGAGCAGGCTCTCAAGATGCTCTATGACGTACAGATCCCTAACCCCGAAGCAGTAATCAAGCAGTATCCTCACCAGCTTTCAGGCGGTATGCGTCAGCGCGTAATGATCGCTATGGCGCTGGCTTGTAAGCCGAAGATCCTCATCGCCGATGAGCCCACAACAGCTCTCGACGTAACCATTCAGGCTCAGATCCTTCGCCTTATGAACGAGCTTCAGCAGGAGAAGGGAACCTCCATCCTCTTCATTACTCACGACCTCGGCGTTATCAACGAGATGGCAGACGACGTTGTAGTAATGTACTGCGGACAGGTAGTTGAGCAGGCTTCCGCGAAGACCATTTTCACGGACTGCAAGATGAGCCACCCCTATACCGAGGGACTTATGTTCTCGATTCCCAGAATCGACAACATCACAGGTAAGCTCGAGCCTATTCCCGGCGTTGTTCCTCACCCTCTTGCACTTCCCAAGGGCTGTAAGTTTGCACCCCGTTGCAAGTACTGCACACAGAAGTGTATTGACGAAGAACCTAAGCTGGTTGAAGTAGGCGACGGTCAGAAGATCAGATGTTTTTATCCTGATAAGGAGGAGAGATGCAGCGATGCCCACAAAGAAATTACTGTCAATAACTAACCTGAAGAAGTATTTCCCGGTTGCAAAATCCTCTGTTTTTCAGAAAAAACAGCTATACGTTCGTGCAAACGAGGATATTTCCATTGATATTTACGAAGGCGAGACCATCGGTGTCGTAGGCGAATCCGGTTGCGGTAAGTCTACCCTCGGACGTACTCTTCTTCAGCTTTATCCCCAGACCGCAGGTACTACAATGTACTACGGTACAACACTTGATGTAATCACTCCCGATTACGTAAGACACACACTCAAGCACGTTGATAAGTACAAGGCGAAGCTTGCAAAGGCTAGTGCAAAGGTTCGTGAGCTTGAAGCTAAGGTTGAAGAGGTAGGCGGCGAGGATGCTGCAGACTTCTACCTGCTCCAGGACAGAAACCTTGCAAGATGCGAAGAGCAGACCTGCCTTAACAACGTTGTAAAGCTCCTCGGTGGTTTCTTCTACAATGACGATAACAACCGTGGTCGTGATCTTATTCTCAAGGTTTACAACGAAAAGCTTGAGAAGAATCAGCTTGATAAGAAGCTCAACGAGCTCATCATCGAGATCGAGCACCTTGAAAATCTCGAGAATGATAAGAATCCTAAGAAGACTGCTACTAAGCTTGAAAAGCTGAGAAACAGGAAGGCAGCTGTTGAGGCTGATATTGAAGCTGCTGCAAAGATTGCTTCAAAGACTCAGGCTGAGCTTGACGACCTTCGTGCCGCTAACATGGCTGATCCCAAGTTTGCTAAGTATGAGGCTATGAGAGACGCGGGAATTGACCTTTCCAGACTCAAGTATACGGAAATGCGTTCTCTCCGTCGTGACCTCCAGATCATCTTCCAGGACCCCTACTCCAGCCTTAACCCCAGAATGACAGTAGGACAGATCATCGAAGAGGGACTTGTTACACATAAGTTCTTCAAGCCCGGATCTGCTAAGATGAGAGAGCATATCGTTGATACCGTGCTCAAGTGCGGACTTCAGGAGTATATGCTTCACAGATATCCTCATCAGTTCTCCGGTGGACAGCGTCAGAGAATCTCCATCGCACGTGCTCTTGCGGTTAACCCCAAGTTCGTAGTGTGCGACGAGTGTGTATCTGCTCTTGACGTATCCATTCAGTCTCAGATTATCAACCTTCTTCAGGAGCTGAAGGAGAAAGAGAACCTTACTTATATGTTCATTTCTCACGACCTCTCCGTTGTAAGATACATCTCTGACCGAATCTGTGTAATGTACCTCGGTAACATAGTTGAGTTTGCTGATGCGGCTACTATCTTCGGCGATCCCCGTCATCCTTACACAGTAGCGCTTCTGTCATCCATTCCTACAACCGATATCGACAGCCTCAAGAAGGAAAGAATCCTTCTCGAGGGTAACATTCCCAGCCCCATCAGACCTCCGTCCGGCTGTAAGTTCCACACCAGATGTTACATGGCTTGTGACAAGTGTAAGAGAGTTCCGCCGCCGCTTACTGAAATTGAGCCCGGCCACTTCGTAGCATGTCACTTCGCTGATCGCAAGATCGACGAGCAGGGTAACTATCTCTTCGAGCTTCCTAAGATGGAAAGGAGATCCACGAGAGGTTCAGAGGACTGATAATCTCGGGTTTATAAAATGATTTGGAAAAGACTCAGAAAATCCACGAAAAAGGATGAGAGAGAGCTTCAGGAAAGATTCACCGAGGCAGGAGTCACGTGGAGCGACAAGTTCGCTATGATCGTTTCCGCATACCTCGTGCTCTTTATCCCCGCCGCCCTCTTCCTTATAGGACTTGTACTCCTTGTAATGTGGATGTTCGGTATTATCTGAAAACAAAAGACTTGAAAACCGCTTTGGCTTTCAAGTCTTTTTTGTGGCTCTATGTCAATAGTTGGGGTAGATAAAAAACTGAAAAAATAAAGTGAAAATAAAATGAACTAAGGAAAAGACGTGTGAGGCGAAGCCGAGCGCGTCTTTCCCTTAGTTCGCGCACGGTGGTCTGTTTGTGACCTTTTGGAAATCGAGTGTCGCGTGGGATTCCTCCTTTTACAAGAAATATTTTGAAATTTTACCGAAAACCGTAAGGAATCGTGGACTGCTTAATTGTATAATAAGTGAAGGGGCAGAGAAAGTACCCAAAACAAGGAGGTGATGATATGGACAACGCCACTCAAAATTTTCTGAGGTACCTCGACGGTGAAGAGAGTGCCTTCGATGACGTTTTGACGGAACTGTTCTTTGGACTGGTCTTCTTTATTGATCGTTACGTGCACGATAGAAGCACAGCTGAGGACATCGCCATGGACACTTTTGCAGAGCTTTTGTCCCGTCCCGACCGATACCATTTCACCGTGTCTCTTAAGACATATCTCTATATGTTAGGACGTTCAAGAGCGCTAAACTACTTAAAACGCCGTCGGATTATCGAATTTGTGGATTTGTCTAAAATCAGGGAGCCTTCGGACGAGGGTGAGACCGTCGAAGAAACTGTCCTAGCGGATGAACGTTACCGTAAAGTAAACGAGGCTGTAGCAAATCTTCCAAAAGATATGCAGCTTGCAGTACATCTAGTATATTTTGAGGAAATGTCCTATACAGATGCCTCAAAAGTAATGAAGAAAAGCCGCAAACAGGTAGATAATTTACTTTATCGAGCCAAAAAAGAACTTAGGGAGATACTTGGAAAGGAGAACGTGATATTATGAGCGAACTTAATAAATTCAAGGATGAAATATTCCGCAGAAGCGAAAAAATGAAGGAAGAAAGACGTAAAAGGACCCGTCGTGCCGTCTCGATTTGTCTTCCTCTTTGCCTGCTCGTCGTGTTTGCGACAGCTACAGTTTTTGCTAAGTCTGCTTTTAAGGAAAAAACGTCTGACGAAGAAATACGTCCGACACACATTAACAAGTTCGAATATTTTCGCGAAAGTGCTTCTGATGAGATCATTACGACGTGGGCAGACGGAACACATAAAACACTCACTTATTGGAAGACCGAGAAGTCGGACGATAGTGACGTCTACCTTGATGAGGATTGGTATGAATATACTTTTGACAAAACGGGAACTCTCAAAAGCATACATTTGAATTTCACCAAATATGGTGAAGTGCTTCCGAAGGTGAAAAAGTATGATGGTAACGTGCCGACCGATAGTGAGTTTGAAGTGTTAGCAAGAGACTACGGAAAAAGAATATTCGGCGATATTGTAGACGGATATGAACTCTACCGTGTTCGAAAAACAGGTCAATATATTTATCCCTACGAGGTTTTATTTAGGTATGTATATGGAGAAAACGGTTTTGTTGAAGGAGAGTGGTTCTCCGTGGATATTATGGTTGACGGAACGATCATAGGATGTACCAGCCCGGTATTGGATAATTTTAAGGATTTTGATCCTGCCTCCTTGGAAGGGCTTACGCAGGATGAGATTTTTGCATATGCGACGGACTGTGTAAAGAAAGAGTATGGCGACACCGTCCTGTATGAACCCGTTGAAGTAAGTCTTGATAAAGAAAATGGCGAATACCGTTTGTGTATTAGCGGAACCATTACAGATAACAGTCTTGATTATGAAGAAAGGATAAGTACTATCTTTATCTACTACGACTTACCTTGAATAATACGATGAAATAATACGCAAAGCCCACCGAGAAGTAAATCGGTGGGCTTTTACCTGTGAGAATGGATGTGCTTACAGCAGAATACAAATGAGTCCTGCGGCTCCTTCGTTGATGACTCTTGCCAGGGTCTCACCCATTTTCTCCCTTGCGTCATCGGGCATGTGATCAAGCTTGGAGTGGAGTCCCTCGTTCACAAGCTCGTAGATAGACTTGCCGAAGAGGTTCGTGTTCCAGATGTCGCTGGGATCCTCCTTGAACTCTTCAAGCAAGAATCTCACCAGCTCCTCAGACTGTTCCTCGGTGCCTACAATGGGATTAAGCTCCGTCTGGATACCTGCCCTTATCATGTGTATGGATGGGGCTGTGGCGCGAAGCTTAACGCCGTAGCCACCTGCCTGTTTTGTGATCTCGGGCACGTCTAAGGTCATATCCTCCATGTCGGGCATCACGATTCCGTAGCCTTTTTCCGTGACCTCGTCAATGGCGTCGGAGAACTTTTCATATTCCCGCTTTACCTGTGACAGAGATCTGAGAGTTGACAACAGATCAGCCTCATTTTTGATGTCAAGCTCTGTCAGCTCCCCTATAATACCGTAAAACAGCTCAAGAGGCAGAGAGAGCTTTATCGTGGCGTTTCCGCTGCCCATTTCGATATTTGAAATATCAGCTACGGCACTAGTGGGGGCATTTCGGACTTTGGTGACCGACTCTGTGGCTCTTTCTCCGAGACTCTTTCTGAAGGCGGACACGTCACCAACCTTGGAAATTCCGTTAAGGGAATCGCTGACACACTCGAAAACAGCTTTCGTCAACCAGTGATCCGAGTCAAGGGCATCGACCCACGAGGGAAGCTCCACGGTTATCTCCCTTAGAGGAAACTCGGGGATGACAAGTTTCAAAATTTCCTCGATGTCCTCCGCGTTTATCTCAAGACAGTTTAAAAGAGCCACTGGTGCGTCGTACTTTTTCTCAAGTTCCAGAGCTAATGCCTCAGATTCGGGAGAGTCGGGGTGTGAAGAGTTCAAAACTACTGCAAAAGGCTTTCCGAGAGATTTTAGCTCTGCTGCAACTCTTTCTTCTGCGGAAATATAGTTATCCCGTGGGAATTCGCCAACGCTACCGTCGCTTGTTACAAGGAGTCCTATGGTGGAGTGCTCTGTGATAACTCTCCTCGTCCCACTTTCTGCCGCTACGTCAAAGGGGACGGGCTCCTTCGACCATGGGGTGTTCACAAGACGGACTTCCCCCTCCTCCGTGTCACCGAGAATATCGGGGATAAGGTATCCAACACAGTCTATAAGCCTCACTTTGATAGACGTGGACTCCCCTGCGGATATAGTGACGGCGGAGTCAGGTACGAACTTTGGCTCTGTGGTCATGACTGTTTTTCCGCCGGCGCTCTGGGGCATCTCATCCTTTGCCCGACGTTTGTCATAGTCACCTTCCACTCTCGGTATAACCAGTTCCTCCATGAATTTTCTGATAAAAGTTGATTTGCCGCTTCTGACGGGGCCTACGACGCCTATGTATATCTCTCCTCCCGTTCTCTCGGCAATATCACGGTATATATTTGCACTGACTGCCATACCCGGTACGTTCCTTTCTTTACTCTTTAGCTTGTTTGAAAAAACTTACTAAAGACTATGAGGAAAGTCATGAAAGTATGACAGGAGGACGTCAGTTTCGTTACATATTACGTCTTAGGCAGGGCGAAAAACTTTCACCTCGATAAAGAGAAGGGAAGCAGTCGCATTTTTCCTCTCCTGTACGGTAACCGCCCACGTGAATTCCTCGTGCGAAGGAAAAGCTATAAGAAGATAGTGGCCTGAACAGAGAGTCGTTGCTTTGTGATGCCACGAGAATGTCCTCGCTGTCCCTTTCGCAAACGAGCAGTGAATGATAAAAATCCCCCGTGTCATCGGCAAGCTGTATTACGTCTCCCGTTTGTACCTCGTCAAGGGGGATTTCCACGCCGAAGGGACCCACACTTTCGTTTGATGTGAGAAAATTATAAAGGAATTCCACTCCGGTCCAGGATGGGGCACGGTCCTCGGGAGAGATGTAGTACCAACCGAAGTTTGGCGTGAAATTCATGGTGCATGTGCCTGCAAGAATGCACTGGGACACGAAGCTTGTGCAGTTTCCGCCAATTTCTTCGAAATCGTAAAATAGGGGATTCCTTCGATATGCCCAGCGTATAGCGTATTCAAGGGCGCGTTGTCTATTGTAGATATGTGTTGTCAAAGCTTCACCGCCTTTCATAACGTCAGTATATGAAAACGTGTCAAAAAGGGTGAAAAAATAACGCCTCCGTTTTTCGGAGACGTTGTTTTTGTAAAAAGGATCAGTCCTCAAGCTTCATGTATCCGTCTTTTACGATGCCGAGACGGCGCAGAATTTCGTTGAAGATGAATGAGAGGATGGCGGGAAGAACGAAACAGATAAGAGCAAGTCCCACCCAGTGGAGTGCGGTAACTTCACCCGTGTAGCCGTTTTCGGGTGAGAACCAACCGAGTATCAGTCCGATGGGACCGAGAAGACCGCAGGTGCCCATGCCTGAGTTGATAGCCGCACCGTACATCTTGAGGTCAAACGCGCAGACTGCAAGGGGACCCGTGATAGCGGAAGCTAAAGTAGGTGCGATCCAGATCTGGGGATGACGGATGATGTTGGGCATCTGGAGCATACTTGTGCCGATTCCCTGAGAGAGAAGTCCGCCAAAACCGTTTTCGCGGAAGCTGATTACGGCAAATCCCACCATCTGAGCACAGCATCCTGCCACAGCCGCCGCACCGGCGATAGCCAGACCTTCGGAGCTACCCACAGCCGCCGCACTTCCTGTCATAACAAGTCCTGCACAGATAGCTGCACTTGAAATGGGGAGGGTCAGACAAATACCGATAACCACTGAGATAATTACACCCATAACAAATGGAGTCTGAAGTGCCGCCCAACCGATAAAGCGACTGACGTAACCGACAGCAACACCGATCTCTGGTGCGATAAAGATTGCAAGGAGGCATCCTACGAGGATGGTGGTAAAGGGAGTTACGATAATGTCAACCTTGGTCTTCTTTGACACCAGCATACCGACCTCAACCGCTACGATAGTGATAAAAAATACTGCAAGTGGACCACCTGCACCACCAAGGGAGTTAGCGGCATGTCCGACGGTTGCGGCTGAGAACACCACAAGGGGATGACAACCTAAGGAATAAGCGATAGCTGCAGCCATTGCGGGACCTGCCATAGCAGAAGCAAAAGTGCCGACATAGGTAAGGATCTCAAGGTGAGGGATCATACCGAGAGCTTTAAAGATCGTACCGATAAGGAGGGAAGCGAAGAGACCCTGTGCCATAGCGCCCATAGCCTTGATGAAATATCTGTGCAGGATCTTCTTTAAAACTTCACCGAAACTTTTTTTCGTGTTTTTCATGAAAATTTCTTCCTTTCTTTACAATGAAAAAATATTATCAAGTATCGCGGTAAAGCGGATGAATGCGATAAATCAACTTATATTACAAATTATACCACAATCCGACAGGATAGTAAACCCGCGTTTTCCCAAAAAATCCACCTTTGTCACCCATTCCTTTGTCAAAATTAACATACGCTTGAAAAAAACGTTCCCGTGTGGTATACTTAGAAAAAACAAACTAATCGGAGAAGTTATGTTCGGCAGAAAGAATAAAAGCAGTAGCCATTGGACGAAAAGCCGCAATCAGAACAGCAAAAGATACAAGCTCGACCTGGCAGAGCACCTTAACGGAATGTCGTTAAAGTGTGTTACCGAAAGGATAAACGGCATTGAAGAGATCATCGGAAAAAGCGGTTCTATCACTGTCAGAGATGGTGAGCTTATCGTATACTCAAGTATGGACGTGGTGTTCAGATGTGACGTTATGAGTCTTGTTGGTTCTGAGCTTATGTCCCTTGACGGAGCTATACTGACAGCCCCCGACAAGGAGCACGACGGTGAAGTAAGAAGTATAGTTGCACACTATTCTTACTGGCGTAATCTTGATAACTGATCGGTATAACTGATGGATATAATAGTAGACGAAAAGCTTGAGGGGACGACAATCCGTGACTTGCTCCGTAGGGAGCTTGGATATTCCTCGAACATGATAAAGAAGCTGAAATTTTCCGAAGGCGGTATTTTAGTCAACGGAAAATTCGTGACGGTAAGATACCAGCTTGCCGTTGGGGATGTGCTATCTCTTGCGGTGGAAGACAAAACGGAGGACGTCAGCGAATATACCATACCCGTGGATCTGCCCCTTGATGCGGTGTATGAAGACGAGTACGTGACGGCAATAAACAAACCCTACGATATGCCTTCTCACCCGTCTCTCGGGCATAGGCTTGATACGGTATCCAATGCGCTGGCGTATCGGTATAGGGATAAGAATTACGTTTTCCGCCCTGTTAACCGACTTGACCGAGATACAAGCGGCTGTATGCTGACGGCAAACAGTAAATTTGCTTCCTACAGAATGTATCTTGCTATGACAAGCGGAGAGATAAAAAAGCACTATGTTGCTGTGGTTGACGGAGTACCGGAGAATGACGAGGGAGAAATTCGCTCTCACCTTCGCAGATGCCCCGACAGCATCGTGAAAAGGGAAGAGACAACGGAAGATGATCCCGAAGGAAAGCCTGCAGTCACAACCTATAGAGTACTTTTCACCAACGGAAGGAACTCCGTTCTGTATCTGTCACCCATCACGGGGAGAACTCATCAGATCAGAGTTCAGCTTGCAGGTATTGGCTGCCCCGTAACGGGAGACGATATGTATGGAGAGGGAAGCGAGCATATTTCAAGGCAGGCGCTCCACTCTTTTGTCACGTCTTTCCCCCATCCCGCCACAGAAGAAACTGTTACGGTAAAGGCTCCTGTCTTTTCCGATATGAAAAGCCTCATAGAAAAACTCTTTGATAACAGTCGGGAGATAATTGAATTTTTGGAGACAGAATCTCTATGAGTTTTGTGAAAACCATATTTTCTAAGATAAAAAAATACGTTCCCACGGGAGCGCTTGTTATATTTATGCTGGGACTTGTTTCGGCAGGGCTTTACATCGCTTTTTTGAACAGCCCCGACTTTGCTGACTTCTTTAATAGGTATATAAGCAGCGTTTTCAGACGTATCTTGGCATACGCAACTGCACTTTTCCCCTTTTCCGTGGCGGAATCTTTCATTTTTTGTCTTCCCATCCTGGTGTTTCTCTTCATCCGCTTTGCTTTTCGGTATATTGATACTCATGAGGCAGGTTTTACGAGGTGCGTTGCCACACTTTTGTCCGTGCTTGTCCTGTTTTTTTCTGTGTTCACTATCAATTTTTCCGCAGGATACAGGGGTTCAGAGCTTGACGAAAAGCTCGGCCTTGATACCTCACACACCGACGAGGTGGAGCTTTTAGAGACCGCTGTTCTCGTTGCCGGAAGACTTAATTATCTGGCGGAGAAAGTCACCTTTACGGAAAACGGCTCAGTGAGAGGATATACCCATGACGACACCGTTGATAAGCTTTGTGAATCCTACGATAAACTGAAGAGGGAATATCCCTTTATCGATAGTTTTAAAGCTCCCGTGAAAAGACTTGCCGTGTCGAATATTATGACTTACACTCATATCTCCGGAGTGTATACCTTCTTCACTGGAGAAGCCAATCTTAACACCAACTATCCCGAATTCGTAAACGTGTTTACCGTGGCACACGAAATGGCACATCAGCGTGGCGTGGCAAGGGAAAACGAGGCTAACTTTGTAGCGTACCTCGTCTGCATCAACTCGGAGGATCCTTATTTGCAGTATGCAGGGTACCTGAATATGCTTGAATACCTTGTTTCAGCCGTGTCTAAGACCTCAGAAGCAGGGGCGAAAAAACTTTACAGCGCCCTCGACGAACGGATTTTCGATGAACTTAGAATATACAGCGAATTTTTTGACAAATACCGCGATTCAACAGCCTCGGAGATCAGCGGCGCCGTAAACGATTCCTATCTCCAGAGTCAGGGCACGGCAGGCACCGTCAGCTACTCAATAGTGGTGGAACTTGCGGTAGCTTACCATAATGCAGAGAGATGAGATGTCTTTCACGAATTTTCACATAATGTAATATGATATTATCAGATGTATAAGAATTCGCACTTATACCGTTTATTGCTTATTATGACAAAAAATCCATTTGGTTTAGGTGAGATAATAGTGCATTGTGACTATTAGTATTAAGTTTATGAAAATCCTTGAAAAAACTCTTTCATTTTTGTCCACTTACTGATATAATATTAGATGGCTAAGTGCCGTATATTTAACAGATTTGAACATATCCAGATTGACTGTGCAGTGTTTACTGCAGTGGTGTCGGGTGACCGACAAATAAAATAACCGCAGTTTAATCGCTGCGAGTTCGGAGATTATTTATGGAAAAAATCGTTGTAAACGGAGGCAGACCCCTTAAAGGCGAAGTTGAGATCAGCGGATTTAAAAATGCAGCTCTTCCCATTATTTACGCCTGCGTATTGGTGCGCGACAAATGTATAATTGAGAACGTGCCTAACATAATTGATATTAACCGCTCCTTTGAGATCCTCAGAGGAATGGGTGCTACTATAAAGACCATCGACAAGACTACGGTTGAGATCGACTGTACCGATCTTCAGTGCGGTACGTCTGACTATAACCTTGTAAGACGTCTTCGCGGATCATATTATCTGCTTGGTGCAGAGCTTGGAAGGTTCGGCAAGGCGCGTGTTGCTTATCCCGGCGGGTGCGACTTTGGCGTTAGACCTATCGACCAGCATATCAAGGGCTTCAAGGCTCTCGGCGGAAAGGTAGTAACTGACGGCGGTTATATCGAGATATCTACAGAAAACGGCAAGGTCACCCCTGCTAACATATTCTTTGACATGACGACGGTGGGAGCTACTCTCAACGTTATGCTTGCCGCTGTAATGGGCGAAGGTCAGACCATCATCGAGAACGCGGCCCGTGAGCCTCACATCGTTGACTGTGCAAACTTCCTCAACAGCTGTGGCGCGAAGATCTCAGGTGCAGGTTCCGACGTGATCAAGATCAAGGGTGTACCTTCACTTCACGGTTGTACTTATGCGATCATTCCCGACATGATCGAGGCAGGCTCCTTTATGGTGGCTGCTGCCGCTACGAGAGGCGATGTTCTCATTAAAAACGTAATTCCCAAGCACCTTGAATCCATTACTGCAAAGCTTGAAGAGGTGGGTGCAAAGGTTGAAGAATATGATGACTCTGTCAGAGTTTCTGTTGACGGTCCTCTGAGACCCACAAACGTAAAAACTCTTCCTTACCCCGGTTTCCCCACGGATATGCATCCTCAGATGAGTGCTTTTCTCACTACCGTTGAGGGCGTAAGCTTTATCAATGAGAGTATCTATGACAACAGATTCAGATACGTTGAAGAGCTGAAGCGTATGGGAGCTTGCATTAAGGTTGACGGAAGAAGAGCAACCATTGAGGGCGGAATTCAGCTTTCCGGAGCTCCGCTGGTAGCAGTTGATCTTCGCGGAGGAATTGCTGTGGTTATTGCGGCACTTACTGCAAAGGGCGAGAGCGAAGTAACTCAGATCAATCTTATTGAGCGCGGTTACGATGACATCGTAGGAAAGCTCAAGTCTCTCGGTGCTGACATCAAGAAGGTGTACGTACCCGAGCCTACAACAATTAAAAAGGCAAACTGAGAAGAATCGAAAGGATTTTAAATAACATGGAAGTAACAAAGAATACCATTATCGGTGACGTTATTGATTTTGATGAGGAAGCAGGACAGTTTTTCCTTGAGATAGGAATGCACTGCCTTACTTGCCCCGTTTCAAGAAGTGAAACAATCGAAGAGGCATGTGAAGTTCACGGCACAGACGCAGATGCGCTTGTTGCAAAGCTCAACGAATATTTCGCTAATCTGAAATAAGAAGGATTCCGGAGCTGCCTTGTCTGTGCAGCTTCGGATTTTTACTTTGACGAAAAAGAAAGGCTATACATATATGATGAGAAAAGCTATGCTTCCCGTGCTTGACGACCGACTTCTGCTTATCGCTTCAATGGTAAGGGAAGGTGCTGTGCCTCTTGACGTGGGAACTGACCACGCATACGTGCCCATTTACCTGATAAAGAGCGGCATCTGCCAGAGAGCGGTTGCCTCCGACGTAAATCGTCAGCCCCTTACAAATGCTTGCGATAACGCGCAGAGATTCGGCGTGTTTGAAAAGATCACCTTCCGACTCGGCAACGGTATCAGCGATATCCATCCCGAGCTTTACGAGGTAACCGACATCATTATCGCCGGAATGGGCGGTGAGCTTATCGCGGAGATCATTGACAATTCCGATTACACAAGAATCCCCGGAGTCAGACTTATCCTTCAGCCTATGAGCTCTCTTCAGGAGCTGAGAGGATACCTTGCGGAGATGGGTTACGCCGTGCTGACGGAAAAGCTCTGCCGTGCGGCGGACAAGTATTACACCTGCATTGTTGCAGAATACGACGGAATCAGACGTGAGGTGCCGCCGGTGAGACTTGTGGTTGGCGACGTGGTAGACGACGAATCTGACCCCCTCGTAAACGGATTTTTGGAGAACACAGCGGAAAAGCTGAAGAAAAAGATCAAAGGCCGCAGACAGGGTGGACTTCCCACAGCCCGTGAGGAGGAGATCCTCAGGGAAGTTTGTGAGATTGCCGCTGCCCGGGGATATACCATCGACTAAACCTTGTTTGGTACATGAATAAATTAAATTTGCCGAGTCTTGGCAGAACGGAACGAAAAAATGAAATTTACCGAATTTATCGAAAAACTTGAGGAAATTGCCCCCCGTAGCCTCAGCGCAGAGTGGGATAACGACGGCGTGATGTGCCGCTGCCCTCAGACAGACGAGGTGTCAAAGGTCCTTGTAGCCCTTGATCCTACGGAAAAGGCGATAAAATATGCCGCGGAAGGTGGCTTTGACCTGCTTGTTACTCACCATCCTCTTATTTTTAAAGGCGTAAAAAGTCTTACGGGTGAGGATGTGGTGACTCACAGAGCTATTACAGCGCTTTTGAGCAGCGTTTCCGTGGTGTCCCTGCACACACGTCTCGATGCGGCAAAAGGCGGCGTAAACGACGCTCTGGCGGCTATTTTGGGACTCCGTGTGACGGGTATTTTCGGAGACAGCGAAGCTCCCGAGCTTGGCAGAATATGCGAGCTTGAGCGTGAGATGACCGCAGAGGAGCTTGCTCTCCTTGTTAAGGAAAAGCTGGGAGCATCATCCGTGAGACTTACGGGTGGCGGAAAGGTTAAAAATGTAGCTCTCGTGGGCGGAGACGGGAAAAGCTTCGTTGCTCCCGCAATGGCTGCCGGCGCAGACCTTCTTATTACAGGAGACGGTGGCTACAACATCCTTGAAGCGGCGGCGGAGGAAGGTTTTTCCGTTATCGAAGCGGGACACTACCACACAGAGTTCCCCGTTTGTGAGAAACTCTGCGAATATTTAAGGGGTCTTGGACTTGAAGCGGAGGTCTTTGATTACTGCCCGTACAAAAATATATAAAAATTTCAAAAAAATTCTATTTCGTGCAATAAAAGACACGTCTGATGCATTGTATAGGTGAAAGGGGAAGGACACATGATGATTTGTTTGACGTCAACAACTGAGATCATGCGTACTGCAGGTGCCGACAGCCTCGAGCGGAACTTGGCAGACATCGCAAACGGCGATATGAGCGCCTTAACGGAGCTTTATCACTCCACGAAGGCCGCCGTTTTCGGATACGCCCTTTCAATTTTGAAGAACACCCATGATGCAGAGGACGTGCTTCACGACTGCTATGTGAAGATCCACTCCGCCGCGGGAAGCTACATTCCTCACGGAAAGCCTATGGCGTGGATAATGACTATCACCAGAAACTACTGCCTGCAAAAATTCAGGGAAAGACGGTATACAGCCGATATTCCCGAGGAAGACTGGCAGCCCTACATAGCATCAGTTGAAGCGATCTCCACGGAAGACCGACTTGTTATCACCGAGTGTATGACAAGACTCACCGAAGAGGAAAGACAGATAGTCCTGCTTCACGCGGTATCGGGCTTTAAGCATCGGGAAATTGCCGAGACCATGAAAATGCCTCTTGCAACCGTTCTTTCAAAATATAATCGAGCACTCAAAAAACTCAGAACGATTTTGGAGAAAGGAGAGGTAAAATAATGACGAACCGAGACGTAGAAAACAAAGTAAAAAAAGCTTATGAATCGATAGTACCGGATGTCCTTCAGTCAGTTCTCTCCGATTGCCAAAAGGATCTCTCCTCGGAAGAGAGTAAGAAAGGACAGGTAATCACCATGACGGAAAAAAGAAGATTCAACCACATCGTAAAGCGTGTGTCTGCCCTTGCAGCAGCACTCGTGTTAGTGATCGGAGCTACTTTCGGTATCATCTCTTATAGAGACAACTATACCGTTTCCTCAACCGTATCACTTGAAGTCAACCCCCAGATCGAGATCAAAGTAAACAGTAAAGAGCGAGTTCTCGACGTTACCGCCCTCAACGAAGACGGCAAAACCGTCGTAGGAGACATGAATTTCAGAGGAAGCGACATTGACGTAACTGTCAATGCTCTTATCGGCTCCATGCTCAGAGAGGGATACCTTAATGAGATAGCAAACTCCATCCTCATCAGCGTGGACGGAGATAACGGCGACAGAAACGCTACCCTTCAGGCAAGACTTTCGGAAAAGGTCAGCTCAATGCTTGATGCAGGTGCCTTTGAAGGTGCCGTTATCAGCCAGACTATAAATCACAGCGATGAAGTTGAAAACTTGGCTGAGGAGCATTCCATATCCCTCGGAAAGGCACAGCTTATCACCGAGATTGCGGCAGGGGGCGACCGCTACACCTTTGATGAGCTTGCTTCTCTCTCAATCAATGAGCTGAAGCTTATCATCGAAAACACATCGAATAAACTTGAAAACGTAACAGCTACGGGTAACGCCAGCGATAAGAAATATATCGGACACGACAAGGCTAAAGAAGCGGCTGTTCTCCATGCAGGCTACAGCCTTAGTGAGGTCACGGACCTTGAAAGTGAGCTTGACCTTGACAGCGGAGTTATGGTATACGACGTAGAGTTCAAGGCAGACGGATACGAGTTTGAATATGAGATCAACGCTCTGACAGGCGAGATTATAAGGAACGACAGCGAACATCTAGAAGATGTCACGACGCCTACCTACATGGGAGAAACCTTTGCCCACATGACAGCACTTGACCACGCGGGAGTCGCTTCCGAAGACGTGTACGACTACGAGTGGGAGCTTAACGAAGATGAAGCTAAGTACGAGATCGAATTCAAGTCTGACGGATATGATTATGAATACGAAATCGACGCGATAAGCGGAGAGATCATCGAAAGCAAAAAAGAACGTATCGACAAGGAAGATGGACCCAAGCAGACTACTGCACAGACTGAAAAACAGACTACAGTACAGATCACCACGGAGCCTGTACCCGAAACTACCGCTCCCGTAGAGACTACAACCTCCACCACCGCACAGACTACCGAGCCTGCACCCACAACTCCCACCTACATCTCAAAGTCTGACGCTAAGAAGGCGGCTATAGGCCACGCAGGTGTAAACTCCGCAGACGTGTACGACTACAGTGTAAAGCTTGATGAAGGCGACGACGGCGACGGCAGAGCAGAGTACGAGATCGAGTTCAAGTCGAATGGCTATGA
>JAZULS010000143.1:0-12668 GCA_045603205.1 Eubacteriales bacterium | reverse complement strand
GAGCTGGTTGAATATCTCGTCGCCTGCACAACCGATGAAGTCAGCGTACATAAGCTCAACGATGGCACGGCCGCCTGCCATAGCGTAACCTACAGCGGAGCCGACGATAGCGGACTCAGAGATAGGAGCATTGAAGAAGCGGTGGTAAGGCAGAGCCTCGGTAAGACCGCGGTAAACAGCGAACGCGCCGCCCCAGTCACGGTTGTCCTCACCGTATGCGATAGTGGTGGGGTCCTCGTAGAACTTGTCAAGGATAGCCTCGAAGAGACCGTCGCGGAGACCGAAGAGCTTCATCTTGGGAATAGCCTTGCCGTTCTCGTCGAATGCGAAGCGAGCCTTTGTCTTCAGCTGCTTAACTCTGGGGTTCTCTTCCTTAGGCATGAGAACCTCGGGTTCACGGGTAGGATCCATGGACTTAACGTGCTGGTTGGAGAACATGATGGAAGAGATCATGTCGGGCTCCTTAGCGAGGTCCATTCTGGGAGAGAGCTCATCGTTGATAGCGAGCTTAACGATCTTTTCTGTACGAGCGATGATCTCTGCGTCGATCGCGTCGAATTCTGCAGCAGTTGCGATGCCGCCCTCGATCATCTTGAGACGGTAAGCAAGGATCGGGTCTGCAGCCTTCCACATCTCGATCTCTTCCTGTGTACGGTATGTGGAGGAGTCAGAGGGGGAGTGACCGGATACACGGTAGGTAGCAACCTCGAGGAATGCGGGGCCGCTGCCGTTCACAAGAAGTTCCTTCTTACGTGTGGTAGCGTCGATAACTGCGAGAGGATCGTAGCCGTTTACCTTCTCTGCGTGGAGCTGGCTGGGATTGAAGCCTGCAGCAAGACGTGCGGGAACGTCGTAACCCATGGTCTCACCCTTGGTCTGACCGCCCATGCCGTAGAAGTTGTTGAATACGTTAAAGAGGATGGGCATACCGCCGTCGGGATACTTGCCTTCCATGCCCCAGAGCTTGGTGATCTGGTCCATAGAGGAGAAGTTGAAGCTTTCGAGAACGGGACCGCGTCCGCATGCACCGTCACCGGAGTTAGCGATAACGATACCGCTCTTGTGGTTGCTTCTCTTATAAAGAGCCGCACCGAGAGCTACGGGAGCTGCGCCACCAACGATAGCGTTGTTGGGGAAAATACCGAAGGGAATGAAGAATGCGTGCATGGACCCGCCGAGACCACGGTTGAAACCGGTCTTACGAGCGAAGATCTCAGCAAGTGCACCGTAGAGGAGGAAGTACTTTGCAAGCTCCTTAACGTCGCTTGTCTTGCATTCCTTCTCAACTACGTTGAGAATCGCACCGTCGAGGAACTCACGCATGATGTCGTAAAGCTCTTCGTCGGTAAGCTTGTTGATAGAGGAAAGACCCTTTGCGATGATCTCACCGTGGCTTCTGTGGGAACCGAAGGTGAAGTCGTTGATGTCGAGGCAGTAAGCCTGACCTACAGCGGAAGCCTCCTGACCGATGGAAAGGTGAGCCGGACCGGGGTTATTGTAGCTGATTCCGTTGTACTCGCTCTTGACCTTGATGTCGTTGAGCATAGACTCGAACTCGCGGATGGTTCTCATATCGTGGTAGATTCTGAGGAAGTCGTCCTTGGAGTAGATCTTCTTCTCCTCTGCAAGTGTCTTGTTGTAAGCACAGAGAGGAATGCTGTCAAAATTAGCAAAGCCACGCTCAAAGGCGATCTCGGGGCTGATA
Source organism: Eubacteriales bacterium (assembly GCA_045603205.1). GTDB lineage: Bacteria > Bacillota > Clostridia > Oscillospirales > CAG-272 > RUG11130. The sequence continues at coordinate 10,963 of JAZULS010000143.1, read as the reverse complement.
AATTGACTCTTAGGCATAATTTATTGTCTCCTTTTAAAAATTAATTACTGAATTGAAAACATCTCTTCGCGGATGACTTCGCATACGCTGGGATGGGGGAATACGATTTTTGTTACGTCCTTTGCTCTCATCTCGCGGGCAACCATCATAGCCGCACCGTAGATGATCTCGGAAGCGTAAGAACCGATCATGTGTACGCCGATGATCTTTTTATGAGCCTTGTCAACGACGATCTTGGCAATACCGTCGCCACCCTCGTTCTCAGCGATGTATCTGCCGCTGTAACGGAGGCTGATGGTGTGCTCTTCAGCGTCGATTCCTGCTGCCTTTGCGCTGGCGAGAGTCTCACCTACGGTACCTACCTCAGGATTTGTGTAGATAACGGAGGGGATAGAGCGATAGTCTACTCTGTCCTTGATGCCGAGCATATCGGAAACCGCAACCTCACCCTCTCTGTAAGCGGTGTGAGCAAGCATGATCTTTCCGTTTACGTCGCCTGCCGCCCAGATACCGGGAACGGAGGTACGGCAAGACTCGTCGGTAACGATTGCACCGCGGTTCATCTGTACGCCAAGCTCCTCAAGGCCGAGGCCCTGTGTTCTTGCACGTCTGCCGGTGGAAACGAGGATAAGATCGGCATTGACGCCTGTCACCTTACCGTCCTTTTCGTACTCAACAACACCTGCGCCGCCGTTGTCGGTAACCTTAACTACCTTTGCGCCGAGAATGAAGTTTACGCCGCGCTTTGCGTAGTTGTTCTGGAGCACTTTTGAAATTTCAGCATCTGTGGGACCTGCGATCTTGTCGAACATCTCGATAACGGATACCTTGCATCCAACAGAATTGAAGTAGGAAGCCATCTCAAGACCGATAACACCACCGCCGATAACCGCAACTTCCTTCGGAAGCTTTGTGATGTCAAGAACTTCTCTGTTGGTAACTGCAAGCCCTGTGCCTACAGCTTCGCGAAGTCCGGGAATGGGGGGGACGATCGCCTCAGAGCCGGAGCAGATGAGAACACGCTTAGCGGTATACTTTTCTCCACCGCACTCTGCAGTAAAGCCCTCAGCGCTCTTGCCCGTAAGTTTTGCAGTTCCGTTCACAACGGTAACGCCTGCAGCCTTCATCTTACCGCCGATGCCGGAAACGAGAGTCTTTACGACCTTGTTCTTTCTCTCAACTACCTTTGCGTGGTCGATGGTCGCTGCGGGAACGGAAACGCCGTACTTGTCCGCGTGCTTAGCATAGTCAAGGACCTTTGCGGAATAAAGGAATGTCTTTGTGGGGATGCATCCCTCGTTGAGACATACACCACCGAGGCTTCTCTCCTCGAAAAGGAGAGTCTTGAGACCGCTGTGAGCGGCTCTTTCAGCGGCATTATATCCACCGGGACCACCGCCGATTACTATAATATCATACATTATGTTTTACCTCCGAATGTTATCACTTAGCAAGGAGAAGCTCGAAGTTTTCAAGTGCTGTGCAGAGTTCCTTAAGGAATTTAGCCGCGGGAGCGCCGTCAACTGCTCTGTGGTCGAAGGTGAGGGAGAGTCCCATTGCGGGATATACGCTACCGTCAGCCTTCAGGCGGTTAGTTGTGCAGCAAACGCCGAGGATCGCTGTCTGGGGAGGATTGATAACGGGAGTGAAGCTTTCAACGCCCATAGAACCGAGGTTAGATACGGTGAAGCTTCCGCCGCTCATGTCGTCGGGAGAAAGTGTACCTTCTCTTGCGCTGCCTGCAAGAGCCTTAGTCTTTCCGGAGATCTCAGCCAGTGAGAGAGTATCGGAGCCGAAGATAACGGGAACGAGAAGTCCGCGGTCGGTGTCAACTGCCATACCGATGTTAGCGTGCTTGAACTTTCTGAAGGTGTTGTCAACTACGTTTGCGTTGATCTCAGGATAGTTAGGAAGCACGCGGGATACTGCGTAAAGCACCATGTCGTTGATGGTAACCTTGGAAAGGCCCATAGCCTCGCCCTTATCCTTGAGAAGCTTTCTGTATGCAAGAAGGCTTGTAGCGTCGAAGCTGGAGTTGAGAGTAAGCTGTGCCATCTCGGAGAGAGAAGCGTGCATAGCCTTTGCGATAACCTTACGAACGTTGCTGAAGGGAGTCTCTTCGTAAGCTCTGAAATCGTCTGCTGCGGGAGCCGCTGCAACGGGCGCCGCTGTGGGAGCCTCTACAGGAGCTTCTTCTACTGCAGTGATCTTACCTGCAAGGAAGTCTTCAACTGCCTGTGTGGTTGCTACGTAACCTGCGTCGAGAGCCGCGTTGATGTCACGCTCGATGATCCTTCCGTGGGGGCCTGTGGGAGCGACCTTGGTCATGTCAACTCCGCTCTTCAGAGCAAGATTCTTCGCTCTGGGGGAGATTCTGATGATATCGCCTTCTCTTTCGGTTACAACGGGAGCCGCTGTGGGAGCAGTCTCTTCAGCCTTAGCCTCCTCTGCCGCGGGAGCCGCCTCGGGAGCTGCCGCACCTACGCTACCGATCATAGCGGAAACGTCCTCGCCTGCCTCACCGATGATACATACGTTTGAGAGACACTCAACAACGTCACCTTCCTCTGCAAAGCTGTGCAGGATCACGCCTGCGAACTGAGAAGGCTCGTCAAACGCGGACTTGTCGGTCTCGTAGGAGAAGAGGATATCTCCCTCGTTTACTGTGTCGCCTACTTTCTTGTGCCAAGTTGTGATGATACAACTTTCAACACTCTGGCCCTGTCTGGGCATAATGACAAAATTAGCCATGATTATATCCTTTCGTTAATTAAGTACAAATTTAGTTTTGCGGAAATCAGTCTGCAAGTATGGTCTTGCACCCCAGCTTTTCCGCTGTACGCAAGAGCTCCTCCGGGGAAGCCTTATCCGTAATGATCACGTCGGTGTCACCGAGAGTGCAGAAGGTGTACGGCAGGGATCTATTACATTTCTCCGAGTTTACCATCATCACCACGACTCTCGCCTTTTCCACGACGATTCGCTTCAGTTCACATTCATTGAAGCTTGCAACGGTAAATCCGCTTTCCTCGCTGTAGCAGGTGGGCGTCATAAACGCGATATCGATGTTGATGTCGGATAGGAATCTTGATGCCTGAAGTCCCGTCACCGTGCGGTTCTCACCCTCAAGTCTGCCGCCTACGATGTTTACCGTAGAGGTACCGCTTGAAGCAAGCTTCAGGGCAACCTGCGGATCCGTTGTGGTAAAGGAGTACCTTCTCTCCGGCACGTACTCGGTGAAGATACGCATGGTCGTTCCGGAATCTACGAAAATGGAACGCCCTGTTTCAAGAAGTTCCGCTGCCGCTCTTGCGATAGCATGCTTTGCGCTGTGGGTCGACGCGTTTACCGTCTGAACGTCGCCGCCTGCAATAAAGGTCATGCTTCGGCATCCGCCTCGAACCTTTATGGCTTCGTTGTTTGCCTCGAAGTACTCAATATCCCGCCTCAGCGTCATTTCTGACACGTCTGGGAACATTTCGGAGAGCTCATCAAGGGAAACAAAGGGCTTGATTCCGAGCAGTGCTCTTATCTTCCCTCTGCGTTCTTTCTGCAAATTTTCACCGCCTTTCAACACATATTTTCGCATTTTACCTGTTAATATTTTACACCCAATATGTGAAAATGTCAAGCGTTTTAACGTTTTATATGTTAGTAATTCACATATTTTTTCGTTTTTACGTTAATTTGAAGATTTTTCCGATCCCCTATTGACAAAGCGCGGTAAACGTGATAACATATAGGTGTTATAGTTCACATATAACACCCGAGCAGGAGGTTATAAAAATGTTCCAAATTGATCCTATGTCAAGAACTCCGATCTATGAGCAGATCAGAGAGCAACTTGAAAAATTCATACTGACGGGGACCCTTTCCGAAGGCGACCAGATCCCTTCCGTCAGAAACGTATCGGTCAACCATTCCGTAAACCCCGTAACTATTCTCAAGGCGTACAACGAGCTCGACGCCAAGGGGATAATTCACGCAGTTCCCGGACGCGGGTACTTCGTGTGCGAGGGCGCAAAGGATGCTTTGTCAAAAAACAAGCTCACTCTCCTCGATGATATCTACCGTTTAGCGGAAGAGTTGGCTCTTGCAGGCATTCCTGCGGAAAAATTGATGGAACAGATAAACTCCGCTTACTCAAACTCAAAGAAAGGACGGTCATTAGCAGATGATCAAGGCTGAAAATCTCACTAAATATTTTGATAACTTCTGCGCGCTGAGAGATATTTCCTGCACCATCGACAGAGGGTGCATCTACGGAATGGTAGGCTCAAACGGCGCGGGAAAATCCACCTTTTTACGCATTTTAACCGGTGTTTACAAGGCAGATCTCGGCAATGCGACCATTAACGGCGAGCCGATCTACAACAACCCCAAAGTAAAATCCAAAATTGCTTACGTTCCCGATGAGTTATACTTCCTGCCCGGAGCAAATATGGAACGAATGGCGTCCCTTTACAAGCACTCAGCAAGTATTTTTGACGAAGATAGATTTAAAAAACTTGCCGCAAGACTCTCGCTCGACACAAAAAAGCCCCTTTCCACCTTTTCCAAAGGTATGAAACGTCAGGCGGCGACCATTCTTGCTCTCTCTACTAACCCCGACTTCATTTTCTTTGACGAGACCTTCGACGGACTTGACCCCATTATGCGAAACTACGTGAAGTCTGTCATTTGCGAGGACGTTCTCGACCGCGGAGCCTCAGCTATCATCACATCCCACTCCCTCAGAGAACTCGAAGACACTTGCGACCAGCTTGCCCTGCTCCACAAAGGAGGCCTTATCTTCCAGAGCGACATCAACAACCTGAAAACCGCTCAGTTTAAGGTGCAGATTGCCTTCTCCGAGGATTTCGGCAGAGAAAAGTTCGATTGCATTGACTGTATGCACATAATACACTTTTCAAAACATGGCAGCGTTGCCAACATGATAGTAAAGGGAGAGCGTGAAAAAGTCACCGGAAAGCTCCGCGAGATGGATCCTCTCATTCTCGATGTTCTCCCTCTCACCCTTGAAGAAGTATTCACCTACGAAATGGAAGCTCTCGGATACACCTTTGAGCTTAACTGAGAAAGGAGGATTAACATGAAAAACAAGCAGATATTCAGCCTAAAACTATATTTTGAGTCCCTGAACCGACTCAAAATGCCCGGCATCATATTCGGTATCATCCTCCTTCTTGAGGCGATACTCGTCCCCACTTTCTACGTTATCAACGACACCTACGCCATCACGGACGCAAGCTACGAGCTTGTCCCCTCCAGTATCTCCGCAATTGAAGCCCATCCCCTGCTCTTCCTCATTATTCTTGCATCCCCAATATTCACTTTTACCGCATTTTCTTTTCTCAACAAGAGAAATTCTTCCGACTTTTATCACAGTCTCCCCCACACCCGTCTTTCACTTTTCACAAGTATTACGGGCGCTATTCTGACTTGGCTTTTCGCTATCAGCGCAGTTACAACCGCTGTGTCAAGACTGCTTCTTGCCATCTTCCCCTCTCACTTCAGTGTTATCGAAGGAACGTATTTGCCCTTCTTCATCACCTGCTTTGTTTCAGCAATGCTGCTCTGTGCGGTGATAAGTGTAGCAATGTCCATAACGGGTACGATACTAAACAACGTGGTTCTCACAGGACTTATTCTTTACCTGCCGAGATTCGTTATACTCTTTATTACACAAGGATTGCTTGTAAAGTTCCCTCTCATGGTGGAAGCTTATCTGTCAGATTTCCTCACCCTTAACATCAACACGGTAACGGGAATTACAGGATATGTTTTCGGTATCACCTACGACCTTGAGAAATGCTTTGAAGCTGGGCCTCAGATATACACAGCTGTTTTGGCACTCGTTTATTTCATCTTAGCCGCAGTTCTTTTCTGCCGCAGAAAAAGTGAGAGTGCAGAAAGATCTGCTCCCAGCCGTTTTATGCAAGCAGTATATCGCATCACCGTAGCCTCCGTGATCTGCGTGCCCATCTGCTATGCACTCTTTACCGACGCCCTTACCTTTACCTATGATTCTTTCGCAATATTCGTACTTTACCTTATCGTCGTGCTGGTATACCTCCTTTACGAGCTTATCACCACAAAGAAATGGAAGAATCTTCTCCGCTGTCTGCCGGGACTTGGTATCGTTGCGCTTATCAACGTTCTCTTGATTACTGTTATGGGTATCGTCACAACCACAGAACAAAGCTTTTCCCCGGAAGCTGGGGAGATCGAGTACGTCCAGGTGCTCGATGAGTATGGATACAGCGATTACCTCGGCAACGGTATTTTCTCAAGTTATGACAGATACGTAGAGTTCCCCCAGTATGCAGAGAGTCTGTCTTCGGAAGTAAAGCTTGATGACCCGAAGGTCCTTGAGATAGTCTCAACATCTTTGAAGAATACTCTAAGCTACGTCGATAGGCACGGCTCCATCCACGGCAATTACTATTACGATGACGACTACAAAGAATATTTGGGAATCGACAAGGTTGAACAATATGAGATCTACACCTTGAAGATCAAGACTGCTAACTCAACCAAGTACAGACGCATCCGAATCGAAGCGGAAAACTGTGATTATATTATGAAGTGTCTCAGCAAGTCCCCCGACTATTCAAAGGCGTGGCTGACACTTCCCGACCCTCAGCGAGATACTATCACGGTAAATTATTCACAGAAGTATCTCACGGGCGAGGGAGCCGGAACAGTCTTCCGCACCATGCAGGAAGAACTCAAAACGGTTGATTTCAAGGCTTGGCACGACTATCTCGTAAACTACGAGCAAAATATAGCCACGATCTCCTACTCGACAAACGGATTTGAATTTTACGTTAACTTCTCACCGGCAATTCTGCCGAAGACCACGGAGGCATTTTTGAAGGCTACCGCAGATACAACAAACATTACTCCTATTGAGCTCAAAGAAAAGCTTGCCGGTAGCACAGACAAATACATTTCTCTTGAGTATGCCTGTCTGTGGGAATGTTCCAAGGATGGTACTTACACTCCCATCTATCTGAACACGTATATGTCCGACTCATCAAAGAAAGATATTGCTTCCCTTCTCAAAGACGGCGAAGCGAAGGTTGGAGAGACCTTTATTCAAATTGACGTATCTGAAATTCTCTCAACCAAGCTTGACGAACGCGGCGGAATTTATGCTCAGGAGTATGAAGATTACTCCATCTTCTGCCCTGTAGTCGATGACTATGCGGAAATTTTAGAAAAATATATTAACGGCTAACCTCAACAAACAACGGCACACGATTGAAATTTCAAACGTGTGCCGTGTTGTATTTTATTATTCTTTCACGCTCTCAGCCGAGAATCCGCTGATTTTTATAACGTCGCAAAGGGTGATACCGCCACCAAAATCCACGTCTGTGGGAAAGCTCGAAATATCAACGTCCGCCTTACAGCCAATGAGCACGTTTACAGCCTTCACGGAGGTGCAAAACTCCACAATCTCCATCTTGCAGACGCTTTCACTAAAGCCGCGGGTAGCAAGAGTAAGCATATTCCCGTCTGTAGCTATCACGATAACGGGATTCGCGTCCCCTCTGTTCATCTGCCAAATGAGAAAATTTGATGCACGCTCAAAGGTAGCAAGAGGTTTTGTCAAGAAGGCTTCGGTATTTTGCCGCGCAAACTCTTTGCTGAGTCCCACGATATATTCCGCCGCCTTAGCACCGATTCCCTTGACCTCCAAAAGCTCTTCGTAGGGAGCGTTCAGCACGCCGTGAAGAGAGCCGAATCTGTCAAGCAGTCTGTGAGCTATAGGGTTAGTGTTATATCTCGGTATCACGTCGAAGAGGAACAACTCAAGAAGCTCGTGGGGCTCAAAGGAACCTGCTCCTTCTCTTGCATATCGCTCTCTGAGGCGACGTCTGTGATTCTTGTGAATATCACCGATAGAACTCATGCATAAAACCTCACGTTACCAACTTAATCTACTGAAATTCCCACTGCCTTCAGATACATCTGTGACCACGCAGGTGAATTTGCCGCTTCAAGGTTGTTTACGAAAAGAATGTCAGTCAAATCGTAATCTGCGAACATTTCCTTTACGTTCATTTCAGTATATCTTGTGTCAACCACGAAGATATTACCGTAGTTTTCCGCAAGGAAAGGAACGAATGCGTTACCGTAGGAGTCCTTGAGAACAAGAATGTTTCTGTCCTGAGGATTTTCGGGAACGTTGATTACGGTGTAGGGGTTGTCGCCGCAAAGGAACGCGGAATAGGACTCGCTCCACTCCATGATCGCCTTGTCGTAGGTGGCAACGTTACCGGCTCTGTCAGTGACAGTCATGGTCAGCGTCTTTTTAGACATGAACGCTTCGATGGTATCCTTGAACTCCTTAACTCTGTCGTCCTTGGTATACTCGTACATGGATCCGCTGTAGCTGTCGGTTATCTCAACAATATTGAAGTCGTCAAGTCCTGCGGCGGTAAGGCCTACAGATTCAACGAATGACTTATAAGCGTAGTACGCGCCGCGCTGTGTCCAGTGGTGGTCGCTCTTAAAGTAAATATACTCGTCTCTGTGAGCGTACATCTCGTCATAGGGATTGACGAAGTTGACCTTGGAGCCGATGATCTCGTCAAGCTTTGCGAAAATGTCCGCCTGATTCTGAAGCTTGGAGTTGATCTCCTCGTTATCGATCTTGATAGCTGAAGTAGGGATCACGCAGGCACTTACATTTGCATTCGGGAAGAGTTGCTTATAATATTCGGCGGTACGGGCGTAGTTGGAAGCATGTTCCGGTGAATACCAGCACTGAGTATAAACTGCATCTCCGTAGATGAAGAGGCCGTTGGTCATGAAGTCCGCGGTTCCGCCGTTGTCAACGCCGCCGGATGAGATTTTCTCAACCTTCACCTTACATTCTACGGTGTTTTCTCCGTTTTTGCAGGTTACGGTTGTCTCACCTTTGGCAAGTGCCTTCAGGGTGAGTTTTTCGTCCTTAGCAGTAATGGAAACCACAGTATCATCGGCAACAGTCCACTGGCAGGTTGTGCCTTCTGCTATTCCTGAAGCAACAAGCTCAGCACCTGAGCCAACGGTAAGCGTCAAAGAGGACTTTGACAGGGTCAGCTTCGGCTCTTCGGGAGTTACGTCTGTGGTGTCGCCCGTGGTATCCTCTGTTGTGTCATCGGGCTCTGTGGTATCGTCGGGGTCAGCGGTAGCCTCACCACTATCGGTGTTAAGGCTGTCAAGAATGTTTGAAATGTCTGAGCCGCCCTCGTCCTTGTTTTCATTCTTAGAGCCGGAATCAAGAAGCACAAAGCTTCCGTTTTCGTCGATCTCAAAATCGTACCCCATAAGGGTATCAAGTTTCTTTGAAGCGGAAACTATATTCTCTCTGAAAACGAAGGTGTCAGCAAAAAACTTGTTGATTCCTTCGGTAAAGTCTCCGCTGACGAGGGACTCGTAAGTAAGCTTCGGGAAGCTTGCAAGTTTTCTCTTCTCTACCTGAGATTCGGTAGGGCGGTTAGGCTGGAACAGATTCAGCAGCACAACTGCGGCGAAGATGGAACCCATTATTGTAAGACAGATAAAGTCAGCGCGGCGGCGACGGCGGTTTATTTCCCGTCTTGCGCGACGCATCGCCTCAACTTCAAGGCGTGACTTATCCATTGGTCCTTTTGAATTCATTAAACTGCCCCCTTTCTTAGAAATTCCAGTACAGGAACGGGCTGTAGGTGTCGCCGATCATTCTGATAGTCGCAATGGCTAACAGCGCAATGGAAACAGCAGTCATGGTGTAACGTCTCACTTCGTAGGAAACGTTGAAGTTTTTCTTGATAAGTCCGACGATAGTGGGAATGGTGGGGAAAGCGAACACTATGCCGAAGATAAGCAGATTCAAATTGTTGAATATGATAGACGTTGTGAAAATGTCGTTGAAAGACTTAACTCCAACACCGAAAAGGTATCCGAGAGACTTAAAAGTGTTGTCCGTAAAGTAAAACAGCGCAAAGCCGAAGACGGTGATAAACGCCGTATAAACTCGTGAAATGACGGCCGAAGTAAATTTTCCGATTCTTTCAAGGAAACCGAGGAAGAACTTCTTCTCAAAGATAAGGAGTGCTCCGTAGAACATACCCCAAAGCACGAAATTCCATGACGCACCGTGCCAAAGTCCCGTGAGGAACCATACAACGAGGATATTTCTTATCTGGAGTCTGCGGTTACCGCCCAGGGGAATGTAAACATAGTCTCTGAAAAAGGTTCCGAGGGAGATATGCCAGCGGCGCCAGAATTCCGTTGCGGACTTTGATGCATAAGGATAGTTGAAGTTCTCGTTGAACTCGAAGCCGAACATTTTACCAAGACCAATAGCCATATCGGAATACGCAGAGAAGTCGTAGTAGATCTGCAGGGCGAAGAACACAGCACCCATCCAACGGCCCACGAAGGTAACGTCACCAAGAGCGTAAAGAGCTTCAGCCGCTGCAGAACATCCGTCCGCCACGATAAGCTTCTTTACGGCACCGACAGCGAAACGGTAGATACCGTCGTTCAGCTGGAACACCTTTACGTGCATATCGTCAAGCTGTGCCTCAATATCCTTGTATCTTACGATAGGACCTGCTATAAGCTGAGGGAACAAAGACACGTAGAGAAGAAGTCTCGTGAAGGACATCTGCACCTTGGTGTCGCCGCGGTACACGTCGATAACGTAGGACATTGCCTGGAAGGTGAAGAAACTGATACCGATAGGCATCACAAAGCTAGGCACAGGGATCGTCGTACCGATAATTCCGTTCACCGTTTCGATAAGGAATCCGGTGTACTTGAAGAATCCGAGAATCGAAAGGTTAAGAATTACCGCCAACACCAGCCACAGCTTTTTTCTGCTTTGGTCAGAGGAAGCGTCAATGAGTCTGCCGAAGAGGTAGTTGAATCCTACCGCCAGAATCATCAGGAAAACGTATACCGGCTCGCCCCAGGCGTAGAA